>ONNS01000155.1 GCA_900319275.1 uncultured Eubacteriales bacterium
CTATCCTCCACGGCGGGAAAGCAGTTTCATTTTACCATATCCGGGGGATTCTTTTACCCCCTAAAATTCAAAATTGTCCTTGACATGGGGTACACTTCACTGGGCGCATCCGGAGCCGTCCAAATGACCAATGCCGAGGCAGCCACCGGCGTGGGCGCGGTTCTGGCCGCGGGCGTTATCCTTCTGCTGAGCGCAGTCTTTGATCTGCTGGAAGGCATTTTCGCCCTTCGCGCCGCCAAGGACGCCGCCAAGGCGCAGCCTCTCTGGGTCATTTCCATCATCGGCGTGGTGTTCAGCGTGATCTCTCTGATCATGACCTTCGGAAGCGGAGCGCAGGAAGTCACTTCCTCTGTCTGCTCGCTGCTTCTCAGCTGCCTTATCTTCTTCCTGGCCAACAACATCAAGAAGCAGGGCAAAGCCTGATTGAACGCGCGAAGGCAGGATTTCTTCCGATTCTTCGGCGCAGTGCGGCTGATCTTGGGCGCATTGCGCCGCTTTTGTTAACCCGGCACACGGCTCCAACACGGAGAGCTTCGGAGACTGAGCATCCCGGGAGCGCGGGAAGATAGAGCGTTTTCGGGGGACGATTTATGGAAAACGAAAAAGTATTAAGAGAAAATGAGACCAAAGCAAACCGCATGATAGCAGTGATCCTCAACATTACCATCCTGATCGTGGCGGTCACATGGTTTCTTTTTGAGAGCGGCTTTTTCTATATCCGGGTCTCCTTTCGCGGACTGATGATATTCAATATTGTGCTGATGGCTGTTTCCGACGGGATCAGCCGCTACTTCCGGTACGAAAAGGAATGGATCAAGTATCTGCTCATGGGCACGCTCACCCTGGTCTACGCCGGGACGACCTACGTGCTCACCTACAATGTGGTCCTTCTGGTGGTGATTCCCATCCTTCTGTCCGTCCGGTATTTCAACAAAAAATACACCATGTTCATCGCGGCGCTGTCCATCGTCGTGTTTTTCTTCGCCTATCTGCTGGGGGCCAATCACGGCATGCTGGACCTGAATTTCGTTCAGTACGAACCCGGGACTGCCATCGTGACCAATGACAAAATGTGGCTGGACGACGCCGTGCGGGGCATACCCTACGACGAAAAGCTCATGCTCAAAAACACCATGATCTCCAACTATTTTGTCAAGCTGCTGCAGTTGATCATCGTCTCCGTGGCCGCCGTAAAGCTGGTCGATCACGGCCAGGACATTGTGCAAAAGCAGATGAAGCTCACCGAGACCTCCGCGAGGATCAGCACGGAGCTGGAGCTGGCAAGAAGCATCCAGGCGGATATGCTGCCCAGCCTTTTCCCGGCGTTCCCGGAGAGAGAGGAATTTGATCTCTATGCGTCCATGACGCCCGCCAAGGAGGTCGGCGGCGATTTCTACGACTTCTTCATGATCGACGACGACCATCTCGGGCTTGTGATCGCCGACGTTTCGGGGAAAGGCATCCCGGCTGCCATGTTTATGATGTTCTGCAAAAACATCATCGCCAACAACGCCATGCTGGGCAAGTCTCCCGCCAAAGCGCTGGAGGATGCAAACGCCGCGATCTGCGCCAGCAACAACGAGGAAATGTTTGTCACCGTCTGGCTGGGAGTCCTGGAGATTTCCACAGGACGCCTTCTGGCTACCAATGCGGGGCATGAGTATCCCGCGATGAAGATGCCGGAGCGCGGCTTTGAGACATACAAGGACAGGCATGGATTTGTCATCGGCGGCATGGAGGGGGCGCGCTATAGGGAATATGAGCTTCATTTGGAACCGGGAGCAAAGCTGTTCCTGTACACCGACGGCGTGCCGGAGGCAACCGACGGGAGGAATGAAATGTTTGGACCGGAGCGGATGCTGGACGCGCTGAACCGGGAGCCGGACGCTTCTCCGGAGGCGATTTTGAAGAATGTACGGGCCGCTGTCAATGACTTCGTGGGGGACGCCGAGCAGTTCGACGATCTTACCATGCTGTGTCTGGAATACAAAGGAAAGAGAGCCGCCGGGGGAAACCGTGAAAGCGGAGCTGGAAATTGAGGCGACAACGGACGATCTGGAGGAGGTCGTGAGATTTGTGGACGCGCAGCTGGAGCAAGCGGACGGTTCGATGAAAAGGCTCAATCACAAAATCTGTGGGA
>ONNS01000153.1 GCA_900319275.1 uncultured Eubacteriales bacterium
TAAGACCTGGTTCGGAACCTCTGATGCCAGCGGCAACGTCTATGCGACCAACGCAAGCTTTAACGCCAGTGGTGACCCTGTTTACACCTTCGAGGATCTGCACGACGGCTCGTTTACGCTGCTTGAGGTGCTTTCCCGTCACGGCAAAGATAACGTTTGGCCGGATAGCATCCGCATTACCGTTACAAAGGATGACACGACTCTTTTTGACCAGACTTACTCCGGAGATCAGCTCACAAAAGATGCAAACGGTGACTGCCGACTGCACAAGATCTCCATCACCGGCCTGTCTAAAGGCGGGCTGATGAGCATTACCGTGAAAAACAAGCCTGTGGACGTTCCGGTCGAAATCGTCAAAACCTCATCGGATGGTGTTGTCGAAGGAATCCAGTTCAAGGTTGAACAATATGAGGAGGACGGCATCGGCTGGTGGACAAGAGGCACTTATACCACCGACCAGGATGGCAAGCTCCTGACGCCCGACATTCCCGTTGGGACAGAGCTGCGTATAACGGAGATCGTCCCGGAGGGCTATATCTGCCGCTCTGAAAACCCGCAGATCATCACCGTAGCCGCAGCTGAAAACCAGGTTCACTTTGAAAACGAGCGCCTGGGCAGCATCCGGATCCATAAGGTGAACGAGAAGGGGCAAGCCTTGTCCGGCGTTGTGTTCCGGCTGGATTACAGCTTAGACGATGGCGTTACCTGGAGCCCCGTGCAGGCGCGGGCGGAGGATGATCCCGCGCAGCCCGGAACCTGCACCAACGCTTCCGTTACCGATGGCCTCTTAACCACCGACGCCAACGGCTGGGCGGAATACACCGGTCTCTGCATTACAACAGAGGACGACGGCGCAATCCGCTACCGCCTGATCGAGGTGGAACCTCGCGAGGGCTATAACCTTCTTCCGGGGCCGGCCTTTGACGGCACGCTCGAAACAGAGGCGGAGGTGGAGCTCACCGTTGTCAATACTCTGATTTTCCAGATGCCCGCGACCGGCGGACTCGGCTTCGGCGGACTGTTCATTGCGTTTGCGTTGTTTGGCAGTTTTGCCGCTGTGCTTCTATTTGCTCTGACAAAAAAGCGGAGAATCAAGGAATAAAGATACCGAAGCAACAAAGACGGAGGTCGTCTGATGATAACCAAAAACAATTCATTCTACCGGAGCAGGGACGCTCCGTTTTTTATACTCTGATCCGCCCAATCCATCAAAAAAAGAAGGAAGGAACAGCACTATGGATTATTCCAAAGACATTTCGGTCCGGATCGACCGGCTCATGGACAAGGAAGACTCTCACCTGAAAGCGCTTGCCAGCGTCACAATCGGCGGCGCGTTCGCCGTCCACGGAGTTCGGGTCATGGACTCTGAAAAGGGTCTGTTCGTTCAGATGCCCCAGCGGGCCTTCAAGCGCGGCGAAGGCGAAACCGAGTACGCCGACGTGTTTCATCCTGTCACAGCAGAGGCTCGCACGGCGATCAATGAAGGCGTCATGGCAGCCTACACCGCGAAGGTGAAGGAACTGTCCGGCGAAAAAGAACATGCCGCGAAACCGTCACCCGCGCATAAGGCGCACAAACCCGCGCCTGAGCGTTAATATCACAAACCAAATAAAAGAAAGGAACTAAAAGCATGAAAATCAAGCGTATCCTGGCGGCCATCATGGCCATCTCCATCCTCTTCTCTCTGTCCATCGGCGTCAGCGCGGCGACTGTCGCGGACTCCACCATCGACTTCACCAAAACCGGCAAGATCGACATCTACAAGTACGACCTGACCATGGCCAACACCGACGACGCCGTGGCCGCCATGCTGGAGTCCTACGTCTCCACCGGCGTCAAGGACGCTGCCCTGGAAGCCGCCATGGACGACGGAACCGTCAACAACCTTGGCAACGGCCAGCAGTCCTACGGCTACGCCATCAAGGGCGTGGAGTTCAGCTATCTCAAGGTTGCCGACATCGTGACCTACTCCGAGACCGAGGCTGACGGCGTTCACCGTGACATGGTCCTCTACAAGTTTGACGACGCCAAGGACGCGGCCCTGCTCACGGCCCTCGGCCTGAGCAACGCTGACGCCTATCCCGTCGTGGCCTCCTATGCCGAAGCCGGTTACCACTTCTTCCAGTCCGACACCCTGATCGACGCCCTGGCTTCTGCTCTGGCCGCCAACGCCAC
>ONNS01000158.1 GCA_900319275.1 uncultured Eubacteriales bacterium
GGAACCTTTCGGGCATGGGATATCGGCAAGGCCTCTCACTGTTTGCAAAGGCAGCCTCGATCTGCAACGAGGGGCTTGATATGCAGGATATAGTGTCGCGCATCGGCGCGACGGACGCTGCCGAGGGCGTGGAGCTGGCAAGCATTTTTTTCAGCGCGTCAATCCTGGCGGGGCGGAAGCGTATCTCGAAAAAGTAATAACCGCCGGGATGGTGACACATACATCCATACCGGATTTTCTCTGCATGAAGATTCGACAATTCTACCGCATCTACTCCGCCACCTGCACGGTGCTTGATAAGCGGAGAGAATAAAACCAATTTGAATCTATCGCCGGGGTCGAGGCTTTGGTAAAAACCAAAACCCCGGCTTTTTGATATCAACGAGAGGGGGCGACGGCTTGCAAATCATCTATCAGGGCAAGGATATCACACAATATGTGATCGTGCGCCAGTGCGTCGCCCGCGACACTGCAGGAGGCCGCTGCGACAGCCTGGAAGTTGAATTTGAAAACGCTGCTGGGTGGTACGCCTGGGGGCCGGAGGAAGACGATACCATATTGGTAGCCCATGACGGCTACGATACTGGAACACTGTACGTCAATACCGTGCTGCCGGAGGATGGGCGCTTTCGCATCCTTGCGACGGCGCTGCCCTGCAAGGCCAGGCAGAAAACATACCGCAGCTACATCGGAAAAACCATTGGCGAGATCATGCAGAGCGCAGCGATGGCAAGCGGCATGGACTACGCGCTATATGGCATAGACGCTCAGACGGTTATTCCGTATATCCAGCAGGAAAACGAGACCGCTGCCGCTTTTTTGCGCCGCCTCCTGATGCTGGAGGGCGCAACTCTGAAATGTGTGAACGGAAAGTATGTCGGAATCGGCATACTTTTTGCGCAGGATCGGGAGCCGAGCCAGAGGATAGAGCTTGCGGCGAAGCGCAGCGGCTTTGACTACCGCAGAAACGGCGCAAAGCTGCGGAGCCTGACCGTGCGGACGCCATACGCCGGTGCGACTGCCACCGATACGGACGTGCCGGGCAGCCACATTTCGACCGTCACGGGCGAGCATCCGGCCTTGAGCAACATCCAGGCCGGGCGCTGGGCCAAAGGGCTGCTGCTGGACGTGAACCGGCAGTGCGAAAGTCTGAACGTAGAATCGGAGTACAACATCGGATTCGCCGCCATGACGCGCATTGATATTGCCGGGAACACGGACGCTACCGGCGAGTGGGTGATCGAAACGGCGGAGCACGACTTTATCAACAAGACGTCAACAGCCCTGATGCGCCGCTGCATCAGGAGCATCACATAGAGAGGGCAGAGCATGGAATACGGCGCAATTATTGAGCGCGGCAAGGTTCTGACCGCGACAGAGACCGGCTACACCGTGGTCTCCCTCGACAGGGATGGCATTGAAAGTACGCTGATTTCGGCAATACATAACGAGACGTACACCGTGGGCGATATGGTGTATTTTTTTATATTCCGCGACGGGACCGGGAAAATCGTGTGCAAGGCATGAGGAGGCGTTGAACAGTGGCACAAACCTTAACAACCAATATTGTCATCAACGCCAGAACAGGCAGCGGCTTTGCAAAGGTCGGCGCAACGCTGACCGAAATGGGGATGATCGTCAACGGGATTTCCCAGCAGCTGATCAACTTCGGCGAAGAATCCGTAAGGGTCTATCGGGAATACGAGCTTAGCATGCGCGACGCCGAGGTTGCGCTCTCCACGACCTACGGGCGCGGGACACAGCAACTTCAGACCGTCATGACACAGTGTGAGCTGTGGACTGACAATGCGGACATGACTGCTTAACAGAAATGAGGTAAGGTTATGGCAAAGACAAAGTATTCTTGGGTTCCATTCTATGAGGAACTCGCAGACAAGCTTTTGACTTTCAAATCGAATAGAGCGGAGCTTATTGAAAAAGTCAAAGAAGCCCATCAAATGATGGGGCTGAATCTGCCAAAGATCGAAAAGGACAATGACAACATCCCTGACATTG
>ONNS01000152.1 GCA_900319275.1 uncultured Eubacteriales bacterium
CCCGATGCTCATTGCAATGAATATACGGCAAAACAGCTGTGCTGTTTTGCTGCGCCACAAAGTGGCGCGGCGAAAAGCTTTTTGGCTTTTCGCCATCCTCTATTCATTATGAACGCAAAGGTGAGGAAAACCATGGATGAACAAATCCAACAGATGCGCTCGATCGTTGATCGGCTGAACGCGGCCTCGGACGCCTATTATAACGGCCGGGGCGAGCTAATGACCGACTACGAGTGGGACGCGCTGTTTGACGAGCTGAAACAGCTTGAGACCGAGAGCGGAGTCGTGCTCGATGACAGCCCGACCAATAATGTTTCGGCCGACACGACGGCAGGGGAGAAGGAGACGCACGAATTCGCGGCGCTTTCGCTCGCCAAGACGAAAAAGACCGAGGATCTCGTTCGCTGGGCCGAGGGAAAGCCGATCTGGATATCCTGGAAGCTCGACGGACTGACGCTGGTCGTGACCTATGACAACGGCCGCCTGACGAGGGTCGTGACACGCGGCGACGGGCACGTCGGCACGAACATCACGCACCTGGCCCCTGCGATCCAGGGCATCCGCGAGACGATCGAGGACAAGGGCCATGTGGTGATCCGCGGCGAGGCGCTGATCTCCTATGCCGACTTTGAGCGTTTTACGCTCGAGTCCGGCGCGGATTACGCCAATCCACGCAATCTGGCCTCGGGCTCGCTGTCGCTGAAGGATGTGGAAGAGGTCAGGCCGCGCTGTCTGCGCTGGCTGCCGTTCACGCTGGTGCACGTCGATCCGGATATCCTCTCCTGGGGCGAACGGATGGCATGGCTGGAGCGCCAGGGCTTCACCTGTGTCGAGCACGAGCAGCTGACCGAGCCGACAAAGGAGAATATAGAAGCTGCCATTGCGCGCTGGACCGCCAGAGTGACCGACGGCGAGAATCCCTATCCGGTGGACGGTCTGGTGATCTGCTATGACGATACGGCCTATGCCGCGCAGGGCTCGGTCACCGGGCACCACGCCACACGCGCGGGCTACGCCTTCAAGTGGGCCGACACCTCCGCCGAGACCAGGCTTGACCACATCGAATGGAGCTGTGCGGCCTCGTCGATCACGCCGGTCGCCGTGTTCGAGCCGGTGGAGTTAGAGGGCACGGTCGTTCGCCGCGCCTCGCTGTGCAATATCAGCGAGTGCGAGCGGCTCGGCATCGGCGGGGCTGGGAGTGTGCTGTCGGTCATCAAGGCCAATAAAATCATCCCGAAGGTCATCCGCGTGTCTGCTCCAGTCGGCGAGCTGGTCATTCCCGACACTTGCCCGGTCTGCGGAGCCGAGACGAGCATCCGCGTCAGCGAGGCTTCGGGCACGCAAACGCTGCGCTGCACGAACGAGGGCTGCCCGGCCAAAAAGCTTCGGAAATACACGCGCTTCGTGTCCAAAGCCGGTATGGACATCGACGGCATCTCCGAACAGACGCTCGCGCGCTTTGTCAATCTCGGCTGGATCAAGAGCTATGCCGATATCTTCCGGCTGACCGACCATCTGCAGGAGATCGCCGCGCTCGATGGCTTTGGCGAAAAATCGGCCGCCAATCTGAAGGCCAGCCTGGAAAAGGCCGCCACGGTCAGCGACCGGAAGCTGCTGTACGCGCTGAACATCCCGCTGATCGGCGTCGACGTGGCCAAGAGACTGCTGGAGGCCCACGCACTGCGCGAGCTGATCGAGCTGGCCGCCGCGGCCGAGGACCCGGCGCTCTTCTCGGCCATCGACGGCATCGGCCCCGAAAAGTCCGGCGCGTTTGTCCGCTGGATACAGGATGCGGAAAACCGTGCACAGTTAGAGGAGCTGCTGACGATTGTCACCGTCGAGGCCACCGAGCAGAAAGCGTCCGGCAGCCGCTGCGCGGGGCTGACCTTTGTGGTGACCGGCGACGTTTACACCTATAAAAACCGCAATGAGCTCAAAGCCTATATCGAGTCCGAGGGCGGCAAGGTCACAGGCGCGGTTTCAAAATCGACCAGCTTTCTGATCAACAACGATGTGACGTCCACCAGCTCCAAAAACCGCAAGGCCCGGGAGCTGAATATCCCGATTTTGTCTGAACAAGAGTTCCGCGAATGCTTTGCGTAAGGTAGGAAAAATAAGGCTCAATCACAAAATCTGTGGGATTTAGGATTCCGATCATAACTCCTGCGGCTGGCATCGAATAGCTTGAGGAAGAAATATTCATCATCCGGGTAA
>ONNS01000150.1 GCA_900319275.1 uncultured Eubacteriales bacterium
GATCGTCGTCCACGATCAGGATCTGGGATTGTTTCGGCATATGATCACTCACTCCTTTTATGCTGCCATTGTACCACAAATTTTCGTGTGTACAAGCGCGCATTGGCGATTTTTAAGAAAGCTTAAGAGACGAAACGGCGTATGTGTGCTATGATGTGGCCATAGAACAAAATTGCTGGGGAGGATGCGTTATGAAAGGAATGAAGCGCACAATTGCCACCCTGCTCGTTTTCGCGCTGGGGCTTTCTCTTGCTGCCTGCGCGCAGAGCAAACCCACGGCTGACAGCGGCGAGACCAAGCCGCAGAATACCGGCACGGTGTACACGGCGAGTCTTGCTGCGGTCGATGCCTCGGCCCTGCCGGAGAATACCGGCTTTTATGGCAACTATATGCTGCCGGATGGCTTCTACGGCACGGTCTATACTGTCGTGGGGCAGAAAGAGGGCGGACTGGACGAGCGGGGAGAGCGCATGATGGAGGACGTGAGCGAGGAGAGACTCTGGCACATGGCGCTCGACGGTACACTCCATGAAATCCGGGGCTACCGCGGTTTTCAGGGGGAGACGGTTCACCCCGATGCCGACAGCTGGACCAGCCTCTGCGCCCTCACGGCCGGAGACGAGGGGCAGATCATCGCCCTGGTGCAGACCGACGTGAGCTGGAGCGACGCCGGCGCGGACGTAGAGAAATATTCCGACGCGTGGTATGCCGCCTACCGCAATGAGCACGCCTATTATCTGCGCGTGTTTGACACGGCGAGCGGAGAGGCGATCGATACATGGCTGCTCGATACCGATGCGCTGCCCACCGGTGACTACTCCGACGGGCAGGTGTATGTCTATAATGTCCAGAGCCTGGGCGGCGGACGACTCCTTGTTCAGACAGACATGGCGCTGGCTGTGTATGATCTTGCCTCGCGCAGCTTCGGCGGCGTGCTCAGGACCGGAGACGACTTCTGGATCAACTGCGTCAGCGTGCTCAATGACGGCACGGTGCTCGTCAGCTATACCCCTGCTGCGCAGGGGGGCGGCAGCTCGAAGCTCAGTACGCTCGACACTGCCGCAATGGCCTTCGACAAAGAGCTGCCGTTTGACGGCTATCTCTATAACGTATCCTCGGGTACAGGGGACTGTCTGTTCTACTACCGCGACGGCAACAATGTCTTCGGCTACCGGCGCGATACACAGAGCAGTGAAAAGCTGTTTAACTTCCTGAATCTCGACCTCTCGCCCGACGCCGTCGGCACGCTGCTGCCCCGTGAGGACGGCGGCTTCCTTGGCGTATATAACGAGTACGAGCAGCTTCCGATCCACACCTATGAAACGCTCAACGGCAAGCGCGCGCCGGAGACTTCCGGTACGAAACTGCTCACGATCCGACCTGTACCGGCCGGCGAGGTCAAGGAAAAGCAGCATCTGACGCTGGCAACGCAGGGTCTCGACTGGATGACCCAGCAGGCGGTGCTGCGCTTCAATCGCTCGCGCGAGGACGTGCATATCGACGTGGCGGACTACTCGGAATACAACAATGAAAAGAGCGGCTGGGATGCCGGCGTGACCAGGCTCAAGACGGAGATCCTCTCCGGCCGCATGCCCGATATCCTGGATCTCAACGGTATGCCGTCGCGGCAGCTGGCGGCCAGGGGGCTGCTGCTCGACCAGGGCGCGCTGCTCGATGCGGACGGGGAGCTGCGGCGGGATGATTTTCTTCCCAACGTCCTTCGGGCCATGACCGAGGGAGAGCTGCTCTTCGCAATCCCGGCGTCGTTCTCGGTGCAGACCGCCGTGGGCGCCAGGCGCGTCGTGGGCGATACGCCGGGCTGGACCTATACCGAACTGATGGCGGCCCTGCGCGCCATGCCCGAGGGCTGCACGGTCTTCAGTGAAACCACGGATCGCGCGGAGGTGCTGCGGCTGATGCTGGGGCTCGACATGGAGCGCTTTGTGGACTGGAGCCGCGGCGAGGTTCATTTCGACAGCCCGGAGTTTCTGGAGGTACTGAACTTCACACGGGATTTCCCCGAGGAGTTTGACTGGGCCAATTACGAGTACAGCGAGGAGAGCAGTGACGAATACCGCATCTCCCACGGGCTGCAGATGCTCGCGTCCTGCGAACTCTACAGCTTTGAAAACCTGCTGTATTACCAGCAGCTTTTCGGCGGCGGCGACGATGCCTTTACGCTGATCGGCTACCCCTGCACCGAGGGCAACGGGGCTGTGATGACGGTCTTTCAAGCCTTTGGCATCTCGAAGGACTGCAAAA
>ONNS01000154.1 GCA_900319275.1 uncultured Eubacteriales bacterium
GCTCCGGCAAAGCAGACAGCCAGGAAACAGACGCACATGATGCGCAGTGCGTATATCCAGACACGGGAATACAGCTTTTCACCGTAATTTCCGCTGAGAAGACGCCGGTTAGTGTTTTCACGCTTACTGTAATCCATACGTAATAACCTCGCTGAAAACTAATCGGTATGAAAAATAAGTGACATTTGCTTATTGGGCCCCTTTGCTGATCGACAACCGCTGCTTCGCACTGGCTGAGCGACGATTGCCAAATGGCAAAAGTTTCAATACATTATAGCAGAACCCGCCCGGTTTTACAACCTCAATTGTTTGTGGTACAATAGGGCACCGATTCACGGCCGGAAAGCGCCGCGAGCCGATTATTTACAGATTGCACGAAGTCTGTATGACAATAAACAGATAAAATTTAAAGAGATCTTAAACGGGGAATTTTCAATGAGTCAATATTCAAATAACGGAAGAGACAGGCTGGACCTGCCCGGCGAGAACAAGGGCGCATCAGCAGAGCCGACCATCAGGGAGCAAGGCACGCACCAGAGACCGCGCACCTACCAGGTCGACGCACAGTTTGAGGAGTATTATGATCCGCGCTACGCGGGGGGACAGGCGCCGCAATATCAGCCTCAGCAGCAAGCGCCACAGTACCAGATGCCTCCGCAGTATCAGCAGCCGCAGGGATATTACCAGCAGCCGAATCCGTATCCGGCGCCGCAATATCAGCAGCCTCAGTACCAGCAGCCGCAGTATCAGGCTCCGCAGTATCAGCAGCCGCGTTACGAAGAAGATCCGTATCAAACAGAGTACGATTATGAAGGCACGCCCGCGTCGGACGAGCCGTACATTCGCGAGGAGCGTCAGAAGGCAAAGAAAAAGCGCAACGCGTTTGGCAAGGTCCTTTTGGTGATGGAGCTGATAGTCAGTGTTGTGGTGATCGGCCTGCTGCTGTTTTTAAACATCCTGCCGAGCCGGTTCCTGTTGATCGGGTCCGGCGGATTGCTGCTGTACTGGCTGATCATGCTCGGCCTGCAGCAGCCGCGGGCAACGCGGGGCTTTGGCAAGGCGATGATGATCCTGATGATCCTTGTCCTTGCGCTTTCGACCGGCTACCTCTGGCGCACGAACGCCGCGCTCTCGAACCTGTTTGAGGCCGGGAACGGGGAGAGCGGTGAAGCTCGAAGCGGAATCGGTAACGCGCTGGAAGGGATCTTCGGCAGCAAGTCCGCGCAAAAACCATTTACCGTGTACATCAGCGGAAACGACGGTTACGGCGAGACCTCGGAGGAGGGCCGCACCGATGTCAACATCCTGGTGACGGTCAATCCGGAGACGCACCAGATCCTGATGACGACCACGCCGCGCGATTACTATATCGAGCTGCCCGAGGAAGACTTCGGCGGCGCGCGGGATAAGCTGACACACGCGGGCATCTATGGGATCGATGTGTCGGAAGAGGTCCTGAGCAATCTCTACGGCGTGGACATCGACTACTATGTGCGCGTGAATTTCAGCGGCTTTGAGGGAATCGTCGACGCGCTCGGCGGGGTCAGTGTATGGTCGGATTATGATTTCACCGCGACGACGGGCGACACGTTCTATCAAGGCTACAATGAGGTCAACGGCGTGCAGGCGCTGGCGTTCGTCAGAGAGCGCTACGCTTTCACGGACGGCGATTTCCAGCGCGGCCGCAACCAGATGTACATGATCAAGGCGATCATCGCGAAGATGACCTCACCTTCGATCCTTGTCAACTATTCCAGCCTTTTAGCGAGTGTGGAGTCCTGCGTGCTGACGGACATGCCGCAGAGCAAGATCACCTCGCTGATCCGCTTGCAGCTCGATGAGAGTCCGGACTGGAACATTGTCTCGAATACCGTGGGAGGCTGGGGCGATATGCAGCCGACCTATTCGGGTGGCTCGGAATATTTGTCGGTCGTCTGGCCGAACGAGGAGGATGTAGCCAAAGCATCCGAACTGATTCAGCGGTGTCTAAACGGAGAGATCCTGGAAGGAAACTAAGATGGGATACAAAACGGCAGCCGGATACGGTATCGGAGAGATCGTCGAGAAGAAGTCCCGCTTTATCGGCCAGGCCTGGCCGGTGCAGACGGAGGAGGAAGCCCGCGCGATTCTTGAAGAGACCC
>ONNS01000146.1 GCA_900319275.1 uncultured Eubacteriales bacterium
GTCGGTGCCGTTGGCCGACTGCCACTCAAAGAGCTTGTAGAGCGACTCGGCAATGCCGGAGAGCGGCGAGTACGGGGTCTTGAAGTAATCCCATTTTTCCAGCTCGATCGTGTTCTGCTCGTTCATGAGCCGGGCGTACTTGAACAGCTCCTCCCAGTCATACTTCACACCGTAGTGCTCTTCGACAAAGGCGATGGCGCGCTCGAGCATCTCGCGGGAGTATTGGAGTCCTTCCGGCTCCTGGTGCTGCATGGCCAGCGTGATCGGGAAATCCGGCTTGCCGATGCGGCGGCGCTGGAACATGCTGGTCGCCTCGGAGGCGTTGCAGGGCATGTTCGTCGAGAGCATGACCCTGCCCAGGATCGGCAGCGCGTCGTCCAGCGCCACGCCGGTCTCGGCCGCGCAGCGCGAGCAGACGTCGGCGGGCAGGCCGAAGGACTCGGCCACATCGATGTAGTACGGCTCGATGTGCTGGTCGATGTCGCAGATGATAAACTCCGGCAGCGTCTGCATCGGGACGGGATAGAGGCCCTTGAAGCCCTTTAAGAAGAGCTGGGTGATCGTCTCGTCGTGCGGGATGCACAGATCCGTGTACGGGCCGCCGCCCAGACGCTGGTCGTTGGAGAGGACAAAGGCGATCTTCTTGGTCAGGTTCTGGACGATCGCGTGCATGTTCATGTGCGCGATGCGCAGCTCCGTCCCGCGGTAGCCCTCGAACAGGCGGTCGATGAACATAAAGGTACCCAGGTACGAGCCCATCCAGCGGTATTCCCAAAAGCCCTTGAGACAGGGCAGGGGCGCCGAGCCGACCATCTGCACCATCGAAACAATGTTGTTCAGCCACTGGGTGTAGTCATAAAAGGTGTCCTTCACGCCGCGCCATTCGCGCCACTTGGCGACGCCTGTTTTGTCGTAATAGCGCTCGCGCTGGCCGCCGATGCCCTGTTCCGCGCGCCAGATCGGGTCAAAGCGGCGCAGTTTTTCGTCAACGGCGCCGATGATCTTATCCGTCAGTTTCATGTGTTCTTCCCTCCCTGAATGTTCTTGATCTCGAGGGACTCGATAAAGGCCTGGAAGCGCGTGCGCAGCTGGCCGACCGAGCCGAGCGCGTATTCCTTTTCGATCGTGCAGCAGGGAATGTGCAGCTCATCGGTAAAGATGTGGTTCTCCAGCACCTTTTCATAGCTCCAGAACTCGCAGAACTTCATGTTCTCATAGATCACGCCGTCCGCGCCGAATTCGTCGACAAGCCGCTTGACCTCCGCCGAGCGCTGGTCGATTTTTTCTCCGTCCATAAAGCGGGCACACTGGTTCCAGTACAGATAATGGCGGCAGATCGCCTCAAAGGCGCTCTCGCCCTCGCGGATCTCGATCTGCTCGCGGCCCGGAAAGCTGCCGAAGCAGTAGCGGTCGGCCACGACCATGGCCCCGCAGCTTTCGATGAGCTTGGTGAAATCGGGGTCGTCGATCTCCGAGCCGGCCAGCACGACGCGGGCGCGGAAGGGAAACTTTTCTTCCGGCTCGCGCGTTTTTACCTCTTCCAGCGTCTCCTCCAGATACGGCAGGATCAGCCTGTGCGGGCAGGCGAGCGAGACCAGCTGGATCACGTGGAACTCATAGCCCGTGATGCGGGGCCTGTCTCCCTTGCGGAATTCCCCGATCGCGGTGACGACGCGGCTGATCGCATTGTGGTCGGCGATCGCGGCGCGCAGCGCCTCGTCGGAAATATCCACGCCGAAGGCCTCGTGCAGCCGATCCAGCACCTTCGTCTGCAGCTGGACCTTGTAATAGTCCAGATTCGTCCTGTCGCCGCGCATGGGCGGGTCGATGATCGTGGTGATGAAGCGCTCGTTCTTCACCGGATGGAGCAGATCAAAATGCTCCTCCATGCGCTCCATGGCCGCGCAGCCCTCGGCGCCGAACAGGGCGTTGAGGTAATTGTAGCCGCCTTCGATGGCGCGCTCCAGGATCGAGCGGACATACGGGCAGGTCCGCGTGGTCATGTAATAGCTGGCGATATCGGTGGACGTGCACCGCGGCGCGCGCAGCCGGCTGGAAAAGCAGCCGGGAAGATTCAGCAGCGCCTCGGGAATATAACTGCAGTTATAGCCCAGCGCCAGCTGTCCCTCTTCCATTGCCTTCGTGACCAGCTCGTTTTGCGCGTCCTGAAGCAGGTTTTCAAAATAAATCAGATGTTTCAGGTCTTTCAAAACAGCATACACCCCTTTTTAAGCTTTGCCGTGTTAAATGGTAAGAATATCATAGCATACGCCGGACTTTGCGTCAATAAAGCGCTGTATATTCCGGGACGATAAAAAAGCCCGCATTTTTTTGATTTGTGCGCTTTGCTCTCTTGCGCGGCGGCGGGAAAAATGGTAAGCTATAGACAAGAAAGAAGGGCAAAGCAAATCCCCAAAATAT
>ONNS01000145.1 GCA_900319275.1 uncultured Eubacteriales bacterium
GTAACTGCGCCGTATGGCTACGTCCTCAGCAGTGAGCCGGTGTTCTTTGATGTGACCGCTGACGAAGCCAGCGAGGATAATGCCGTCACGGTCGTGGAGGTCACAAAGGCCAACATGGCGCAGAAAGGCATCATCAAGGTCAGCAAATCCGGTGAGGTCTTTGCCACTGTTACCTCCAAGGGTTTTTATCAGCCGATCTATGAAGTGCGGGGGCTTCCCGGCGCAGTCTATGAGATCCGCGCTGCCGAGGATGTGGTCACGCTGGACGGTACTCTCCGTTACTCTGCCGGAGACGTGGTAGATACCATTACCACCGGCGAGGAAGGCGAGGCTGTGAGTCAGCTCCTGTACCTGGGCAAATATGAGGTCATGGAGATCGCCGCACCTTACGGTATGGTATTGAATACGGAAGTCCGCGCTGTGGAGTTGGTCTATGCCGGGCAGGAGGTGGAGATCACCGAGACCTCCGCCAGCTTTAACAATGAGCGCCAGAAGGCCCAGGTCACGCTGAGCAAAGCACTGTTGGCCGATGAGAAATTTGGCATCGGGCTGCATGGTGAGGTGGCGACCGTCACCTTTGGCCTGTATGCTGCGGAGGAACTGACTGCCGCCGATGGCAGCACGATCCCCAACGATGGGCTCATAGAGATCGTTTCGGTCAACACCAACGGCAGCGCCGCCATTCGGACCGACCTCCCTGTGGACGGCAAGTATTATCTGAAAGAGCTGTCTACCGACGAGCACTATCTGCTCTCGGACCAGAAATATCCCATTGCCTTTAACTATGCTGGCGGCGAGATCTCCGTGGTGGAGATCCATGCCAACGATGGCAATGCCATCCGAAACGAGATCATCTACGGTGAGATCCACGGTATGAAAAAGGACGATGCGGGCAACGCATTGGCCGGTGCGCTGATCGGCCTGTTTAAGCCGGACGTGACGGAGTTTACCGAGGCTTCTGCCATTTTGACTGCCACCTCCGCCGAGGACGGCAGCTTTTCTTTTGCCAAAGTCCCCTATGGCACCTGGATCGTGCATGAGATTTCCGCGCCTGCCGGCTATGTCCTTTCGGACAAGAGCTATGAAGCGAGCATTACCGAAGGCGGCGCGGTGGTCGAACTGGAGATCGTGAACACCCTGATCCGCGGCACTGTGCAGTTGACGAAGGTGGACAAGGACTATCCTGAAAACAAGCTGACCGGTGCTGAGTTTGAAGTCTTTAAGGACAGCAACGGCGATCAGAAGTGGGATAAGGATGATGAAAAGCTCGGCAAGATGCCGGAAGTCAGCGTAGGCGTCTACGAGATGGGTGATCTGCCCTATGGCAGCTATTTCGTGCGCGAGGTGAAGGCGCCGGAGGGCTTCTATCTGGACGAAAACGCCTACTATTTCTCCATCACAGAAAACGGCAAAACCGTAGTCGTGGAGAACGAGGCCGGCAAGAACTTCATCAATGTCCCGCTGACCGGCGCGCTCAAGATCTTCAAGACTTCTTCGGATAAGAAGATCGAGGGCTTCTCCTTCCGGGTATCCGGGCCCAACGGCTATGAGCAGGTGTTCACCACGGATAAGAACGGCGAAATCTTCATTGAGGGCCTGCGCTGCGGGGATTATCGCGTGTCCGAGGTTCAGGACAAGGTTTCCGAGCCCTATGTGCTGGCCACGGATAAGATCGTGACCATCAGCGCCGGAGCGGAGGTCAAAATCGAAATGCACAACGAGCTGCGTGACACGCCCAAGACCGGCGATGACCGCAATCCCACGCTTTGGTATGCTCTGACCGGCGTGGGCTTTATTGGAGCCGTGACCTGTACGCTGCTCGCTGTGAAGAAAAAGAAGAAGGGAGGCAGAAAGTGATGGATACGAAAACCATCATCTCCATCGCGCTTGCGGTGTTCATTCTTGGCGGGCTGATTTTTCTCCACGTCAAGCACACCAAACGCAAGTGACCCTTTGGGGCGGCTGGAAGGCCGCCCTTTTTACATATCTCAAATTGAAGGGAGCGATAGTCATGAAACGAGAGAGATATGAAAAGCGGCTGTTTCGCATCTTTGCCCAGGCGGGCTTTACGCCCGCGCAGATCCTGACGGTCTCCACCGAGGAAATGGTGGAGATCCCGGGCATCACTGTCCCCAACATCCGCACGGTCCTGTGCCTCCAGAAAAAGCTGGTGGGCGAACACAGCACCATCCGCAGAGCCCTCTGGATGGAGGAATTCCTGCGGGCAACCGAAAGCGCAGGGCAGAGTCATGGCGGATAAGCGCATGGCCGGAGATTATGAAATCATCCAGTCCATGATGATTGGAGATAAGGAGATCGTCCTGGGTGAGAATCCGAAAGACACAAGCGGCTTGCCGTACATGTGCGCTTTCTGCGAGGACAACGGGATCGTCGCCCGCTTTTATGATGCCGTTGGCGGGGATGACTTCTGCGAGATCGCGCAGGAGTACGGACAGCGCATTGCAAAGCAGGCCGAGG
>ONNS01000144.1 GCA_900319275.1 uncultured Eubacteriales bacterium
AGCAGGGAAATGAAGGGCTCGCGCTCACACTCCACCAACGGGAAACGCGGATAGCTGGCAAAGCGGCTGTCCCGCGGCAGGATCGCCAGCAGCCGGTCCTCCATCAGCGCAATGCACTCGCTGCCCGCCTCACAGGGCAGCGCCACGAAGCCGATATCCACGCTGCCGTCCGAGAGCCATTCGTTCACGTCGTGATAATCGCCGTTGAGCAGCCGAAAGGAGACCTGCGGATAGTCACGCTGAAACTCCTTGAGCACCCCCGGCAGCCAATGCACGGCGACCGAGGTGAAGGCGCCGATCCGTACCGTGCCCTGATCCAGCCCGCGGATCGACGCGGCCGTCTGCTCAAGCTGCTCCCCGGCGGAGAGCAGCGAGCGCACGGCGGGAAGCAGTCGTTCACCCTCATCTGTCAGCCGGATGCCGGAGCGGGCGCGCCGCAGCAGCCGGAAGCCGAGCTCACGCTCCAGCGAGCCGATCGCATGGCTGACGGCCGACTGGGTGCAGCCCAGAGCCTCTGAGGCCCGGGTCACACTGCCCAGCTCCACGGCTGTGATCAGCGCACGGTATTTCTCGATCATGTCGCGTCTCCTTCTTCCTTTTTTTATGAAAAAAATTCATAATAAGATGAATAAAATGATAGCTATTTCTATTATACTTGCCTTTTTTCAAAAATCAACCGCTTTAGCACGAAAAAGCGCTTGCGCGAAAAAAGACGTCCGGTATAATGCAGACATCGGAAAAAAGGAGTGTAGCAGACCATGAGCGGAATGATTTATGTACTCGGCGCCATTGCGGTCTACCTGATCGGCATGCTGGCGATCGGCTTTGCCTACTCGAAAAACAGCAGCAGCGAAGATTTCTTCCTCGGCGGACGCCGTCTCGGCCCGGTAGTCACGGCCATGAGCACCGAGGCCTCGGACATGAGCGCCTATCTGCTGATGGGGGTGCCGGGGCTGGCCATGTTCTGCGGTGTGGCCGAGGCAAGCTGGACGGCGATCGGCCTTGCCGCCGGCACCTATCTCAACTGGCTGATCGTGGCGCGCCGCCTGCGCCGCTTCAGCGCGGTGACGGGCAGCATCACGGTGCCGGAATTTCTCTCCCGCCGCTTCCGTGACGACACCCGCGTCATCGAAACGATCGGCGCGCTGGTCATCATCGTCTTTTTTGTACCCTATACCGCCTCGGGCTTCGCAGCCTGCGGCAAGCTGTTCAACAGCCTGTTCGGCTTTGATTACGAAAAAGCGATGCTGCTCTCCGCCGCGGTCATCGTGGCCTACTGTGCCTTGGGCGGCTTCATGGCCGCTTCGGTGACCAGTCTGATCCAGTCTCTTGTCATGACGGCGGCGCTTATCATTGTGCTCTTTTTCGGCGCGAAGACCGCCGGCGGCTGGGGCGCGGTGCTGGACAACGCGCGCTCCGTTCCCGGCTATCTCTCCCTTGGCGCGTCGACGGACATTCTCTCCGCCTCGGCCGGCCGCTACACACCTTTGATGGTCGTCTCGACGCTTGCCTGGGGTCTCGGCTACTTCGGCATGCCTCACATCCTGCTGCACTTCATGGCGGCACGTGACGAGAACGAGCTGAAGATCTCCCGCCGCGTGGGCTCGGTCTGGTGCGTCGTCTCTCTGGGGGTGGCGGTCATCATCGGCCTCGTCGGCTTCGCCATGGCCCGCACCGGGGCGATCGCCCTGCCCGCCACGGAGAGCGAGGCGGAAAACCTGATCGTCCGCACCGCCGCGCTGATCGCTGAAAACGGCGCCCTTGCCGCGATCGTCGCGGGCCTGATCCTCGCGGGCATCCTGGCCGCCACGATGTCCACCGCCGACGCCCAGCTGCTGGCCGCCGCCTCCGGCGTGACGCAGAATCTGCTGCGGGACGTCTGCGGCGTCAGACTTTCCGAGAAAAAGAACATGCTTGCCGCGCGTCTCACGGTCGTGGGCGTGGCGATCCTCGGTGCGATCTTCGCCAGCGACCCCGACAGCTCGATCTTCCGCGTGGTGTCCTTCGCCTGGGCGGGCTTCGGCGCGACCTTCGGCCCCGTGATGCTGCTGGCTCTGTTCTGGAAGCGCTGCAACAAATGGGGCGCCATGAGCGGGATGCTTGCCGGCGCAGTGATGATCTTTGTGTGGAAGTACCTTATCGCCCCTCTGGGCGGCGTGTTTGCGATCTACGAGCTTCTGCCCGCCTTCGTGTTCTCGGCGCTTGTCATCGTGATCGTCAGCCTCTGCACCGCGGCGCCCGGCCGGGAGATCTGCGAGGAGTTCGACGCCGTCCGCGGCTGAGAGCGAGAACGACGCAGTACGCAAAAACCGTCTCTTGAAAGAGAGACGGTTTTTTGCGCAAAAAGGCACTTGACAATTCAAAAAACTGCGTTAAAATATGTCGCATGCGACATATTTTATGATACTAGAACCTCATAAAAACCTTTAATCGTTGAAAGGTTTTTATAGCACCGTAAGGTGCGTAGAGGTTCTGTATGAGACGGATTTTCAGCGCCTTTTGCGCTGAAAATGCCGCAGAACTGCGGCTTATCTGATTAAAGCTTATCTGATTAAAGCAATTAATCAGATAATAGTATGAGGAGTAGATCATGGACCAGACGAACATGCCGATCGGCGTGAAATTTGCGGTGATTCACCGTGCGTTCCGCCGCGAGATGGACACGCTGCTGCGACAAAAGGACTTGACCGGCGCCCAGTTCGGCACCCTGCGGGCGCTGGACTGCCTGGAAAAGGAAGGCAGCGGCGAGATCAGCCAGAGACAGCTGGAGGAGGTCTGCCACAGCGCGCATCCCACGATGACGGAGATCCTCAAGAAGCTGGAGAAGAAAGGCTTCATCGAAACGCAACCCAGCGAGACCGACCACCGCCGCAAGGCAATCCGCCAAACGGACAGGGCCCGGGAGCTGCGGCTTGCCATGTCACGCGTGG
>ONNS01000143.1 GCA_900319275.1 uncultured Eubacteriales bacterium
GTCGTCGGTCAGAAACCGACTGTCCGTGCGGGGATAAGTACAAAGCTTTTTCTCATAGAGGCTTTGTGTGTAGTCCAGCGTCTGCTGAGCCGTGTAGCCGAGGACCGTGTTGGCCTCGCGCTGGAGGGATGTCAGATCGTAGAGCCGGGGCGCAGCTTCGGACTTCTCCTTTTGGGTAACACTCTGGATCGTTACAGGCTTGCCCTTGCACAGCCCGGCCAGATCCACTGCTTCCTTTTTGCTCTTCAGCTTTTCTCCCGCAACAGTGAAAGAGTCCAGATCGAGCTGCACCGTGAAGAAGGGTTCCGGCACAAAGGCGCGGATCTCTGCTTCCCGCTGGACGATCATGCCAAGCGTCGGGGACATGACGCGCCCGACGCGCAGCTTGTGATGGTAGAGCAGAGTGAAAAATCGGGTGGCATTGATGCCAACCAGCCAATCGGCTTTGGCTCGGCAGAGCGCGGACTGATACAGTCCCTCATACTCGCTGCCGTCCTTGAGCAGCCGGAAGCCCTGCCGAATGGCCTCATCCTCCATGGAGGAGAGCCAGAGGCGCTTGATCGGCTTTTGGCAGCCAGAAAGCTGATATACATTACGGAAGATCAGCTCGCCTTCACGCCCGGCGTCACAGGCGTTGATGATCTCGGTCACATCTTCCCGATCCATCAGGATGCAGAGTGTGTCAAACTGCTTCTTCTTGTCTGAATGAGCAACGGTACGCCATGCTTCGGGAAGGATCGGCAGATCCTCCTGCTGCCAGTCACGGTACTTGGGATCATAAAAGCTGGCATCGGCAAGCCCAGCCAGATGGCCAATACACCAGGAGATCAAATATCGGTCGCCCTCGAAGTATCCATCCTTTCGGTCTTTGACGCCGAGGGTGGCAGCATAGGTTTTGGCTACGGACGGTTTTTCAGCGATGACAAGTTTCACGGTTTCTTTCCTCCAATTCTATAGCAAATTCATCTGCTGTCCGGTCGAACTTGTGCTCCCGGAACTTGTTGCAGGGATAGACACAGGGGTTTGCGTACATACGGCAGCCATAGCAGGGATGGCCTGCGGGAACACGGTATTCACAGCCGACAGGAGGCCCCGGCGGGACCTCCTGCATCATCTTTGCAAGCACCGTCAGTTCATCCCGGTTTTCCTGGGTCAATCGCCGTCCTCCTCGGTGTCGTAGCCTGCGAACTGATCGGCGAAATCTTCATCCTCTTCCTCCTCGTCGTCTCCATAGTCGTAATCCTCCGGATCGAAAGCGCCCCTGGTTCTGGGCGCGGGATTCTTCCTGGACTGCAGATAGAAGAACGTGAGGATTCCGACCACGGCGAACAGCACAAGGATGAGCGTACCGCGGATGGAACTCGTTTCCTGCTCGGTACTGGGTGCTTCGGTTGGAGCAGGCGTCGGGACCGGCGTCGGCACCGGCGTAGGAGCCGGCTGCTGCTCCTCCAGATAGGCCGCCCTCTCCTCATCGCTCAGCAGCGCAAGCAGATCCGCTTCATCCACCTGGTTGAGAAAATGGACGGTGTTGTTGCCGCTGTCGCTGCGGTCAATGACGATGTAAAAGTAATGGCCGTTTTTGGTCACGACTGTGATGAATTCCTTTTCGTTGGCCGCTTCCCCTGTGATATCATCGACCAGCGTCATGTTGCCCTCCGGGGTGAGCACTTCAGGATTGGTGTTTTCCTCCGGGGGGATCTCATATTCCTGATAGTCTCCGCCCTCGGCATAGGCGGGTATGGAAAAGGCCGCCATGCAGAGCATGACGGCCAAAAAGCAGGCAAGAATCCTGCGCTTAGACAGTTTCATTGGCACTGTCCTCCTTCTTCCTGGATTGTCTCTTCTGGGCAAGCAGATCGGCAAAGTGTTCGGCGAGCTGCTCCGGCGTCATGCCGATTTCCTCAACGATTCCGATGATCTCGGTTCGTTCCTCTACACGAATGTCATCTTCTCGTGCCTTGAGCCGCGCCTGGAGCGTTTCCAGTCTTTCCTTGTCCTTTGCTTGGCTCGCCCGAAGCTTTTCAAGCTTTTTACTCATAGTGCCTCCTTTATGGCAGCCGTCCATAGCAGTACAAATGCTGCTGCCAATAGACGGAGTTGAGGTTAGAATAGGTGATCGGATCGCCGCAATGGATCATCATGTTGTTGCCGACATAAATGCCCACATGACTAACCTCCGGCGTGTCATAGGTGCCGACGAAGAACACCAGATCTCCGGGACGGGCGTCCGAGGCCCGGACGGGCGTGCAGTAGTCGCAGAGCCCCTGAGCCGTGGTTCGTCCTACGCTCCAGCCGCTGTGATTGAGTACCCAGCAGACAAAGCCCGAACAGTCGAAGCTGGTGCTGGGCGAGCTGCCGCCCCAAACATAGGGATAACCGAGGTACTTCTCGGCCTCCTGGACCATAGCGGCAAACTTCTCATCGGCCAGCGCCTCGGGCGGGATGTCATAGTGAATATAGCTGCCCTCGCCATAGCGCCCGATGTATTCGGAGCCGGGGAACAGATCGGGGCGGTTGCCCAGCGTCGCCATATACATGGAGTACATGCTGAGCAAGTGCGAGAGCTTGTTGTTCTTCAGCTCTACCTTGACGGAAACATAGTCCGTCACCACATCCGGGTTTTCCGGATCTGGCTTTTCCTCGCTGGTTTCCGTCTCTGTCAGCTCGTATTGCAGCCGGAACAGCCATTGCAGCGTGCCCTGGACTTCTGCGATGGTCCACTCGCCGCCGCGCAGGGCGGTTAGCGTAGAGATCAGCACATAGGGGTCGTGGCCGATCTCGTCGAGATCAAATGTGTAGCTGTCGTAGTCATGGTCGCGTTCGTAATTGTCCAATTTGTTCTGGAGTTCAACCTCCATGGCCCGGTACTCCGCTTCCGCTGCCAGCATATCTCCGTCGGCAGAGGGATAAGTCGTGCTGCCGATGGCGGAGCTCAAGCCCTGAAAGACGAGCGCGCAAGAGGACGCTATATTCATCAGCATGGAGAGGGCAAGGAAAATCGCCAGCGGCACAATCGCGTGCTTGGGGTTTTGCCGGAAATGGTCGATGCCTTTACGGAGCTTTTCAATGGTCCTTTCAACAACATTGCCTGTCTGAGCCACGGTTTCGGAGCC
>ONNS01000142.1 GCA_900319275.1 uncultured Eubacteriales bacterium
GCCGTTTATGACGCCGAAAGGCGGCATTACGCCGCACAATCGGTATCGCGTTTCTGCCAAGCGTGCGGAAGTGCTATTCGTGGACTACATTGCCGAGCATCTGAATCCGACCGGTCGGGCTGCGATCATCGTCCCGGAAGGCATCGTGTTCCAGTCCCAGACGGCGTATAAGAATCTCCGCAAGATGCTTGTAGACGGGAATTATCTGTATGGCGTGATTTCTCTCCCCGCCGGTGTGTTCAATCCGTATAGTGGCGTCAAGACCAGCATCTTGCTGATTGATAAGACACTGGCAAAAGAGCGGGACAGCATTCTCTTTGTGAAGCTGAATAACGATGGATTTGACCTTGGTGCTCAGCGTCGGGAGATCAAAGGCAACGAGATCCCGGATGTGATCAATATCTTCAAGGATTATCAGAAGGGCGTCGATGTTGAAGGCAGGGAGAATGTGGTCCTTGCAAATTACAAGGTCGAAAGTGAAGCGTATCAGGCGCTTTCCGAGCTGAAGCGCGACACCGCAAACGCAAACTATACGATCTCCCAGGCGATGATCGTCAAGCGGGAGAACGGCAAGCTCAATGTGATGGATGGTTTCGTCAATGGAATCACCACCGGGGACGACACCTGGATGGGCGGCATGCTGGGCGGCCTGATCGGCATCCTGGGCGGGCCCATCGGCGTCCTGCTGGGCGGCAGCGTGGGCATGCTGGTCGGCGGTGCGGTCGATGCCGGGGAAATGGTGGGTGACACCTCGCTGCTGGAGAAGGCAGGAGACAGCATCGCCGACGGCGAGACGGCCATCATCCTTCTGGCGCAGGAGGAGTATGAGACCGCCTTGACCGCGAAGCTCAACGATTTCGATGTGTCCATCACAAGACTGGACGCCGCGGAGGTCGCGGCGGAGGTGGAGCACGCCAAGGAGGTGGAGCGCCAGATGGCGAAGGAGACCCGGGAAAAGCTCCGCACCGAGCGGACCGAGGCGTTTAAGGAGACAGTCGCCCAAAAGAGTGAGGAGCTGAAAAACTGGTTTAACAATTTCGGAAAATAAACATGGGGTTTGTGCTACAGGAAAATATATAGATACAGCGAGAAGCTGACGGCGATCATCCGGGACAACGACATCAAGAGCGTGACCATCGTGCGGATGGAGGTGCCCTGCTGCGGCGGATTGCAGCACGCGGCGGAGACCGCGCTGAAGGCCAGCGGAAAGTTCATTCCCTGGCAGGTCGTGACGATCTCCCGGGACGGAAGAATTATGGAGTGAGAATACAAAACCACGACGGCGCACGCTCAGCTTCGAGCGTGCGCCGTCGTTCAATATTTCAACCGTTCCGCCGTTACAAAATGCAGATAACAATCGATGCTCGCTTCATGCACGCTCCAATCGCTGAAGCGGTTGACGCTGAAAATGACGATCTCCGTGTCATACAGCTTTTCAAAACGATTGACCGCATCCCGGATGTTCTCAATATCGCCTTTCGTAAACCGCCGATTCAAATCGTCCGGTATGACGGCGACCAGAGAATGGTCGTCCTTCTTGGTACAATAATCCAGCAGGACGGAGCTTCCGTCCCCAAGCTTTATGATCACATCCCGGTAGACTTCCGGGTTTGTGCTGTAGAAGATCTTTCCTGAAAACGGATCTATGAATTGAAAGAAGGAGCTTGGCCAATCCTCTATTTCACCAGCAAGGGAAAAGGCGGCATTGCCTGTAAACGCTATTTGGAAGAAATGGGCGGGCGGATTGTAACAAATCTTTGGGAATACGACGATGTCGGTCACACAGACGAAGCTAAGAAAGAAACCGGCAAGATATTGGGCGATATGACCGCGTTCTCTACGCCCAAGCCTGTGCGCCTCATGGATCGCATCCTCACTATCGCGTCTGAATCTGACAGCACCATTCTTGACTTCTTTGCGGGCAGCGGAACGACCGGCCACGCGGTGCTGGCGCACAACGCCGCCCACGCCGACAGTCACCGCAAATTCATCCTCTGCACAAATAATGAGAACGGCATCTGCCGCAACGTGACCTATGAGCGCCTCAAGCGCGTCATGGAAAGCAACGACTATAAAGCAAGCCTCAAATATCAGGTCGTCGACTTTGTACCCATCGACGAGCGGCTCTACTATGAGTACGCCGATGAGCTGCTGCGCCATGTGCGGGAGCCGGTCGAGCTGGAAAACGGTGTCAACTTCACCGGCAACGCGGAGATCGCCATCGTACTGACCGACGAGGAGCTGCGTGAGTTCACAGCGAATCAGGGGGCGCTGTCTCAGTGCCAAACGCTTTATCTGGGACATGACATTTTGCCGAATGGCGAACAAGAAGAAGCCCTGCGCACCAACGAGATACAGATCCGCATAATACCGGATTACTATTACCGTGAGCTGGAGGGTTGAATATGGATGAGTACAACGAGGACATTAAGAGCGACTCATGGAAACTCCTATCGGAGGTCGCTGGGTAAGGACCAGCGTCAAGAAATACTCTTACTCCCCGTTTAGTTCCTTCTTCACCCGGTCCGCGATGCGCGTCCGCTCCTCTTCGGTGCGGGCGCGCTTGTACTCCTCCAGCGCCGCGTCCCGCA
>ONNS01000140.1 GCA_900319275.1 uncultured Eubacteriales bacterium
CTGGGCGGTATGAGCATTAACGTCCTGCCGATCCTGATGACGGTGATCAATCTGCTGTCGGCGGCGATCTACTTAAAGGGCTTTCCGCTGAGAAGCAAGGTGCAGACTGTCGGCATGGCGCTGATCTTTCTGGTGCTGCTGTACGATTCGCCGGCGGGCCTGGTGTTCTACTGGACGCTGAACAATCTGTTCTCCCTGGTCAAGAACATCTTTTACAAGTTCAAAAACCCGAAGCTCGTGCTGTTTATTCTCTTTTCGCTGGCCGGACTGTTGGGCGCGCTGTTCGTGCCGCGCTTTGTCGGCGGCATGACAGGCGAGAAGCAAATGCTGATCACGGCGGCCGCGCTGGTGCTGCAGCTGCCGCTGGTACTGTATATCCTTCTTCATTTTTTCGGGAAAAACAGACCGAAGAAGGAAGTACGGACCAACGGCCGCCTCTTTCTTGCCGCTGCGCTGTTTCTGACAGTGCTGACCGGGGTGCTGATCCCCTCTGCCCTGATCCACGATTCCACAGCGGAGTTCGTGGATATTGCGGATCCTCACTCGCCGCTGCGCTATGTGCTGAGTGCGTGCTGCTATGCCGTCGGCACCTTCCTTGTGTGGTTCGGGATCTTCTACCGGCTGTCGGATAAGCCGGTGCGCCGCATCTTCACCTATGTCATGGCGACGTTCGCCATTATCGCTGCGGCCAACTATATGTTCTTTGGCACAAACTACGGAAACATCTCGGCGCTGCTGCAGTTTGACACGCTTCCCCTCCCGGAGCACAGGGACATGCTGATCAACCTGGCGGTCAGCGCGGCGATCGCGGCGGTGATGCTGCTGCTGTGGCGGAAAAGGGAGCAGCTCGCGCTCGTGCTGGTGACGGCGATGTGCCTCGCGGTGACGGGGATGTCCGTTGTCAACTGCGCGGGCATAGCCCGGGACTATGCAGGGCTCACGGACGGTACAAAGACGATGCACGCGAAAGATACCGCCCGCATCCCGCTGAGCAAAACCGGGAAAAATGTGATCGTGATGATGATGGACCGCGCCGTCGGCGATCTGGTGCCCTATCTTGTCGAGGAAAAACCGGAACTGAAGGAACTGCTGGACGGCTTTACCTATTATCCCAATTGTATTTCCTACGGATCATTCACCAACGTGGGTTCGCCTGGATTGTATGGCGGCTATGACTACACGCCCGAGCGCATCAATGCGCGCGATGAGCAGCCGCTTGTCGACAAGCAGAACGAGGCGCTGCGTCTGATGCCGGTGCTGTTTGACGAGGCGGGCTATCAGGTGACGGTGTTTGATCCCACCTATGCCGGTTATGGGCAGATGCCGGATCTGAGCATCTATGATGACCACCCGGATATTCGCGCGTACAACACCATGAACGGCGATATGCCGACTTCGATCCACAGCACCGAGGATACGGAGATCATCCGCAACCGCAACTTTTTTGCCTACAGCATTTTCAAAACGGTGCCGCTGGCCGTGCAGTCGGTGATCTATAACTACGGCGATTACAATATGCCGGAGGCCGCCGTACAGGTCATTCTCAGTCCCTCGGAGGCCACGGGCCTGCACCGCTCCTTCATGCGCTGCGCGGAGATCCTGAGTCATCTGGGCGATATCACGGTTTTTGACACCGAGGAAGAGAACACCTTCCTGATGATGAGCAGCAACATTACCCATGAACCGCTGCTGCTGCAGGAGCCCTCGTACGAGCCGGCAGCCGTGGTGGATAACCGGGCCTATGACGCCGCCCACGCGCAGCGCTTCGACGGGAACGGTAACGCTATCGAGCTGCAGAACATCAACGCCATGTCCCACTACCACGCCAATATGGCCACACTGCTGCTGATCGGCAGATTCTGCGATTTCCTGCGGGAAAACGGCGTTTACGACAACACGCGCATCATTGTGGTCTCGGATCACGGACAGAATCTGGGACTGCATCCGGAACTGTTCATCAGCGGGGAGGCCGACGGCCGAACGGTGGAACGCGACGTGATGATCTTTGAGTGCCTGCTGATGGAAAAGGACTTCGGCAGCACGGGCTTTGGTCCGGACGAGCAGTTTATGACCAATGCCGACACTCCGACCATGGCCATGACCGGCCTGTTGGAGGATCCGGTCAATCCGGCCACCGGCAACCCGGTGTTCAGTGATCAGAAAAGCGAGAGCGAACAGCACGTGATTGCCACCTCGGAATGGAGAACCACCGCCAACAACGGGAATACCTTCGCACCGAGCGACTGGTACGCGGTTCACAGCGACATCCGGGACGGCGACAGTTGGACCTATCTCGGCGTATACTGACGGGGAGATCTGCTGTAAGGATCAAATGCTTTTTCAATCATTCGCCCGATGCGCATTGCAATGAATATATGGTAAAAGAGCGCTGCTGTTTTGCCATCCTATAATCATTATACCAAGTAAGAAAGAGAGAAACGGAGGCAAGGCAGTGGGAGAGGTGCTGTATAAGATCCTGATCGGACCGCTTCAGCTTTTGTTTGAGTTTATCTTCATTTTCAGCTATCGCGCCTTCGACAGCTACGGGATCTCGATCGTCGTGCTGAGTCTGGTGATGAACTTTCTGGTGCTGCCGCTCTACAACAGAGTGGACGCCATACAGGAAGAGGAGCGCGTGACGGCGGAGCGGCTGCGGCCGGGCGTCGAGCACATCCGCAAGACCTTCCGGGGCGACGAGCGCTTCATGATGCTGCAGACCTACTACCGGCAGAACCACTATAAGCAGACGGACGCGCTGAAA
>ONNS01000134.1 GCA_900319275.1 uncultured Eubacteriales bacterium
CCGGCCTGGACGAAGAGCAAATGCCTCAAGTGCTGCGGCTGCATCAACCGCTGTCCCGTTTCCGCGATCCAGTACGGGAAAAAAACAGCCTCCCGCGGGCGGTACGTCAATCCGATTTTGAAGTGAAACTGAAACACCCTGAGAGATCTGAACCCTTTTGGTTCAGACATCTCAGGGCGTTTTGTTTTTTCCCTTTATGCGGCTTTTTAGCTTCTCTGTATAGTGTAGGAATCGGACACGCAATAGAAATAAGTCCAAAATCATCCTTTTTAGGACCGCGTCAGATTTCCCAGATATCCGATGATGTTGTCGCTGATCTCGCCGGTCAGCGCACCGTTGTAGTTGCAGATAAAGGTTCCTGCAATGAGGATCATCATGGCCTCGGCCTCACGGCGTCCGACCTCCGGGCCGTAGATCGCCACGAGGCACTGCTCCATGGTCTCGCGCCACTCGCGAAACTCCCCCTTGACCAGATCCGCGACCGCGTCGCTGTAATGCGCCAGCACATAGGTCTGCGTGGTGGCGTTGGGGCGCTTTTCCTCGGGATCGCCCTTGGCCACATAGGCCATGAAAGCGTTCATGTAAGCGAGGTTGCTGTCGTAGTCCGTGCGCGGATGCGTCGCAAACCAGAGCTTGCATTTCTCGGTCATATAGTCCTTGGTATAGCGCAGATAGCTCACGACCAGATCGTCACGGCTTTCAAAATAGTGCAGGAGCTTCGGGTGCGACATCCCGGCTTCCTCCGCAATATCCCGCAGGGTGATCTTCGTCATGGGTTTCTTTTCAATGCAGCGCTCAAAGGCCATCAGGATTTCTTTGCGAACGGCCTCTTTATCGACGATCAAAGGCATAGGAATCCCTCGCTTTCGGAGAAAGTATAGCAGATTTCAAGGCGAAATGGAACTGCCAAAGCATAGCAAATAGAATCGTTTTTGAGGCAGCTTCGCCGCCTCAAAAACTCCCTGAGCCGAGCATGGCGAGGCCTCGCGCCGACCAAACGAGGCACGGCCCCCGTGTGCCTCGTGCGATATGCGCGAGTGCCCCTAAGCTGTCAGCCCCCATCGAGGGGGCTGACAGCTTATTGTAAAAGCAAGAGACCGCCGATCAGCATTTTCAGTCCCATGGACGTGACCAGCACAGCACCGAGCTTGCGCAGAACTTTTGTCCAGCCGCGCGGCAGCAGAGCACCGAGAGAGGCGAACAGCAGCATCAGCGGCACCGTACCCAGAGAGAAGGCGAGCATCAGCAGGGCGCCCCTTGCCGCACTGCCGGAGGACATGGCGCAGAGCCAGGCGGCATACAGTGCGCCGCAGGGCATGAGGCCTGTCAGCAGGCCGACCAGCAGCGGCGTTTGGCGCCGGAGCTTGTCGGGCAAACGGCACGCTGTTCCTGCCTCATTTGGGAGGAACGGCAGCGCGGGCAGCAGTCCCCACATGTTGAGGCCCAGCAGGGCAACAACAAGCCCCAGCATGGTGAAGAGCATCGACTTCATGCTGAGCGTATACGTCAGCACCGTGCCCAAAGCGCCGAACACGGCGCCCAATGCTGTGTAGGAGATCATACGCCCGCCGTTATAGCCGAGCGCAGCGCCGAGCTGCGCTTTTCGTCCCTCACGACCGGCACAGGCCGAGAGCAGAATGCCGCCGCACATGCCGAGGCAGTGGGGACTGGTCGATAGGCCGACCAAAAACAGCGCGCCGAAGCTCGCAGCGCCGATCTCGGGCGAGGCTCCACCCCAGCAAAGCAGCAGCCAGACCAGCAGGGCGGTAAGGGCAGCACAGCCTAAGTCCAGCAAACGCTCGGCACGGCTGCGTTCTCCGGTCTCATAACCGAGAGACTTGATGCGTCTTTCCAGTTCATCCGGCGAGACCAACACGGGATCATAGCTGACTTCAGCCATTGCTTTGCGATAGCTGACGGTCGCTTTGACGACGCCCTTTGTCCGCAGCAGCATTCCGGATACCTCGTCGGTGCAGCTTCGGCAGATCATGCCGCGGATCCTGATTTCACAGCTTTCCGTTTTCATTTGATGCCTCCGCCTTGTTCAGCCGCAGCGAGTGCAGCAAAATGCCGTTGGACGAGAGTGTCATGGCTGCCGCGGCGATGGAGGGGTTCACGACCCCGCAGGCCGCGACCGGAATGCAGATCAGGTTATAGAACAGCGCCCAGCCGAGGTTTTGCCGCACCGTCCTGCGGGCAGCTTTGGCGAGCCGCAATGCCTGCGGCACCCGACCGATGCGCCCGCCGGGCAGCACCGCATCGGCACACTCGATGGCAATGTCCGTTCCCGTGCCCATGGCGATCGCGAGATCCGCTTCCGCCATGGCCGGGGCGTCGTTGATCCCGTCGCCCACCATGGCGACACGGCGGCCTTCGCTTTTCAGCTGCGTGATCTGCGCGGCCTTTTCTTCCGGCTTCACCTCAAAGAGAATGTGCTCGATCCCGCATGCCTGGGCGATGCGTCTTGCCGTTTCCTCCTTGTCACCGGAGATCATCCAGACCTCCAGCCCCAGCGCCTTGCAGGCGACGACAGCGCTTTTCGCGTCTTCGCGCAGCGGATCGCGGATGCCTGGCTCTACGCGGCCTTCAGTCAGAGTGCCGGTCTTGTCAAAGATGACTGTATCAATGCTCCATGCCTTTTCAATGGCCGAGGCGCCTTTGAAGAGGATCCCCAGCTCCGCCGCCCGTCCGGAAGCCGTCATCAAGGCCGCGGGCGTGGCGAGACCCAGCGCGCAGGGGCAGGCGATCACCAGCACGCCGCAGACCGTCGAGACCGCCTTTCCCCAGTCACCGGGAGCAAGCAGGGTAAACCACAGCGCGAAGATCAGCGCCGCAAGCGCGATGACAGACGGAACGAAGATTGAAGCGATCCGATCTGCGAACCGCTGCACAGGCGCTTTTTCACTCTGCGCACGGCGCACAAATGCCGCCATCTGCTGCAGGGTCGAATCCTCTCCGACAGACGTCGCCGTGTACGTGACCTTACCTTCCCGATTGAGCGTGCCGCCGGTGATGCTGTTGCCTGGCCCTTTCTGCACGGGTTCGCTCTCGCCGGTCAGCAGGGACTCGTCCACCTGGCAGCTTCCCTCAAGGATCTTCCCATCGGCGGGAATCCGTTCGCCGGGGCGGAGCAGGATCGTATCACCGGAGACGATCTCCGCGGCGTCGATCTCGGTCTCGACCCCATCCCGCAGCACGATCGCGGTCTTGGGCTGCAGGCGCAGGAGGCCGCGCACCGCTTCTCCGCTCTGGTAGATCGCCACGGATTCCAGATAGCGTCCGAAGAGCAGCAGTGAGAT
>ONNS01000148.1 GCA_900319275.1 uncultured Eubacteriales bacterium
ATTTTGCATAGATTGAACGTGAAGAGGGGATTACCGTCCCCTCTTCACAATCTCCCCATGCGTGTCGATACCTTGCCACAAGGGTTTGTCTACAGTCTGCGAGCGGCCGCGAAAGCGGCCGCTCTTTTTTCACTCTTTTCAGTTGACATCCTTACGGCAAGTCTGTATAATTATATAGCTATTTTTGAAGATACACCATCCCTTGCATCCATGTATAAATTACGAAAGAGGAGTTTTTGATTATGGCTGCCAATCTTGAAAGATTCAAAATGAGTGCCGAGCGCCTTGAGGAGCTCAAAGCACGTCTGAACTACCTGGAAACCGTCGGCGAAAAGGAAGTGGCCGAGCAGATCAAGGAAGCCCGCAGCTTCGGCGACCTGTCTGAGAACAGCGAGTACGACGAGGCCAAGGAGCAGCAGGGCAAGCTCTACTCCGAGATCGCCGAGCTGAAGGTTGCCATCGAGAACGCCATTATTGTCGAAAATGTGGCCGCCGACGCCCCGAAGGACGCCGTCACGCTGGGCAGCATCGTCCGCGTGCGCGACCTCGAGTTTGACGAGGAGCAGGTGCTCGAGATCGTCGGCTCGCAGGAGGCCAACCCAAGCGAAGGCAAGGTCTCTGACGACTCGCCGCTCGGCCGCGGTCTGCACGGCCACCGCGTCGGCGAGACGGTCACGATCGAAGCCCCCGTCGGCGAGCTGCAGTTTACGATCGTCAGTCTCGAGAACAGATAAAGCGTTTATTCGCAGCAGAGGTATCACTATGGCATTTAACAATACCCCGCAGGGCGAACAGTCCCTGTCGGAGATCCTGCAGGTCCGCCGCGACAAGCTCGCATCCCTGCAGCAGGAGGGGCGCGACCCCTTCAAGCTCACCAAGTTCGAGCGTACGGCCTATTCGGCTGACATTATTGCCGACTACGACGCGTTCGAGGGCCAGACGGTCTCTGTCGCCGGCCGCATGATGTCCAAGCGCGGCATGGGCAAGGCCATCTTCTGCCACATCCAGGACGACAAGGGCCAGATCCAGCTCTACACCCGCGCCGATGCCGTCACCGAGACCGAGTTTGCCGATTTCCGCAAGTACGATATCGGCGATATTATCGGCGTGACCGGCTATGTCTTCAAGACCAAAACCGGCGAAATCTCGGTGCATGTGCAGGCGGTCACGCTGCTGAGCAAGTCGCTGCAGCCACTGCCGGAGAAGTTCCACGGCCTGACGAACACCGACCTGCGCTACCGCCAGCGCTATGTCGATCTCATCATGAACCCCGAGGTCAAGGACACCTTCGTCAAGCGCTCGCAGATCCTGCACGAGCTGCGCAGCTTCCTCGACGGCCGCGGTTTTATCGAGGTCGACACCCCGATCCTCACCCCGTTTGAGATCGGAGCCACGGCCCGCCCGTTCTATACGCACCACAACACGCTTGATATGGACATGGTGCTGCGCATCGAGACCGAGCTCTACTTAAAGCGCCTGATCGTCGGCGGCATGGAGCGCGTCTACGAGGTCGGCCGCATCTTCCGCAACGAGGGCATGGACACCACGCACAACCCCGAGTTCACCTCCATCGAGCTCTACCAGGCCTACACCGACTTCCACGGCATCATGGATCTCGTCGAGGACATGATGAAGACGGTCACCGAAAAGGTCTGCGGCAGCCTTGTGATCCCGTATCAGGGCCAGCAGATCGATATCGGCCACTGGGAGAAGCTGACGATGGTCGAGGCTGTGAAGAAATATGCCGGCGTCGACTTCTGTGACTGGAAGAGCGACGAGGATGCGATCGCCGCGGCCAAGGCCCACAATGTGAAGCTGCCCGAGATTCCCACGAAGGGCGCGATCCTGGCCGAGTTCTTCGACGCCTTTGTCGAGGAGAAGCTGATCCAGCCCACGTTCATCTACGATTACCCGGTCGAGATCAGCCCGCTCGCCAAGCGCAAGAGCGACGACCCGGCCTTCACCGAGCGCTTTGAGTATTTCATCAACGCCACCGAGTTCGGCAACGCCTTCTCCGAGCTGAACGACCCGATCGACCAGCGCGGCCGCTTTGAGCGCCAGGTCGCCGATCGCCGCAAGCTCGATCCGGCGACGCGCGCCCAGGTCGACTATGACTACGTCAACGCGCTTGAGATCGGCATGCCCCCCACGGGCGGCCTCGGCTTCGGCGTCGACCGTCTGGTCATGCTGCTGACAGACAGCGCTTCGATCCGCGATGTGCTGCTGTTCCCCACAATGAAGCCACTTGATTGATCGACCCTTAAAAAAGCCAGCAATCATGCGGGTTTCAGCGATTTGAGAGAGGCAAAAAACGCACATCTTACA
>ONNS01000133.1 GCA_900319275.1 uncultured Eubacteriales bacterium
ACCCAGGTAAACTTGCCCCGCTTCCGGTTTTCCATGACGCGGTTTTGAATGGCCTCCAGCGTGACCACAAGCGCCGTCTTACGCAGGGAGTCGCCCATTTCATAGAGATCAAGAACGATGATCCGGTTGCCCATGTCCACATCCGAGGCATGGGCAAATACATTCAAGCTGCCCTCGGTGATCAGCTCGGCGGTCAAGGCCAGCTCCCGCGCCTCCGGCTCCGGCTGCCGCATGACCTCGTTGCGCCAGTCGGACAGGAGCGGCGCGGGTGCTTTTCCCCGCAGATAGGGCTTGTAGATGTTTGCTGTACAGCGGTCAATGATGGACTTGTAGCTGCCGCTGATCGAGCCGGTTCCCATCTGCTGTTCCAGAATACTCATTATCAGCTCGGACTTCTGCGCGACGGGGTTTTCATCCTCATACCCGGCGGGGATTTCCAGCGGATTCAGATGGTGATTGCTGTTCGGGCTGATCTCCACGACCTCGCCGCCGAAGGCTCGGGCCAGGGTGCCGTACTCGCGCTCGGCGTCCACGATGATAATATCGTCGTCGGTGCCGAGGGCGACATTCATAATGGTGGACTTCATGCCCATAGACTTGCCGGAGCCGGAAATGCCGAGATAAAAAGCGTGGGGAGAGGATAGCAGCTTGCGGTCACAGACAATGGGATTCTTGCTGACCTCGTTGATCCCGTAGGACAGGCCGGTGGGGTCTTGGATCTCCTGCGCCCGGAACGGGATCGCCACGGCGCAGCTTTCCGTGGTGAGGGTGTTCAGCGCGTGGATGCGGCGCAGGCCGTAGGGCAAAGCCGTGTTCAAGCCGTCCTCCTGCTGGAAACGCGCCGGGGATATATCGCAAAGATGTTCCTTGCCGATGGCGATCAGACTTTCCGTGTCAGCGTCCAGTTCTTCCATGCTGTCGGCGGTGTGGACAATGGTAATGAGGGAGAAGATCATGCGCTGGTCGTTCTGCGTCAGATCGTCCATGAAGCCCCGGCTGTTTTCCCGCTTCTGCTCCATTGTGCGGGGCACTTCAGCGGTAAAATTGTTCTTGCTGTTCTGCCGCTGCTGCCAGCGTGTAATGTCCGTTTCCACACCGAGGATGATGCTCTCCACCTCTTTGACCGCTTCATCGGTAGGCACCGGGATCATGTCGATAGACAGGATCAGATCGCGGGCATACTCGGTCAGATCGGAAATGAGGTCGTCCGTCAAGAAGGACGCATAGGTGCGCAGAAACAGGACGCGCCCGAACTTGTCCCCAAACTCGAAGTGATTGCGTTTGAAGCTGATACTGTCCGGGCAAATGAGATCCCGGAAGTCCTTGCCAGTCCGCATAAAGAGATAATCGTCATAGTCGAAATACTGTTCGTAACCGGGACGGAAGAAGTCATGCAGCACACGAAGCCGATCATAGTTTCTGGCCGGGGTGATGCCGGAGTCCAGGCGGGCAAAGGTCTTTTGCAGATTTGCCCCGGCGCGGCGGAAATAGGTCTTGCTTTCCTCGATCTTCCTTTTGGGGATAGAGAGCGTCACAAAGCGTTCCTGGACAAGATTGTTGCTCTGCGCCGCCCGGCCTTTCATAATGCCGTTGGCTTCCTCCCGGTAGTGGTCGAGCCAGTCATCTTTATACGGGAAAAGGATACGGCGCTCAAACTCCGCAGGATTGAGCCGATGGTTGACAATGGTGATCTTGGCCGTGGCGTCGGTAGGCATCGAATTGAGCGCCCCACAGTAGGCGCTGAAAATGCTCTCCCGCGTCTCCTGCGAGGCGGCTATGTAGTTTACATCTGTGAGCTTCCAGCTCCGACTGTGCTTGTTGCCGGCCTCCCAAATGCCGTTGGTGTAGATGCGCTTGATCGGGATGCTCTGCTGGACAGAGCGCGGCACCTTTACTTTCACGCGCTCGCTCTTGTTGGCGGCTGCAAGGGTTTTAATCAAAGTCTCCACGCCCCTTTCTGTTGAAGCTGTTGTAGCAGAGGTTTTCTCCGATATACTTGCGATCCCCGGCAAACAGGAACTCGGTTTTGATGACTGCCCACAGGAATTGCTCAAAGGTCATGCCGTTGTAATTAAAAAAGCCCGCCATGGCAGCGGGCGCAGCCAGGACGATGCAGAGCCAGCTTGCGGTTTCCTTGCCGATCACGTCGCCCAGGAGCAGATATGCGCCGGCGGCGATACCGACGGCAAAGATCGCGCAGAAGAATTGACGGGCAGACAAACCAAAGAAAATGCTCTCCTTGTACTGCCGGATCTCTTTCGGGATTTTAACTTCTTTGATGGCTTTTACCTCCAATTCGTGCGAAAATTTGACAGGTATTTGCGATTGAGGGATAATATTAGTAGAAAAATGTTTTGAAAGGAGCTTGACAAAATGAATACGACGCAACAGGTTTTGATCGTTCTGGCAGGACTTGCTCTGCTGCCGCTGGTGATCCGGCTTTTGCGGATGGCTCATTTGCTGCCCGCAGCTCTGTACCTCTTTGCAACACGCTTGTGTTTCCCGGGATGGGCGGCGGCGAACAGCCGCCTATGTGCCGGCCTCTTTGCCGGGGCGGTGCTGTACTTCCTGTTCCGATGGAGCTGGAAGATTGGGAAGCGTCTGCGTGAGAGAAAGCGGAGGATCGCGGACTATTGGAATAACGCGAGGCCATACTATGAGCTGCCGGAGTTTCAGCGGTGGGCCGAACAGTAATGAGGCGGGCATGTGCCCGCCTCATTTTTTATCCGATACTTGTCTCACGGTGAGACAAGTTTATCCATAGTAATGTCGCTGACTACCTCATTACCCCAAACGTCCCAGCCGGGCGGCGACTGCCGAGCAAACAGTTCAATCCGCGGAACGTCACCAATCAAAGCCTCAATGCGCCGCCGTGCTTCGGCGGGCTTTTTGCTGTGTTCCTCCACATGCGAGACGATCACTTGATGTACATTCTTCGCCCTGCGGTGGGGATGGCCTTTTGTGGCAAGCATACAGATTTCCACATTGGAGCGCGTCCAGTAGCCCATACCCCAAAAGATACCGTCGCTGTGCCGGGACAGCTTCACCCAAACGAAGGCCGTGGTCTTGTACTCAAAGCCCCATGCCTTGATGACCTGCAGAGCCTCCGGGATCATAGGCAGCGTAGCCCATAAGAACAGAATACAATCTTTGTCTGAAAGCTCTTTGACAGGCAGAGCCTTGATCTCGTCCAGCTCCATCGTCGGATAATGCTTTTCAATCTTGCCATTGCCTTTATACATCTTGTAGCGCCAGGGCGGGTCAGCGTAAATAACAGAGTTTTTCTTCACAGGCTGAACATCTCACGGA
>ONNS01000127.1 GCA_900319275.1 uncultured Eubacteriales bacterium
GATCGTCGTCCACGATCAGGATCTGGGATTGTTTCGGCATATGATCACTCACTCCTTTTATGCTGCCATTGTACCACAAATTTTCGTGTGTACAAGCGCACATTGACGAATTTTAAGAAAACTTAAGAGACGAAACGGCGGATGTGTGCTATGATGTGGCCATAGAACAAAACTGCTGGGGAGGATGCGTTATGAAAGGAATGAGGCGCACGATCGCCATGCTGCTCACCGCCGCCCTGGGGCTTTCGCTTGCGGCCTGCGCGCAGAGCGACACCGCCGGGGAGAACACGGAGGTAAAGCCGGACAGCACCGGTATCGTTTATACGGCAAGTCTCGGCGAGGTCGATGCCTCAGCCCTGCCGAAGGACACCGGCTTCTATGGGAACTATATGCTGCCGGACGGCTTTTACGGCACTGTCTATACCCCTGTGGGGCAGACCGAAGGCGGGCTTGACGAGCGCGGAGAGCGCGTCATGGAGGACGTATACGAAGAGCGGCTCTGGCATATGGCGCGCGATGGCTCGCTCCGGGAGATCCGGGGATACCGCGGCTTCCAGGGTGAGAGCGTGCATCCCGATGCCGACAGCTGGACCAGTCTCTGCGCCCTCACGGCCGGGGCCGAGGGGCAGATCATCGCCCTGGTGCAGTGCGATGTCAGCTGGAGCGACGCCGGAGAGAGTGTGGAGAAGTACTCCGACGCATGGTATGCCGGTTACCGCAACGAGCATGCGTACTATCTGCGTGTGTTCGACAGTGCAAGCGGCGAAGCACTCGATACCTGGGCGCTTGATACCTCGACGCTGCCCACCGGGGACTACTCCGACGGTCAGGTCTACGTCTATGGCGTCCAGAGCCTGGGCGGCGGACAGCTCCTTGTGCAGACCGATATGGCGCTCGCCGTATACGATCTCGCTTCGCGCAGCTTCGGCGGCGTGCTCAAAACCGGGGAAGACTACTGGATCAACTGCGTCAGCGCGCTCGCTGACGGCACGGTGCTCGTCAGCTATACGCCCGCCGCGCAGGGGGGCGGCAGCACAAAGCTCAGTACGCTGGACCTCGCTTCGATGGCCTTTGACAAGGAACTGCCGTTTGACGGCTACCTCTATAATGTTGCCTCCGGCACGGGGGACTATCTCTTCTTCTATCGCGACGGCAACAACGTTTTTGTCTACCGGCGCGATACACAGAGCAGTGAAAAGCTGTTTAACTTCCTGAATCTCGATCTCTCGCCCGACGCCGTCGGCATGCTGCTGCCCGGCGAGGACGGAAGCTTTCTCGCCGTGTATAACGAGTATGAGCAGCTGCCGATCCGCATCTATGACACGCTCGACGGAAAGCGCGGCGCCGAGACCTCGGGTACAAAGCTGCTCACAGTTAAACCGGTCCCTGCCGGCGAGGTCAGGGAAAAGCAGCATCTGACGCTGGCGACACAGGGGCTCGACTGGGCGACCCAGCAGGCCCTGCTGCACTTCAACCGCTCACGCGAGGACGTACACATCGACGTGGTGGACTACTCGGAGTACAACAATGAAAAGAGCGGCTGGAATGCCGGTGTGACCAAGCTGAAAACCGAGATCCTCTCCGGGCGTATGCCCGATATCCTGGATCTCTCCGGTATGCCGGCGCGGCAGCTGGCGGCCAGGGGGCTGCTGCTGGATCAGGGCGCGCTGCTCGATGCGGACGCGGCGCTGCATCGGGAGGACTATCTCCCCAATGTCCTCCGGGCTATGACCGAGGGCGAAGTGCTCTTCGCGATCCCGGCGTCGTTTTCCGTACAGACCGCCGTGGGCGCCAGGCGCGTCGTAGGCGATACACCGGGTTGGACCTATACCGAGCTGATGGCGGCGCTGCGTGCCATGCCTGAGGGCTGCACGGTCTTCAGTGAGAGCACCGACCGTGCACAGGTGCTGCAGCTGATGCTGGGGCTCGACATGGACCGCTTCGTGGACTGGAGCCGCGGCGAGGTGCACTTCGACAGCCCGGAGTTTTTGGAGCTGCTGAACTTCACCAGGGATTTTCCCGAGGAATTCGACTGGGCCAATTACGAATACAGCGAGGAGAGCAGCGACGAATACCGCATTTCCCACGGACTGCAGATGCTCGCTGCCTGCGAGCTCTACAGCTTTGAAAACCTGCTGTACTACCAGCAGCTCTTCGGCGGCGGCGACGACGCCTTTACGCTGATCGGCTACCCCTGCATCGAGGGCAACGGCGCCGTCATGACAGCTTTCCAGTCCTTCGGCATTGCCAAAGACTGCAAAAACACGGCCGCAGCCTGGGAGTTCCTGCGCGGTTTCCTGACCGAGGACTACCAGAGCGAGGGCATGATCACGGGCTTCCCGGTCCATCGCGCCGTGCTGGAGAAAAAGGCGCACACGGTCACCGAGCCGCAGTATTTCCGCAACAGCGACGGCAGCTTTGCGCTCGATGAGAACGGTGAGAAACAGATGATCCCGATCGGCTCGACCTGGGACGGCACGAATTATCACGAGATTTACGCCTGCAGCGAGCGACAGGTGCAGTCCGTGATGGACGTGCTGATGAACACCGGCTGTATCATGGATGCAAACGATGCCATCTACGACATTGTCACAGAGCAGGCCAAGGCCTTCTACGCAAGACAGAAGAGCGCGGAAGAGGTCGCCCGGCTGATCCAGAGCAAGGCCAATATTTATGTCAACGAGCAGCGTTAATCGGAGACGACAGAAAGAGGAAACAAAATCGAAACTATTTTGTAATTAAAATGTCTGCTCGTACGGCGATTCCTGCAATAAACGAATAAAAGTTTAATTTTTCCGCCCGCCGTGACTTGCGGCGGGCGGCATAATATGATACAATACCAAGGAATTAGGTAAAACGAATTATGATTAATACTTCAAAGAGCAGTTGTATGATGAAAAAGCGGCAACCCATCAAGCAGAAATTGAAGGACTACGGATTGAGCCTGTGCTATCTGTCACCGAGCCTGCTGGGCGTCGGGGTGTTCTTCATTTTGCCCTTTGCCGTTGTGGTGTACTATTCGCTGATCGACGGCGTCGCTTCACACAATTTCGTGAGGCTGGACAATTTCATACGGCTCTTTTCCAACGCCGCCTTCCGTCTGGCGGCGCGCAACACCCTGCGTTTTTCGCTGCTGGCGGTGCCGCTGGCCGTGGTACTGGCCATGGTGCTGGCGCTGCTGCTGGAGGCGCGCATCCCGCTGAAATCGCAGTTTCGCACCTTCTTTTTAAGCCCAATGATGGTCCCGGTGGCCTCGGTGGTGCTGATCTGGCAGGTTTTGTTCAACTTAAACGGTACAGTAAATGAATTTCTGGCCGTATTTGGCGTGAAAGGTGTCGACTGGCTGCAGTCGGACTACAGTCAGATCGTCGTGCTGCTGCTGTTTTTATGGAAGAATCTCGGCTATAACATGATCCTGTTCATGTCGGGCCTGGCCAATATCCCGCGGGAGCTCTTAGAGGTGGCCGATGTTGAGGGCGCGAGTGAGTGGTACAAGTTCTTTGCCATCAAGCTGCGCTATCTCTCGCCGACGGTGCTGTTCGTTACGATATTGTCGCTGATCAACTCCTTCAAGGTCTTTCGCGAGGTGTATCTGCTGGCCGGCGCCTATCCCTATGAGG
>ONNS01000135.1 GCA_900319275.1 uncultured Eubacteriales bacterium
ATCTGGGCATGAGCTCTGACGAGGTCGATAACATCTACTACATCGCCCTGCTCCACGATATCGGCAAGATCGCGATCCCGGACAGCATACTCAACAAGCCCGTGCGGCTCACTGACGAGGAATTTGAGATCATGAAGAGCCACACGACGCGCGGAGCCCGGATCCTCAAGGGCATTTCGACGATCCCGCAGATCACCGAAGGCGCGAAATACCACCATGAAAAATATGACGGGTCGGGCTATCCGGAAGGGCTCCGCGGTGAGGATATCCCGTATGTGGCAAGAATCATCTGCTGCGCGGACTGCTTTGACGCCATGGCCTCGAAGCGCGTTTACAAGCCGTCGTTCACGATGGAAACGATCATTAACGAATTCAAGCGCTGTGCCGGAACCCAGTTTGATCCGGCTATCGCCAACGTCGTCGTCAGCCTTCTCGAGAGCGGGGAGCTGCAGCCGATGGCCGCCGAAACCACCGTTCTGGGCAGCGACGGCAAGACCCACCGCGTCAAGCCGGGTGAAAATCCGCAGTAATATAGTTTCAACTTGAGTATAAAGAATCCCTCCTCCAAGTGGAAGAGGGATTCTTTATTATGCATCATGCCGGCCCTGGCGTTTTTCCCAGCGGCGGCGCTGGCGGACACGGATCGCCTCTCTGGCGTCCTCGGCGATGCGCAGCAGCACGCTCTCGGTCAGGATCTCGCTGCCGTAGCGCAGCAGCTGGACGATAAACACAGCAGCCGTGATCAGCGGCAGCAGCAGAAACACAACCGTGACGATCAGCAATATCGAGCAGCGGTCCTCAACGATGCGGGCTGCGTTCTCCCAGTAGGGATAGCGGATGCCGTTCGACTGGATGGCCCGATCGCCGAGCTTTGGGATATGGGAAATCAAACGCGGCAGCGTGAAGCGGCCGGTGTTGACCACGACCTCGCCGCCTTTGAGCGGGAAAGCGCTCTCCGCCGTCTGCCTGGCAAAGTCCTTGACCGGCTCGGCCAGCACGAGCTCATAGCAGTCCACCCGATCGTCCCCGGTCAGCTTGACATAGGCGTCATAGCTCATGTACACCCCGGCGCCCGACGTATACGCGCGGCGGCTCTCGGCGCCCTGTTCCCGCTCGACCACGCCGCCGACCAGGAAGTCCTGGCCATTGACCTTGATTGCCATGCCTTCGAGTTCGGTGCCGCCATAGAGCTTCCAGGCGATCTCCTCGTCGAGCAGCACCTTGTCCTTCATCAGGTCACTTTCACGGAAATAGCTGCCGCTGAGCAGGTGCAGCCGGTGAAAGGTGAAATACTCTCCGTCAACCGCGACAGCCGAAGCATCGGTACTGGCACGTGAGGAGCTCAGCTTGACCTTGCCCTCGCGACTCCAGGCGTCCACCCAAAGACCGTCGGTGCCGTCCGCGTCCAATGCGGCGGTATGCAGCGCATCGAGCACCTTATAGCGAAAACCGTAGATGTCGTTTCGTGTCACCGAGGACGCAGCCGGGATAAAGCAGCTGACCTGGCTGAAACTCTCCTTGCTCTCCCCTTTCCAGTGTTCGGCTGTCCGCTGGCTGTCAAGACGGTGGGCCAGGGCATTGATCACCAGGATACATACCAGCGCCAGAATAAACATCAGAATGCAGCAGCTGTGCCATATCGCGCGCCATGTGAAATTGTAGCGTCCAATTCTCATTGTCTCTCACGCTTCTTCGATGAAAACCTTCGGTTTATGAATGGTCGTCGTTTCGTATCAGGTCGCCATTCTCACCATATCGCCGGACTTGATCGGCCGGCTGCTTGTTGTGACTACAAAGTCGCCATAGCCGAGATCCCCGGTGACGGCCGAGTTCATATCATCGCTTGCGAGCACCGTCACATCCACACGGTTCGCATAATAGCGGTTGCCGAGCGGCGAGTTTTTCGCCTCGATCGCGAGGACGAAGCTGCCGTTCGCGTCCGTGCGGATCGAGGAGTTCGGCACAACGATATCGTAGTTCTGGCTCTTCGAGCCGACCGAGAGCGTCAGCTCCGAGCCGGGGTTCACGTCACCCGTGACCGTGAAGTTCAGCAGCTTATTGGTCTGCGGGTTCTTCGGGTCGGTGCGGATCGACTCGAGCGTCGCTGTGATCTCGCTGCCCCAGTAGTAGTTGGTCACCGTGGCGGTATCGCCGACGCGCAGGCGGCGCGCCTGTTCGTTCGTGGCCGAGAAGGACAGCGCATAGCCAAGATCGGGCACCTCGATCGTACAGAGGATCTGGTCTTTCTCCGGCGTACTGCCGGCCGTGTAGTTTACTGCATCGATAATGCCGCCAACGGGGGCAATGATCTGGTTTTGCTCGCCGCCGGAGAGAGCTTCGAGCTCTTTCTTAGCCCGCTCGATCTGATAGGCCAGATCCTGCAGCGTCAGCGAGGTACCGGCCGCGCTCTTGCTGTTGGAGATCATGCTGTTATTGAGGTTGGTCTCGAGCGTCTCTCTGGTCTTCTTGGCGTCCTCATAGGCCTGCTTGGCTGCGTTGTAGTCCGCGGCATAGCCGCCGAGAAGGTTGGTGATTTTGTCAAGCTCGGCCTGGGCCGCGTCGACGGCCGCCTCGTACTGGCTGATGCGCGGGTCGGTCTGTGAGAGTGCTTCGAGCGCCTGCCTGGTTTTGGAGATTTCGTCTTCGAGGGCCTGCATCTTCTTCGCGCCGATCTCGCCGCCGGTAATGAGGTTGAACACCTCTCGATTGAATTTGTCCAGCCGATCGCGGAGGAGTTCTTTTTCTTCCTCGGTCAGTCCCTGTGTATCAATATTGAAATCCTGGATATACGTCTCATTGACCGGAGGCGTCGTTGGCTCCGGTGTCGGCTCAAGGGTCGGCTCTGGTGTTGTCACCACAACGATCACCACCGGCGTTGTCGGCTCGGGGGTCGGCTCGGTCACTGCAGGCACGGAAGTCGGCTCGGCCGTTGCCTGCGGAGGATCGGTCACCGTCGGTACAGGGGTCGGCTCGGCCGTTGCCTGCGGAGGCTCGGTCACTGTCGGCACAGAGGTCGGCTCGGTTGTTGCCTGTGTCGGCTCCGTGGCTGGCGGGTTCTGTCCCTCTGTGCCCACCGGCGTGCCTGTCATCAGCAGATTTCCGCCGGTCGGCTGCTGCTCCGGTGTAGTCTGTCCCTGTGTGGGCG
>ONNS01000126.1 GCA_900319275.1 uncultured Eubacteriales bacterium
TTGCTGGCAAATATCTTTGCGCGCCGGGCGGCCGCAAGGGCCGCCCCTACGGCAAGACCATCGTTTTTACAACTCCGGTGCATTTTTGCAACACGCCCTGGTTTCCCTTATCCTTTTGCGTCCGAAAACATCTGTCGGCTCCAGCTGCGGCAGAGCAGCAGCGCGATCACCGTAGAAATCAGCGTCGTGACCGCGTTTGAGAAAATGATCCCGTTCAGGGCGAAAAGGCGCTCCATCAGCAGCAGTACCGGCAGGAAAACCAGGCCCTTCTGCAGCAGGGAAGTCAGCGTTGCAAAGCTCACCTTGCCCGTCGCCTGCAGGAAGGTCGAGCACATGTGGTATATCCCTTCCACCGGGACGGCCAGCAATGTGCCGAGCATCATAGTTTTGCCCAGTGCAATGATCTCTTCGTCTGAGCTGAAGGCCGCGACAAACTGCTCACGGAAGAAGAAAAACACAGCGGACATCAGCGCAGCCACGGCAACGCATACGGCCCCGACGCCGAAGACGATTTTGCGCAGACGCGCCTTATTGCGGCAGCCGTAGGCGTAAGAGACAGCGGGCTGAACGCCCATGCACAATCCCATCACGATCATCGGGATCAGCATGGCGCTCTTCCCGGCCACGCTGCGCGCTGCGACGGCGACGTTCCCGTAGGAAACCGTGAGCCGGTTGGAGATTGCGGAGGAAAAGCTCATCAACAGCGTACTTGCCGCCATCGGCAGTCCAAGGCCAAGCACGCGCAGAGAAATCTCCTTGCGGAACGTAAACTCCTTTACCGACAGGGAAAAGGCTTTCTTTCGTGAGACCGCCCGCAGCAGCAGAAGCAGGCTGACGACGTTCCCGATCACGGTCGCCAGCGCCGCGCCGGCGCAACCCCAGCGAAAGACGGCGATAAACAGCGGATCGAGCGCAATGTTAAGCAGCGTACCGCTCATCGAGGCGATCATCGCATCCTTGACGTCCCCATCGGCGCGCACTGTGTTGCCCAGTGCGCCGCTTGCGATCATAAAGGGCGCGCCCAGCGCCACGATCCGCAGATATTCCTCCGTATAGGGGGCGGTCTCCCCATCGGTGCCCAGAAGCGGAAGCAAAAACGGCATCCCGCCGAGGATCAGCGCGCCGAGCAGCACCCCAAACCCGATCGAGGCGTACAGCGCAAAGGCGCTGAATTTTTTTATCAGATCCTCCTGCCCCTCGCCCAGGGCGATGGAGCAGGCTGTGCAGCTGCCGAAGCCGATCAGCGTGTTGAAGGCGGACACGGTGGAAAACACCGGCCCGGCCAGCGAGATCGCGGCAAGCTGAAACCGATCGCCGAAGCGGCCGATGAAAAAGACGTCGGCCAGATTGTAGAGCACCGTGACCATCATGACCAGGATCACAGGGAAACTCATCTTCAGCAGCAGATCGGCGACGCTGCCCTCCCGCATCAGTTTTTCGTTCTTCATCTATCGTCTTCCTTTTTGTGATTAATCGGACACTTGTTTTCCTAATGTACCTATAGTATACTGCAATCAGGAAACCCGTTCAACCGATAATATCCAGATATGTGTCGGTTTAATAAAAAAGGGGGGACGGAACTGTGAACGTAAAAAACAACCGCCTGAACCGCGAAACGGATGAAAAAATCATCCGCACAGTGTACGCCATGATGACGCAGCAGCACCGCCCGATCGGGAAAATCACGGTACGGGAGATCTGTGAGGAGGCCGGCGTCCACCGCTCGACCTTCTACGCACACTATCAGGACGTTTACGATCTGGTGGAAAAGGTGGAGCAGAACATGTCCCGCCAGCTGACCGAGAGCTTTTTTCGAAAGCTTGACGAAAACGCCCCCGCGCGCGACTGCTTTGCCGAGATTTTCGCTTTCATCCGCGAGCACAGGGAGTTTTACCTCTACTATCTCACGGAAAGCAGACAATACGGCATCCTGCAGCTGACCTGGGAAACGATCCGGGACCGCGCCGCCGCCGTCAATGCCGACCCGCGGCACTTTGGTGTCGATACGACGGATGAAATGGCATATCACGGCATTTTCTTTCTTTCGGGCATGACGGCCATGGTGCGGCTTTGGCTGCGAAACGGCTGCCAAGAGGAGCCGGCCGCGCTGTACGATATTCTTTACCGTCAGGGAGCGGTGCAGCAGGCCATGACCGACTGGTAATGGACAGTCTTTGACAACAGACGATTGCAGGAGAAAAAACGCAGCTCTTCAAAGGCGACTGCCGTACCGCAGGTATGACAAAACCGGGCATCGAACGATTCGTGCCCGGTCTGTCTTTTTTATGCTTTTATTTTATGCAGACCCTTACGCCGCTGCGGATCAGCGTTTTCTTAACGCGGACAGCCACGACGAGCACACTGACAGCAGGGTGCAGCCGCTGCCGGGGTGAAAATCCTGCAGAGCACGCCGCACCGCAGCGTCAGGCTGCACCGCCGTCAGCGATGCACGGACGATCTCGTCCGCGTCCCGGCGAAGCTCCCGGTTTATGATCTGGCCTCCCGCGGCTTGTTGACGACATTGATCGGCGCGCCATCCACATAGGACCGGAGATTCTGCACCGAGCAGGCCATAATGCGCTCGCGGGCCTCCTTCGGCGCCCAGCTGATGTGCGGGGTGATGAAGCAGTTTTTGGCATGGAGCAGGGGGTTGTCGCTCTTGATGGGCTCGGTGGACACGACGTCAAGACCGGCGGCGTAAACCTTGCCGCTGTTGAGCGCGTCGGCAAGGTCCTGCTCCACGACCAGCTGGCCGCGGCTGTTGTTGATGAGGATGACGCCGTCTTTCATTTTGGCAATGGTCTCCCTGTTGATCATGCCCTCGGTCTCGGGGAAGAGCGGGCAGTGCAGGACAACAACATCGCTGCGGGCAAAGAGCGTATCTCGGTCGACATAGTCCGCGATGGCCCTGCCGGCATCGGTCTCGCGGCTGCCGCTGGCCAGGACGGTCATGCCCATGGCCTTTGCGATCTTGCCTGTGGTCTGGCCGATCTTGCCGAAGCCGATGATGCCGATGGTCTTGCCGGCCAGCTCAATGAGCGGGTAGTCCCAGAAGCACCAGTCAACACTGTTCTCCCAGCGGAGCGCATGCACAGCCTCAGAATGGTGCGCCACACGATTACATATCTCCAGCAGCAGCGCGATGGCAAACTGGCCGACGGCGGCCGTGCCGTAGGTTGGGACGTTGGAAACACAGATCCCCTTCTCCCAGGCATAGCTGCAGTCCACAACGTTGTAGCCGGTGGCGAGAACCGAGATGTATTTCAGTTTTGGGCAGGCATCAAAGACCGGCTTGCGGATGGGGCACTTGTTGGTGAAGACGACCTCGGCCTCGCCGATGCGCTCGATGATGACAGCATCGTCATAAGGCGTACGGTCATAGACCGTCAGCTCGCCAAAGGCTGCCAGGGCGTCCCAGCTCAGATCACCTGGATTTTCGGTATATCCGTCAAGAACCACAATTTTCATAGAGCATCCCTCTTTCCTGTTTCTGTCGCTGTTGGATATCTTTATAGTATCACGCAAAACAAGCGTTTACAATCTCCCTAGGGTGAGCAATATAATCCGAACCCGCCAAAACGGCGATCTTTCGGCGCTTTTGGGCTTGTCGTCATTGACTTGCGTTAGCAAGTCTGCTTCCTCC
>ONNS01000125.1 GCA_900319275.1 uncultured Eubacteriales bacterium
GGAGGTACTGCCCGGATTGATGACAAAAATACGGTAAATCTTTTCTTCTGTCATGTCTTTCTCCTGCTGATTAAGTATTCTTGCGCCAATGAGATGATTATACCACCGTCTGCGGAGAAATGCTACAGCAATGTTTGCCCGCTCCGCGGCTCCATAACAATATTTGATGCACTTCAGCGTTGCTATCTTTCGCGGTTTGTGGTAAAATTATGGCAATGAAAACAGGAGGAGAAAACCTTGGATATTTACGAACAGATCAGACTTCAGGATTGCCCCTATTGCGGCGGCGCCGCACTGCTGGAAGAGGAAAACGGCTGGAGCTGGTATGTCATGTGTATGGACTGCGGCGCCAACACCGCCGCGTTTGAGTTCCGCACCCCGGCCGAGCGGCTGATCGCCGCCCAAAAGGCCGCCGATCTGTGGAATATGGGCAAAGTGATCCGCGAGGGCGTGGGGGAGTAATCCCGGCCGCCGTTTACCCTTCGGCCGTCTGCGCGCCGATAGTCATTGGATGATGAAGGAGAGGATTATATGCGAGCGTCGATCTACAGACGAATACTCTGCCTGCTGGTATGCCTGGTGCTGCTGGCGGGGGCTTCGCCTGCACAGACGCTGGCAGAGGGCGGCGCTCGCTCGCGCCAGAGGGTGCGCGTCGGCATTGTCGAGCAGGATGGCTACGCCATGCGCGACAGCGAGGGAGTTTTCCGCGGACGCGATATCGAATTTATCTCAAAAATCGCGCAGTATGCCCTGCTGGATCTGGAGTACACGGTTTACCCAAGCTTCACGCAGCTGCTATCAGCGCTCGAGAACGGAGCGATCGATCTGACACTCGGCATTTCCCACAATACCGAGCGCGATCAGAAATTCCTGTTTTCCGAACATAAGCTGGCTGAAGGGTATGTCACGATCAAGGTCTTGCCTGGGGATGATACGTATGATTACGGCAATCTCGCCCAGATCAACGGCATGTCGCTGGGCTATTCCTCCGGCTCTTCGACGGTCAATGCCGTCAAGGCCTGGGCCGAGGAAATGGACATAGATCTGCATCTGGTATGTTTTCCCAGCGAAAATGATATGAGGAAAGGTCTGGAGCACGGCAAGGTCGACGGCATCATCTCTACCGGCGAGCTGATGGATGACTGCCGGGCGATCCTCAGTATCACGGCCCAGAGCTATTATGTGGCCATCAACCGTGAACGGCGCGATCTGAAGCTGCTGATCGATTCGGCGATGAATCGCATTCTTGAGGAATCGCCCGACTATGCGTCCAATCTCTACTACGGACAGGAAAAGCGCAGACTGTATGCCTCGATCGCGCTGAGCGCCGGGCAGAAGGCCTATCTGTTGGCCCACTGCGAACAGAGCGTGCGTATCGCCGTGCTTTCACACGATCCGCCCTATAACGTCACCCAGAACGGAAAGACCGAGGGCATCGTGCGTGACTGCTACGACAGGATCTGCGAGATTTTGAACGAAACAGTCCCGGGGTTCTCCGTCACCTACGTCAGCTATGACAGCTTCGACGAAGCGGCCGCGGCTGTGGCAGCCGGTGAAGCCGACGTGCTCGGCATGGTGCGTCTCAGCGCGGTCGAGGCTTCGCGGCTCGGTCTGATCCTGACGGCCCCGCTGCAATCGAGCAGCATCATGCAGCTGAGCCTTGAGACCAGAGATATGCTGCTCAAGAACAATCGCAATCGCGTCGCCGCAATCTCGAGCGATATCGAAACGCTTCAATTCGTTATGGGCGACGATGCCGGGAAATATCAGTGGGTCCCTGTCCCGTCGATCATGGATGCCTTCGAGGAGCTCCACCTTGGCCGCGCCGACGTGATCCTCTTGTCGCTGCCGCAGGCCACCTGGCTTGTCAACCAGCAGCGCTCGGGCAGCTTCAACGTCTCGACGCTGCCCTACAGCGGCTGGGACCTGACGGCCGCCGTTAATGCAGATAATACCGAGTTCGGCGAGATCATCTCCAAGACGGCGCGGAGCCGTGCGCTGGATCTGTCGGGTATTATCTCGGAACAGACGGCGACCCGAGCCGATTTTATCACCTTCCTGCAGCGCATCCCGATGCAGTTTATCGTTGCCTTTTTCACTGGGCTGCTGCTGATCGCGCTGCTGGTCTTCCTGCTGGTATTGCGCAACCAGCATCTGCGCAGCCGCCAGCGCCAGAAAGACGCGCTGATCCAGAGTCAGAAAGAGCTGCTGCACGCCTATGAGTACGATGGTCTGACAGGCCTTGCCAACCGCAATACGGCGGTTCGCCACGCTAAGAAGATGCTGCAGGGCTGCGATCATTTCTGCATGATGCTTTTGTGCATCAACAATCTCCACTTTGTCAACGAGAGCTTCGGGTATGAACAGGGGGACGCTGTCATCCGGGATCTCGCCGAGCGCCTTTTGGCCTATGCCCGGCGTTTTCCGACAGAGCGGTATCTCAGCCGCTACAGCGGAGATGAATTTCTGTTCTTATTCAAAAATCTCAGCGCTTGCGATGCCGAGCCGATCATAGATGAACTGCGCAGCATCGGTACGCAGACGATCGAGCTAAGCGGCGCTTCGGCCAAAGAATCCGAAGTGTTCTATGTGCGGCCGCAGGTCTCTTTTGGCCTTGCCGAATCAGACGGAGTTTCCGACCCCGAACAGATCATCCAGCACTGTGCGATCGCCGCCAACGCGGGTCGGCAGGAGAGCGGTTCGGCTGTGGTCGTCTACGCGGAGGAGTTGAAAACACAGCTCTCGCGCGTCAATGAGGTGCGTGAGGAGCTGTTCCGTGCCCTCAACAACGACGGCTTTATCATGGTCTATCAGCCGAAGGTCGATCTGCAGACCGGCGCTGTCATCGGGTCAGAGGCCCTGATCCGCATGAAAAACGGGAAGCGGGGGCCCGGCGAATTCATCCCCGTGGCCGAGAGCAGCGGCTATATCCAGCGCATCGGCCGTCTGACGACGCGCCTTGTGGTGCAGCAGCTGGCCGCGTGGCGAGAGCAGGGGCATGAGCTGCACCCGGTGTCGGTCAACTATTCCTCCAAACAGCTTGCCGACAGCGGATATGTAGCGTTCCTGCTGCAGCTGCTGCAGGAGTATCAGGTGCCGCCCTCGCTGGTGGAGATCGAGGTCACCGAGAGCTTGATGATCAGCGAGAGCGATGTGTCGCTCGAGCTGTTCCGCCAGCTGCACGAGGCCGGTATCCGGCTGCTGCTGGACGATTTTGGCTCCGGCTATTCCTCGCTGCACTATCTTTCGTTTATCCCTGTGGATATCGTCAAGCTGGACAAGAGCCTGGTCGATACCTTCCTGCTTGACGACATCGGCGAGAAGAACATTTTTGTGCGCGATCTGATCGAATTGATGCACGATCTCGGCAAACAGGTCATCATCGAGGGCGTGGAAGAAGCGTGGCAGGCGGAAAAGCTGAAGTCCTACGGCTGCGACGCCATCCAGGGCTATTATTTCTCCAAGCCGCTCCCGCCGGACGCGCTCCCGTCCTTTACGCTGAAACCGGAACAGCGCCGGACGCTGGGCCAGTAAAAAAAGAGGGGCGCGTTGCAAAATACAAGAAATCGCGAAAAACCCGGGTCGCTCACGTAGGGGAGGGCCTTGTGCCCTCCCGGCGGAATCAAGTTCATATAGCAAAGAAATGTTCGGCGGATTCGC
>ONNS01000122.1 GCA_900319275.1 uncultured Eubacteriales bacterium
TCCTTTTCTTGCCTCTCCCCGCGTCGGGGAGAGGTGTCACGCAGTGACGGAGAGGGGCCGCTGTTCCAAGAAACCGATGGCCCGGCGCTATCATTGCCCCTCTCAGGCGCTGTTGCGCCAGCTCTCCCCTCGCCTTGCGGCGGGGGCGAGCCAAGGGAAGCCTTGCTGTCCTATTTTTCCTTGGCCAGCATTTCGGCGAGCGTATCGTAGAGGCGTTCGGGCTCGACGGGCTTGCCGAGGTGCGCGTTCATACCGGCCTCTCTGGAGCGCTCCACGTCCTCGTCGAAGACGTTCGCGGTCATGGCGATGATCGGGATACGCTTTGCGTCCGGATGATCGAGCGCGCGGATCGCCCTTGTGGCGGCCAGGCCGTCCATCACCGGCATACGCATATCCATCAATATCGCATCGTAATACCCGGGGCTGCTCTCGCTGAACATGCGCACGGCCTCCGCGCCGTTCTTGGCGTGCTCGGATTCCATGTCCTCCAACTCCAGCAGATCGGCCAGGATCTCCGCGTTCTGGTCGACATCCTCGGCCATCAGGATACGGCGGCCGGAGAGATCGCGCTGTGTCTCCCCCGCGGTCTCGTCTGCGATCTTGTCCGCGGTCTCCTCCGAACTGCTGCCGGCTTTGAACATCAGCAGTGCGTGGATTCTGCGCATCAGGCTGTCAGCGAAGATGGGCTTTGCCATCACGCCGTCCGCGCCGTTTTTCACGGCCTCTTCGTCAAGGGTATCCCCGTTATATCCGGTCAGTATGATGACAAGGGTGCTGCCCCCGTCGAAGCCGCGCAGGGCGCGAGTCAGCTCGAGGCCGTCCATGCCCGGCATCTTATAGTCGGTGAGCAGCAGCGTGTACGCCTTTCCCTCCGCGTGTGCCTTCTGCAGCAGCGCGAGCGCCTGTGCGGCATCTTTCTCACAGTCGGCCTGTATGCCGAGCGTCTCGAGAACGGCGCGCGCGTGCTTGCGGGCGATCTCGTCGTCGTCCACGACCAGGGCGCGCATATTGTCGGGCAGGCTGATCCCCTGCTCGAGATGCGCGGTGCGTTGGGAGGCCTTCATCGAGAGCGTGACCGTGAAGGTCGAGCCGACGCCCTTTTCGCTATCCACATGGATCTCGCCGCCCATTATCTCCACAAAGTTTTTGGTGATCGCCATACCGAGACCGCTGCCGCCGTAGCGGTTGGTCGCGGTGGCGTCCTCCTGGGAGAAGGCCTCGAAAATCTTGGGTATGTACTCCTTGTCCATGCCGATGCCGGTGTCGCTCATTGTAAAGCGGAGCTTGCAGCTGTCCCCTTCCCGGCCGAGCTGCTCGGCGGTCAGCGTGACCTTGCCGGGCGCTTCAGTAAACTTCACGGAGTTGCCGAGGATGTTGATCAGCACCTGCTTGAGCTTCATGTCGTCCCCGAAGTAGAAATCCGAGGGATTGCCGACGATCCGGCACTCATAGTGCAGGCCCTTGTCCTGGCACTGGCCGTTGATAATGATATTGATCTGATCGAGAAATTCCCGGAAGGAGAATTCCTCGTTTTTCAGCACCATCCGCCCGGATTCGATGCGGCTCATATCCAGGATATCGTTGATCAGCCCCAGCAGATGCTTGGCGCTGGCGCCGATTTTTTCAAGCTGCTCGCGCGTCTGCGGCTGCAGGTTGGGGTTGCGGAGCGCGATGTTGTCAAGGCCGATGATGGCGTTCATCGGTGTGCGGATCTCGTGGCTCATGTTCGAGAGGAAGCTGGTCTTGGCGCGGCTGGATTCCTCGGCCAGCGCTTTCTCGACCTCGGCCTGACGTTCCCGCTTCTGGATCCGATCGTAGATATCGAAAAGGATCAGCAGCGCGAAGATGATCAGCACCATCTGCACCGTGTCGCTGACGGCATGGGTCTCCTTGGCCTCCTCGAGGACCGCGCGCATATAGTCCGCGCCGGGTTCATCCGATTCGTCAAATCCGGCACCCACGAATTTCTCGGTATAGTACTCCTGGATCGGCGCAACCGAGCTGTCGATCGCCTCGTCGGTCTCCTGCGTCGTCCAGACGCCGGAGGCAAAAATGATCATCGCCAACAGCACGACCCATACCACGACCGAGCGTCCGAAGCGCCGCTCCTTGTCCCGGCGGAAAACGCGCCGGAAATAGACGAGCCCCAGGATGCCCCAGGCCGACAGAATGAAGTAGGACTCCATCGACAGCGTCTTCACGTCGATGAGATTCGGGATCAGGAACTCCGCCGCAAACAGCAGCGAGATGACAAGGCCCACCAGCCCCAGCACGGTGAAGAGCCGGTTTTTCTCCTCCCGCGCGCTCTTCCACGCGGCGGCCGAGGCGTAGGCATAGGCGATCGTTGCGCCGACCGTCGTTACGTCCACGATCCAGCTGATCGCCGTCCGGCCGAAGAAGGGCAGCACGATGGAGATAAACATGATCGCAAGGATAGTGCGGCGGGGCACATGGTTCTCATCCAGCTCGCTGCAGCAGTCGCCGAGCATATCGTCGTCCGCCATGGATTTGAGCAGGCGGCTGAGCGCGATATAATTGCTGATCAGGCCCGTGAAAATGCCGCACAGGGCCGCGACGCCGAGAATAACGCTTCCCGCGCTGCCCAGTGCGCTCCATGCCGCAAAGAAGGTCGGCTGCGAGGCGATGCCGCTCTGGGAAGACAACTGACCGACATAGGCGACCCAGGAGTCGCAGCCTGCCGGCAGAGCCGTGACAGCGAGCAGCGTCAGCAGCGCGTAGGCAAGCCCCGCCATCACCACGGCGACACACAGGATGGGAAAGGCGCGTTTGAGGGGGAATTTCGACTCCTCGGTCGAGTGGGAGATCGATTCAAAGCCGACAAAGGCCCAGGGCGCCAGCGCAAAAATGGTGAAGACTCCGCTGAAGGCGCTGTGCGTCGGGGCATAGGCCGGGGTAAAGCCCTGAGCTCCGCCTTTGCCCATAGCCGCGGCAAAGCACACCGCGACCCCGCCGAAGAGCAGCACGGCCATGACGATCTGGGTGCGCTCAGCGGCCTTGCGGTGCAGGCAGATCAGCGCCGCGATCAAAAGCGCGCCGCAGGAGAGCAGGATCTCGCCGAAATAGACATGGTACCCGGCAATGACATAGTGAAAGCCGAACTGGAACGTCGAGCCGAGCAGTGTCCACACGATCAGCGGGAGCGCCGTGGCGTTTGCCCAGATGATGGCCACATAGGTGATGATCAGAAACCAGGCGCTGACAAAACCGTGGTCATAGCCGAAGCAGCGCTTGGTATAGGTATACACACCGCCGCTGCCGGGAAAACGGTTCATCAGATAATGGTAGTTGGCGCCGAGAAGCAGCATCACCAGCGCCCCGATCCCTATACCGACCGCCGTTCCGATCGGCCCTGCCAGCGGCAGGAATGTCGTGCCGGGCATGACGAACGCACCCCAGCCGACGCTGCATCCGAAAGCGAGCGCCCAGGCCCCCAGCGGTGTCAGATACGGCTGCAGCCTTTCATTGTCATGCTGCATTCTTTTCACCTCTTGTTTTTAAAATAGGGTGAGCAGTATAATCCGAACCACGGTTTTGCCGTGCCGGATTCCGCCCATCCCTCGTTAAAATACTCGGCAATACGGCAAGTATTGCCTGCGTTTNGGAGGAAGCAGACTTGCTAACGCAAGTCAATGACGACAAGCCCAAAAGCGCCGAAAGATCGCCGTTTTGGCGGGTTCGGATTATATTGCTCACCCTAGGTTTTCATACCGGCGGATTCCCTCCGCAACCCGATGATACTGTTCTTCCAGCTTCCGCAGCTTCGCGGAAATATCGGCGTCCGAAAGGGTGCGGCTGTGGCCGGGGCGGAACTCCTCGGTGATCTCGCTGGCCGTGTCCGACAGCGCCGTCAATCCGAGATTCGCGCAAACGCCCTTGACCGCGTGGGCGGTTTCAAAGAGTGCCGTCGGGTCCATGGTATTGCCCGCCGCCAGCAGCGCTTCCACCACGCCGTTTTTCGTGAATTTGCGGATGTGCTTGTCGATCAGCTTGTCCATGCGCAGTACGCGCGTGGCCTGCTCGTAATCTCCGCCGATGCTCTGATACAGTTCCTGCAGTGTCATTTGTTTCAGCTCCTTTTTATAGCTATCTCACGTTCGATCAACTTTTCAAAATCCTGCGGGGGCAGCGGGCGCGAGAAATAGTAGCCCTGGACGAGCTGGCAGCCACCCTTGCGGAGGATCTCCAGCTGTCCCAGCGTCTCGACACCCTCGGCCACCACGCTGACGTTCAGATACCGTGCAATATCGAGAATCAGCGTCACCAGGCGGCGGTCGGTCTCGCTGTTTTCAATGTTGCGGATAAACTTCATATCCATCTTCAACACGTCGATCGGCATGTCGGAGAGCATATTCAGCGAGGAATAGCCCGAGCCGAAATCGTCCATTTCGATCTCAAAGCCCATGTCCCGCAGCCGTGCGATCACGTCCAGCACCTGCGCGGCATTGTCGGTATAGGCCGACTCCGTGACCTCGAGCTTCATATTCCGAAAGTCCAGGCCGTTGCCCTCGATCAGCTTTTCCAGGCGGTCGATCAGCGTCGGGTCGAAGACGTCCGAGCGCGAGAGGTTGACCGACACCGGCAGTGTAAAGTCGTATTTTCCCTTCCAACGGGCGATCTGCGCGGCCGCCTCGCGCCAGACGTAGCTGTCCACGACCCCGATCAGGCCGTTGCCCTCGAAGAGCGGCACGAATTCTCCCGGGGAGATCATGCCGAGCTCCGGGTGCTTCCAGCGGATCAGCGCCTCGGCACTGGCCAGACGCGGCGGATCGCACTGGATATCGTATTTGGGCTGATAGAACACCGTGAGCTGGCGTGTATCCACGGCCGAGCGGAGATCGTTGAGAAGGCGCTGATGCAGCAGCTCTCTCTTGCGCATCTCTTCGTCGTAGATCATCAGCGGGTTCTGATAATCCCCGCGCACCATGTTGCAGGCCGCCCATGCGCAGTCAAACATCATGATCGGCTCGATCTCCGCGCTCCACGGCTTGACGCCCATGCGCAGATGGATGTTGACGCTCAGAGAAAGGCTGTTCACCCTGGTCTGGAAGCGCTTGAGCAGCGCGCGGTAGTCGTCCTGGTGCACGCAGTAGATGTCAAAGCGGTCCCCCTCGACGCGGCTGGCGATGCCGGTGGTCTCGCTCAGAAAGGCGCGGATCTCATCGCCGATCAGGCGCAGCGCATCGTCCCCGAACTCGCGGCCGTTGAGCGCGTTGATCGAGTGGAACTGTTCAATATTGATAACGACAGCCTCCATCTTCAGCTCGGGATGGTAGTGATAGAGGCGGTTGGCGTATTCGATGAAGAAGTTGCGGGTGTAGAGCATCGTCAGCTTGTCATGCTCCGCCGCGGAAATCAGCTGGCGTCCTTCGCTCAGCTCGATGATCCGCCCGACGCGGGCCTCGATCACCTCGGGCAAATCAAAGGGCTTGGTGATAAAGTCGGCGGCGCCCATCTGCAGGGCCTGCAGCTCGGCGCTCTTTTCCGCCGTCAGCACAATAATGGGGATATGTGCCAGCGCTTCCTCTTTTTCGGCTGTTTCCAGCACCTCAAAGCCGGACATGACCGGCATCATCAGATCCAGCAGCACGAGGGACAGTTCGTCGGCGTTTTCCCGCATGAGCGTGAGCGCCTCCTGCCCGTTCTCGGCATACAGGATCTCATAGTTGTCCTCAAGAATGATTCCCAGCGCGTCCCGGTTGATTTCCTGGTCGTCGACGACAAGTACAAGCTGCGGACGCTGCATTTGCTTGGCCTTAATCACGAGACTTTCCTCCTTCTGTTTTCCGCTGTGAGGCACCGATCCAGCGTCTCAGCGCACTGTACAGCAGATCTGAATCAGCCGGTTTGGCCAGATGCTCATTCATCCCCGCCGCGATCGACGCCTCGATGTCGCTCTCAAAGGCGTTGGCCGTCAGCGCGATGATCGGAACGCTCTGCACGTCCGCGCGCTTGAGCGCGCGGATCCGTCTGGTGGCCTCCAGCCCGTCCATCACGGGCATGCGCAGATCCATCAGTATCGCGTCATAATAATTCTCCGGGGCTTGCTCCACCATCTCGACGGCGATCTGGCCGTTTTCCGCGCGCTCGCTCTCGACATCCTCGAGCTCGAGCAGATCGGCCACGATCTCAGCGTTCACGTCGACGTCCTCCACGATCAGAACGCGCCGTCCGGCCAGGTCGACCGCAGCGGCCTCGGCCTTTGCGGGCGCGACATGGCTGCAGCCCTTGCAATTGGCGCACAGCTCGCTCTGATCCGGCCGGCAGCCCTCGCAATTGGTGCAGGGATCCCCTCCGACGGACAAAAGCGGAAGCGCGACCGTGAAGGTGGAGCCCGCACCCTTGCGGCTTTCGACCTCGAGCGTGCCGCCCATGCGCCGCACGAGACGGTCTGCCACAGCCAGACCCATGCCGCTGCCGCCGAAGCGGTTGGTGAAGCTCTGATTCTCCTGCGTCAAGGGCTGGAAGAGTTTCGGCAGAAAGGCCTCGTCAATGCCGATGCCCGTGTCCGAAACAACAAAGCGCAGTCTGGTATACGCGTCCTGTTCCTTTTCAAACAGGACACAGAAATGCACGCTTCCCGGGGCATCGGTAAATTTCACGGCGTTTTCCAGGATGCACATCAGTGCGCGCCGGAGCCGCGCGGCATCCCCGGCATAATCCCGGTTGGCGCATTTTGGAAAGGAAAACTGGAAATCCAGGCCCTTCTGCTCGCACAGGAACGAAATCTGGGCGCAGATCTGTTCCAGCGTTTCTTTCAGTGAAAAGCGCTCGGACAGCAGGGCCGTCTCGTCGCTTTCCTCCTCCTGAATCGTCAGGATATTGTCGATCAGCCCGGACAGATGTTTGGCGCTGGCATCGGCCTTCTCCAGCTGCTCGCGCACCGACGCCGGGAGATCGGCGTTTTTCAGCGCCAGCGTATCCAGGCCGAGAATGATATTCATCGGCGTGCGCATTTCATGGCTGATGCTGGCCAGGAAGCCGGCCTTGGCCCGGTTGGTCTCTTCCGCCGCCATAAGCCGCGCTTCGATCTCCTGATTGCGAAAAACGCGTTCCATGATGGTGCTCAGCAGCCTGTACACCACGAAGACGAACACGCTGCCGCCGAACAGGATCCCGCTCACAATGAGATCCGGCTTCCCGAAGAATCCGACGGTCAGATACCCGAGCAGAAACAGCACCAGCAGCACTACCGGCACATAGAGCACGCAGTCGTTCCCATCCCAGGCCTTCTGCTTTCTGACGTCGTGGGCGAAACGGACGAAGCCGTAAATATTGAATACCATCAGCGCGCTGCCGAGGTATATCATGAGGTATATGATCGTTTGAACCATCTGCAATTTCCTTTCCGGGAGGCTCCTCCGCGGTCGATTCCGCCAAACACTGTTTACCATACGTTTTACACATAGTTATTATTTATTACTAAAACTTCCCACATGTGACTCTGCCAAAAATGTTATACGGATTTTGGCTTTGAGCGCAATAACCGCACAAAAATAAACGTAAAAATAGCATATAGC
>ONNS01000147.1 GCA_900319275.1 uncultured Eubacteriales bacterium
AGTCATTCGTTCTCCCTCTCTGCCTTGAAGGTGCTCTTCCAATCCTGTCAGACAGCTACCAAGTCATTTTTGCTTCAAAACTCTCTTATGGGTGTTGGCACAAGCCCCGCCCTGTAAAATCAGAGCCTGGCGCACATCTCGTCGTGCGCCGCCAGCTCCGCGGCATCGTCAAGCGGCGCAAGCTCGGCCCGGCCGTATTTACGCTCAAGCGCCGTGAGGAGCAGCATGTCGCAGAACTGCGGGTTTTTCGGCAGCATGGGGCCGTGGCTGTAGGTGCCGAAGACGTTTTTCCAGTGGGCGCCCTCGGTGCCGTCTTCCCCGTTGTTGCCGAAGCCGGTGAGCACCTTGCCCAGCGGCTCGAGAGCGCTGCCGAGCACCGTGCGGCCGCTGTGGTTTTCAAAGCCGACGACCACGCTGCCGCCCGCGCTGTCGGTGCAGCGGAATTTATAGTTGCCGATCATGCGCTTCTTCGCGCCGACCGTATAGAGGTCGAGCGCGCCGATGAAGTCGCAGCGCTGGCCGTCGAAGGTCTCGTAATAGTGGCCCATCATCTGATAGCCGCCGCAGATCGTGAGAAAGACGACGCCGTCGAGCGCAGCCGCGCGGATCTCGCTGTCGCGGCCGCGGTGGAGATCCTCGAGCAGGACCTGCTGCTCGAAGTCCTGGCCGCCGCCGATAAAGACGATATCATAACCCGCAAGCGAGGTTCTGGTGCCAAGCGGCATCTTCGTCACCTCCGCGCCCATGCCCCGCCAGAGCAGGCGCTTTTGCAGGCAGCGGATGTTGCCGCTGTCGCCGTAGAGGTTCAGGACGTCGGGGTACAGATGGCAGATCTTCAGTTCCATTTCTCTTGTTCCCCCTTATTCCCAGAATTCCGCGCCGCCGCAGTGGCGGATCATCACGCTGCGCAGCTCGAGCATGGCGGTGTAGGTCGGCATCAGGCAGACGTCGGTCTGAAGCGGTTCGAGCGAGGAAACCAGCTTTTCATAGTCTCGCTCGACCGTGATGTTTTCGTCCGGGATGCCGGCATATTTCAGGCGCACGCGCATATCCTGGGCCCGGTCGCCGGAGACGATGACCTTTTCGATACGCCCGGCTATGCTGTTGAGACGCTCGAACTCCGCGTCCCAGATCCAGGAGATGTCCGTGCCGTCGGCCCCGCGGTCGTTGAGGCAGATGGCCAGGACAAAGCGGTTGTGCAGGTTTTCCAGATAGTCGATGACCTGATTGCAGCCCGCCGGATTTTTCACCAGCATCATGCGCACGTCTGCCTTACCCAGACGGAAGGCCTCCATCCGGCCGAAGCCGCACTGGAAAGACGCAAGGGCGCGCACAGCCTCATCGGCGCCGACGCCTGACTCCATCGCCGCGGCAAGCGCGCCGACGGCGTTATAGACGTTGTAGAGCGCGGGGAGATTGATCTCGACCACGCGCCTCTCGCCGCAGATCGAGAAGGCGGCAGTCGTGCCGGAAGAGCGCTGCTCGATCACATCCGTGACAGCATAGTCCGCCGCGTGGCGGGCATAGCCGCACTTCGGGCAGCGGAAGCCGCCGAGGTGGCCGTAGCTGATATAGTCGTATTCGTATTCCGTCTTGCAGCGGATGCAGTGTGTGGCGTCGGACAGCTCCGGCTTGGCGCGGGAGGGTACGGCGCCCTTTTCCATGCCGAAGTAGACGACGCGGTTGGGCAGGCTGAGGGCCAGAGAGGAGCAGAGAGAGCAGTCGGCATTCAGGCAAAGCGCCGCCTGAGGCACCGCCTCGATCGCCGTGCGGATGTTAGAGAGCGTGTGCGTCACCTCGCCGAAACGGTCAAGCTGGTCGCGGAAAAGATTCGTCACGACAACGACCTGCGGCTGAAGCTGCGGGAACACCTTGACGGCGGCGGCCTCGTCGCACTCGATGACGGCCCACTCCTTTTTCATTTTTCCGCCGAGCGTGCAGTTCATCACAAATTCGGTCGTGATGCCGCTTAAGAGGTTGGCGCCGCTGCGGTTGGCAAAGTAGCTCCTCCCCTGCTCGACAAAGGCCTGCTCGACGATGCGGGAGCTGGACGTTTTGCCGTTGGTGCCGGTGATGACGACGCTCCTGACGTTCTTTGACAGGCGCGCAAGCAGGTCGGGGCAGAGCTTGAGGGCGTAGCGGCCCGGCATGGCGGTGCCGCCGCGGTGCAGCAGGCGCGAGAGCAAGCGCAGCAGCTTGCACAGCAATATCGCGAGGATGGCTTTGAAATTCATATCGTCCGCTCCGTTAGTAAGAGTTTGTCCTGTTTCAATATAGTCATTAAGTTATTATTATAGCACCTGGGCCTGTTGAGAGCAAGTTTTATGTAGATTCCCGTTTTGGGTTCGAAAAGCTAAAAAAAGAGGGATGGGAAGAGCTCTTCCCATCCCCGATTCTTTCAAAGGCCTCAG
>ONNS01000121.1:0-3279 GCA_900319275.1 uncultured Eubacteriales bacterium
AATGAAGAAAATAATCAACGGCAAGGTCTACGACACCGAGACGGCCACGCGGGTCGCCGGATGGAGTAACAATCTGGGCTATAGTGATTTTAATTGGCGGGAGGAAGCCCTGTACCGAAAAAAAACAGGAGAGTTTTTCTTGCACGGGGCGGGCGGACCTCGCACGAACTACGCCGAGCGCGTGGGAAACATGTGGGGCGATGGAGAGAAAATCATGCCGATGACCTACGCCGAGGCGCAGAAATGGGCGGAGGAGCATCTCGACGGCGACGAGTACGAAGCGATTTTCGGCGCTGTCTTAGAGGACGGCAGCCGCCTGCAGGTCTGCTACACACTGAGCGCGGCCACGGTCGAGACGATCAAGCGCCGGGCGTCAGAGCTCGGGATCAGCGCAAGCGCCTACATCGAGAGTCTGATAAAATAAATTATAATAGGTTTTAACAATCCGGGCCGCCATATTGTGAAATGATGAATTTGGCGAGGGCCGGATTCGGATTTTTGATCTTTACGGGGTATTGCAGCTTCTTTTCATACACGAACATCTTTTCAGCCCTCCTTCCGCGCACAGTATTCCCAGGGCCAAGGCGCGTTCAGCCAGGTATAGCTGTCAGCACCGAGCATATCGGCTTGTGAAACCGGCCCGAACATCTGCACATAGCGGCGCTGCGCCTCTTTGCCGAGGGCCAGGAAGCTTTGAAACAGCTCAAAGGCTTCACTGTCCTCGGCATGCGTATCGAGATAGAGCCCCAGCTCCTTGGTCACAAAGTCGATCGCCATCAGCTCCGTCATCGGCGTTGAGGGAAGATCCTTGTTCACCATATTCATAAAGGGCAGATCCAGCCCCGGGAACAGAGTGCCGCGTATCAGTGCCTGGTCGGCGTCATAGGCCGGATCAACGCCCCGCTGCATCGGCGTCAAGGCTGTCGCCAACGGATAGCGAGACGGCAGTGTGCCGGTCTTATAGTCATTTCTGCGTTCGTCCAAACGAATTCCTCCTCATCGCAGTCTCGACACATTCTATGCTGGAACACAAAAACTGCCCCACCGGTAAACCCGGCAGGGCAGGGGACTCAAAATATATGCAGTATGTTGCTGGCTAAATAGCTGCTGTTTTCCCGGATGTATTCCATGTATTCACAACGGCGGATGAAATAGCGCTTGCCCCAGGAGGCAATCTGCAGCCACTCATCGTCCATCCCGGTGACTGTGACCATATGGGCTTTGGTCTGCGTTGTTCGGATATAGGCTGCCTCCGGACTTTGCCGATAGAAGGGGAGCTTTTCCTTTCCCCATATCTTCGGAAAGTTCTGTCCGACGGAGAGCAGCACGGGAATATCCGAAGAAAGCATCGTTTCAATCGCTTGAAAGTATTTCCGCCCAGTCAGCCCCCAGTATGCGTGGTATGGCAGTTTGTTATTCAGGAAAAACAGATTGACGCCCCCGGCCAACATCAGCCCGTTGATGCCAAAACGTGGGATCGTCGGGAGATAGTTGGCCTTCATATAGCGCAGCGCACGTAGATAATCCTCTTGCGGGATAGGATCGTTCCAAATCAGTTCTTTCAGCTTTGGCGCGTCGGGCACATCATGCCAGCGGCAAAGGTACAGCATCAGATCGAGCCCCGCCACAACAGCGCAGCCGCAGCGCCGCAGGTTTCCTTCGCTCCAGCCCTGGTTTCCGCCATAGGAAAGGCCGTGGGACGTTTTCACCGCGATATAGGGATGCTGTAGTTCGATTTTCACGGACGTTCCTCCGGTAATAGTCTTTCAGCCCGAAAGCCATAGCTTTCGGGCTGATTTGTGCAAAATGACGATAAGAATTACTTAGCCAGAACCTTTTTCAGTCTGGCGTAGCGGGGGAGCGAGCACTCCAGCGGCAGCTTGGGTTCGCCCTGGATCAGCGGCAGCACGTAATCGACCAGATCGTGAGTCAGGCCGTTGTGCTCGGCATTGATCCACTCCAGCGGGACCTTCTTCTCGAAGTTTGCAACCTTATCGAGCGGCAGCAGTTCCATATCGCAGCGATACTTGCCATCCTCCATGACGCGCTTGAAGGCGACCATATAGCCGGTCGTGCCCTTGACAGCCTCTTCCACGGCGGTCTTGCCGGCGCGGCAGGCTTCCTCGACGTCGGTGGCGGAGGCCAGGTGCGCGCCGCAGCGCTGCAGCAGGCTCAGCTCGATGCCGCGGACCTTGGCGCCGGTCTTCTCCTTGATCTCGTTGGCGAGCATCGCCGCAAGGCCGCCCAGCTGGGCGTGGCCGAAGCCGTCGGTGGCAGAGGCCTTCGCCTCGGAGACAAAGCGGCCGTCGGCATAGTGGATGCCTTCGGACACGGCGACAAAGCACTTGCCGGTGGCATGATAGATGCGCATGACGTCATCCATGAACTGATCCATGTCAAAGTCCGTCTCAGGCAGGTAGATCAGATCGGGGCCGGAGCCGAATTCGGTGGCGAGAGCGGAGGCCGCGGCCAGCCAGCCGGCGTGGCGGCCCATGATCTCGACGACCGTGATCATGCCGGTGTCATAGACGCGGGCGTCCTTGTTGATCTCCATGCAGGAGGTGGCGATGTACTTGGCGGCGCTGGCAAAGCCGGGGCAGTGGTCGGTGCCGTAGAGGTCGTTGTCAATGGTCTTGGGCACGCCCATTACACGACACTCATAGCCGGACTTCTCCATGAAATGGCTGATTTTGTTGCAGGTATCCATGGAATCGTTGCCGCCGTTATAGAAGAAATAGCGGACATTGTATTTTTTGAAGATCTCAAGGATGCGCTTGTAGTCGGTATCGTCCACATCGGGGTCAGCCATCTTGTAGCGGCAGGAGCCAAGTTCGGAAGAAGGCGTATGCAGCAGCAGTTCGAGCTCCTTCGGATCTTCCTCATCCATAACATACAGCTTGTCGTCCAGAACGCCCTTGATGCCGTGGGCGGCGCCATAGACCTTCGTGATCTCAGGCGCATCCAGAGCGGCACGGATCACGCCGTAGGCACTCGCATTGATAACGGCAGTAGGGCCGCCGGACTGACCAAAGACGGCAGCACCGATGAGTTTCTTTTCCATGTTCCATTTACCTCCAAATAACATGTTAAAAATTTTTGCGGGATTTGGTGAATGTGTGTCTTGATTAAAGCTCTATTTGAGGATATAATATAAAAGCAAGTTTGTAAAGATGGCAAATCCACGAAATTTGCAAATTGTATAATAAAAGGAGAGTTGTGATTATGTCTCTGGTAACCACAAAAGAAATGTTCGCAAAAGCCTATGACGGCGGCTATGCC
>ONNS01000121.1:3290-7212 GCA_900319275.1 uncultured Eubacteriales bacterium
GAAGCCGCCGGCGAGCTGAAGAGCCCCGTGATTCTTCAGGTTTCCAAGGGCGCCCGTGCCTATGCCAACCATACCTATCTGGTCAAGCTGGTCGAGGCCGCTGTTGAGGAAAACCCCGGAATCCCCATCGCTCTGCATCTTGACCACGGCGATACCTTCGAGCTCTGCAAGTCCTGCATCGACGGCGGCTTCACTTCCGTCATGATCGACGCATCCTCCAAGTCCTTTGAAGATAACATTGCCCTGACCAAGCAGGTCGTCGAGTATGCGCATGACCACGGCGTTGTCGTCGAGGCTGAGCTCGGCACGCTGGCCGGTGTTGAGGACGAAGTCGTTGTCGAATCCGGCAAAGAGAGCTATACCCACCCCGACCAGGTCGAAGAGTTCGTTACCCGCACCGGCTGCGATTCTCTGGCCATTGCCATCGGCACCTCTCACGGTGCTTATAAGTTCAAGGCTTCCCAGTGCACCCGCAACGCTGACGGCGTTCTCGTTCCGCCCCCGCTGCGCTTCGACGTGCTGAAAGAGTGCATCAAGCGTCTGCCCGGCTTCCCGATCGTTCTGCACGGCTCTTCTTCCGTGCCCCAGGAGTTTGTCAAGATGGTCAACCAGTACGGCGGCAATATGCCTGACGCCATCGGCATTCCCGAGGATCAGCTGCGTGAGGCTGCCAAGCTCGCAGTCTGCAAGATCAATATCGACTCTGACATCCGTCTGGCCATGACCGGCACCATCCGCAAGTATTTTGCCGAGCATCCCGATCACTTTGATCCGCGCCAGTACCTCAAGCCCGCCCGTCAGGCTGTCAAGGACATGGTCGCCCATAAGATCGTCTACGTCCTCGGCTCCGACGGCAAGGCATAATTAGTTTCACCCAGCAGAGAGAGAACAACGGAGGTGGCAAAATGGGGAAACACTCGGAGCCCTCGAAAAAGAGCGTAACCACTCTATCCGAGAGTCAACTATTATCAAATAATGTACTGATCATTCGTCTGGTCATTGCTGTTGTCGTTTTGATCGCTGCTCTGATTTTGCGCGATTCCGTCATCCTCAGAACAGTTCTTCTGGTTATATCTGCGGCCGCAGCCGGATTCGATATCGTGATCGGTGCTGTCAACGCTTTTGAAAAACAAGATTATTTTGCCGCCCCTGTTTTGATTCTGTTCGTTGTACTTCTGTCCTTTGTGATCGGTCTGCCGTTTGAAGGAGCGCTGATCGTGATCCTGTATCAGGTTGGTCAGTTCCTCGCCAAATACGCGACAGAACACAGCGTAGACTCGGCTCTGGAGCTGCTGCAGTACCAGAGTGAAGAGACCCGGGAAAAAGCCTCCGCCGTGATCGAAAGCGACGAGGCCGCAGAAACCGAGTTGGAAGGGGAGATGCGCTTTGCCGCCAATTCCGCGCTTCGGTATGCGATTCTGTTTGCCGGTTTGTTTGCGGTCCTCATTCCGCTCTTTACGGACATGACCTTCCGCGAGGCAATTCGCCGCTCACTTGCTATTTTGTCGGTTTGCACGCCGCTGTCTGTGGTCATCTCTTTTCCGGTTGTCGCAAAAATCGCAACGGCCTATGCTGCACAGTTTGGAACGCTTTTCAACAGCGCTGCAGTTATGGAGAAAACAGCGACAGCAGACACCGCTGTTATCGACAAGAACGGTGTATTTACGCAATCAAGCCCAAAGCTCCTGGCCATTCAGTCCGATATTCTGGACAAAAATGTCTTTATGAACTTTGTGGCGCACGCTGTGTACTATTCTGAGCAACCCTTCGCCAAGGCGATAGCCGATGCGTTTGAGGAAGAATACCGTCTTGACCTGATCAGCGATTTCAACGACATCCCCGGTGCCGGCTGTGATGCAAAAATCGGCGGTGCCCTGGTCACACTGGGAACGCGCGAGCTGTTTACAGGCAGGGGAGAGGCAGTCCCTTACGAGTCCGACAGTGATCATCCGATTTTCTATCTGATGGTCGCCGGGAAATATATCGGAAAAATCGAGCTCTCTGACGATGTCAATCAGGACAGCGAGGCTCTGATCGAGGATTTGAAAGCAGGTTCGATCACGCAGTGTGTCTTGATGACAGAAGAAGGAAAAGACGAAAGCGAGCATCTGGGTACTGCGCTCGATGCTGATGCGGTATACGCCGAATGTGACACCGAGAAGAAAGTCAAGGTCGTCGCAAAAATCAGCGCCGAGAATCCCAAGTCGATGTTCATCTATGCCAATGGTATCGAGCAGCACAGTGCCGCGGCTGTTGATATTCGTATCAGCAACAAGACAAAGTTCGCCGACGCATTGGTGGCTCCCGACCAGGTCGGTGATCTGCCTGCTGCAATCAAAGCCTGCCGACGCATGAGAGAGATCATGCAGGAAAACGGCCTTGTAGCCTACCTTGTAAAGATATTGATGATTTATCTCAGTATTCTTGGTAAGGTCAGTATCTGGTTCGTCTTCTTCATGGATATTGTGATCGGTCTGGCGACGATCCTTAACGCGATCCGCGTGACGCAGGAACCGTTGTTCGACGTCTGGAAGCTGCTTCGTAAAAACCAGTAAACCCGAATCCTTGATAAATCGCATCGGACCGTTTTGGCCCGGTGCGATTTTTAATCGGAAAGCGGCAGGAGAGGGCTGTGTATTCAGAATTCATTGGGACGTATTACTTGACATCTCAACCGGCTTGTGCTATGATAAGCCCACATCAAATCTCGCATAATATCAATTTAACGAGATTTTATATACCATTTCAAGCCTGAAGGAGGCCTATCCCTTGAATCTGGATGAAGTCTGTGATATTCCCGATATTCTGCGGGAATTTCTTGAATACCACTCGACGGTGCGTGGACACTCCGACCGTACGGTCAGCGCCTATTACACCGATCTGAAAATCCTGCTACGTTATCTCAAACGACGCCGTCATCAGGTCGATCTGAAAACTCCTTTTTCTGAAATTGATATCACGGATGTAGACCTTGATTTTCTGAAAGCTACAAAGATCGAGGAGCTCTACGGTTATCAGTCTTTTTCGCCGGAGATGCTCGGTTCCTCCCACGCGCTCTCTGCGGCCAGCCGCTGCCGCCGGACGTCCTCCGTCAAATCTTTCTTTAATTATCTTACTACGAAGCGTCATCTGCTGGAAACGAATGTTTGTCAAGAACTTGACATGCCTAAGCGTCAGGCTTCGCTGCCAAAATATCTGGAAGAATCCGAGTGCGAACAGTTGCTTAACGCCTGTGATGGGCCGTTTGCGCTGCGGGATTACTGCATCTTGATGCTGTTTATCTCCTGTGGGCTGCGGATTTCCGAACTTGTTGGCCTGAACGTGACTGACGTCTATGAGGACCACGTGCGAGTCCTCGGCAAAGGCAACAAAGAACGGATCGTCTTTTTCGCAAACGGCTGCCGTGAGGCGATCGACGACTATTTAATGGTCAGAAATGACGAAAAAGTGCCAGATAAGGACAAAAACGCCCTGTTTATTAGTCAAAAAAATCGCAGATTTGGTGTACGCGGTGTCCAGCAGATGGTAGAAAGCAAGCTAAAACTGGCCGGACTTGACGCAACACGCTACTCGCCGCATAAGCTCCGGCACACGGCGGCTACACTGATGCTGAAAAACGGCGTGGATACGCGTGCTCTGCAGGAGGTCCTGGGACACAGCAACCTCAATACGACCCAGATCTACACACACCTTGATAACGCTTCGCTGCATGAGGCGGCCTTGGCTAATCCGATCGGCCGCAAGAGACGCGCCGAAATCGAAGAAGATACAGAATGACGACAGACGCCGATCGCTGCCATAAGCAGCGGTCGGCGTCAAATTTGGCTCTATGTCAATAGTTGGGGTAGAGCAAAAAGAAGAAACCTAATACAAAGGAGTATGTGGCAGGCCACATGCTCCTTTGTATTAGGTGCTATGCGGC
>ONNS01000118.1 GCA_900319275.1 uncultured Eubacteriales bacterium
TTGCAATGAGTATAGGGCAAAACAGCCTTGCTGTTTTGCTGCGCCGCAGTGCGGCGCGGCGAAAAGCTTTTTGGCTTTTCGCCATCCTATAATCATTATTTAAATAGTATACCACAAAAGCCGCGTATTGACAACTTGACGATTCATTATATAATAATTGCAGATAATTGTCCGACAGGAGTTTGCCGTGAATGAAAAATTGAAAAATCTGGCCTGGGTGCTCGGTCTGCTGGCGGTGGCCCTGTGCGGGATCGTGGTCTTCCTGCTGCTGTGCGGCGGCGGTGACGGCGGGCAGATCGCCGTGATCTCGATCGACGGCGTGGAGCAGCGGCGCATCGATCTCTCTGCGGTAGATACGCCCTACGATATCCCTGTGACGACCGACTGGGGCAGCAATGTGATCCATGTGGAAAAGGGCGCAATATCCGTTTCCGAGTCCGACTGCCCCGACCATGTCTGCATACGGATGGGAAAGCTGCGCGCCGGGGGCGGCCTGCCGATCGTCTGCATGCCCCACCGGCTGGTGATCGAACTGGAAGAAAGCGATGTCTATGCCTAAAACAAAAAAGATGGCCTTCATGGCCGTGCTGACGGCGATCGCCCTCGGCATTTTTGCGCTGGAGGCGCAGCTGCCCTCGCCGGTGCCGGTACCCGGCGTCAAGCTGGGCCTTGCCAACATCATCACGCTGACGGCGATGCTTCTGCTCGGCCGGGGCGAGGCCGGGGCGGTGCTGCTCATGCGTATTCTGCTCGGCGCGGTGTTTGCGGGCAGTCCCTCCACGCTGCTCTTTTCGGCTGCGGGCGGCGCTCTGGCCTATCTGCTGATGTGTGTGCTGACTGCGTTTATAGCGCGCGAGCGGCTGTATGTCACAAGCGCGATCGCGGCCGTGGGGCACAACGTCGGCCAGCTGTTGGCCTGCCAGTTCGTTGTGCACACGCCCGGCCTCTGGGGCTATTTCCCGATCCTCGCCGCGTCCGGGATCATCACTGGCCTGTTCACGGGTATTGCCGCGAAATATCTGCTGCGTGCACTCGAAAAAAGCGGACTGACCCATGGCGAATAGCATTTGACAGATCTGTACTTTTGCATATAATACTGTTTGTTTGCGAAAACAAAAGAAATATCATTCTTATAGTGAGGTATGAACCCATGAGTGACTGCAATCACGATTGCTCCAGCTGCAGCCAGAACTGCGAAAGCCGGCAGCAGGATTTCCGCAAGCCCCTGCGCGAGGGCGCGTCCGTAAAAAAAGTCATCGCGGTCGTCTCCGGCAAGGGCGGCGTCGGCAAGTCCCTGGTGACAAGCCTGCTCGCCAGCGAAATGCAGCGCCGCGGCTACCGCGCCGCGATCCTGGACGCCGATATCACCGGACCTTCGATCCCGAAGGCCTTCGGCGTCGAGCAGCACGCCTTCGGCACCGACGACTATCTGCTGCCCGTCACCACCCACACCGGTCTGCAGATGATGTCGATGAACCTGATCCTCGAGCACGATACCGAGCCCGTCGTCTGGCGCGGCCCCGTCATTGCCGGCGCCGTCGGCCAGTTCTGGACCGACGTGCTGTGGCAGGACGTTGACTTTATGTTTGTCGATATGCCCCCCGGAACCGGCGACGTGCCGCTGACGGTGTTCCAGTCCCTGCCGGTCGACGGTGTGATCATCGTCACCTCGCCGCAGGATCTGGTCAGCATGATCGTGGCCAAGGCTGTCAACATGGCCAATCTGATGAAGATCCCGGTGCTGGGCCTTGTCGAGAACATGTCCTATTTTGAATGCCCCGATTGCGGCAAGCGCCATTCCATCTTTGGCGAGAGCCATGTGGAGGAGACCGCCGCGGCCTTTGAGATCCCGCACTGCGTCCGTCTGCCGATCGACCCGGTCATTGCGGCTATGGTCGACGCCGGTGAGGTCGAATCCGTCGACGGGCGGCATATCGCGCCGATGGCCGACGTCGTCGAGGGTCTGCTGAAATGAAGATCGCCGTCAGCTGGGATAACGGCAGCATCAACGGCGTGTTTGCCGAGACGCAGTATTTTGCGATCTACGAGTACGAGCCGGACGATCTTGACAACGCGACCAAAAAGCTGATCGACGTCTCGGCGCTCGAGGGCGAAGAAGCGCTCTGCAAACGGCTGCGTGAAGATAAGGCCGACGCGGTGCTTGCCGGAGAGATGAGCAAAGAGAGCCGCGCCGCACTGCTGAGTACCGGGATCGTCCCGGTCATCGGCTACAGCGGCCCGTCGGACGCGGCGGCCGATCTGCTGGCTGCCGGGATGCTGCCGCTCGAGCCGAACGGAAGCTTCGGCGGCTGTGGGGGCGGATGTTCCGGATGCGGCGGTGGCTGCAGCAGTGAGGGCTGCAGTTCCGGTTGCTGCGGCTGTTGATAGTATATCAATCAAACGAGGCTGCCGCAAAACGCGTGTTCCTCTTGCGAATACAATCCGGTCCGTAGGGGCGCATCACGATGCGCCCGGCGGGAAGAAAAACATAATTATGAAAATAGTGGGCGAATTCGCAGAAAATGTTGCGAATTCGCCCACTGATACTGCAAGAACAGAAGATGATCTGCACGGGCGCTTCGTGAAGCGCCCCTACGGCAAACCGAGATTTTTTCAGAAAAACTATGTTTTGCTACAGCCCGTTTACCGATATAATTTGTCTGGAAAGACGGCTGTCAGCAAAAGGCGTCCAGCGCTTTTCCGTTGAGATAGCGCGCGGTGATGTTCCGATCGTCGCCGCAGTAGCAGAAGCGCTCGAGCCGCGCGGCGGCACCGAGCGGGAACTCCGCATCCTCAAGACCGTCGAGCACGAGCGCGTTGAAGCGATAGCCCGGCTCCAGCACCCCGACGCGATCGAAGACCCGGCCGCCGGCCGCGGTGGCCAGGTGGAAGGCCTCAGGGAAGGCGAGCGTCTGATCGCCGCCCTCGTAATAAAAGCTGCGCTGCTTGGAAAGCTGCACGGCCCAGGCGATCTGCCGATAGATCGCCGGGCTGCTGGACGAACCGATGTCGCTGCCCAATGCGAGCGCGACGCCCTCGCGCTGCAGCAGGCGGCGGACCGGCATGATGCCGGCGATGATGTTGGTGGTCGCCTCGGGGCAGTGCACCGCGGTCGCGCCATATTGCCGCAGCAGCGCAAGGTCGCGCTCCTCGGGGAAGATGACGTGCGCAAAGATCGCCGGGCCGTGGCCGAGCAGGCCGTAGCGCTCATAGATTTCGGTGTCACAGGCGCAGTCCGGGAAGCACTTTTTCGCCTGTTGTGCCTCCCACACGGATTCAACCAGATGGGTCTGCACGCCGACCTCGTATTGCTGCGCGATCTTCCCGAGACCGGCCATCAGCGCCTGGGTGCTGGTCGGTGCAAAGCGCGGCGTCAGGATCGGGCGGACGAGCGGATCGCCTGTGTGCTCCGCCACAAAGGCCTCTGTCTCGCGCAGGGAGACGGCGGTATCCTCGCGCAGATAGTCCGGGGCGGCGGCATCCATGTTGACCTTGCCGACAAGCGCCTGCATCCCGAGCGCGCGGCAGCGCTCGAACAGCCAGTCGCAGGCGGCCTTGTGGATCGTCGTGAACATCACGGCGTGAAAGCTGCCGTGGCGCAGCAGCGACTGCAGCGCGCGCTCGTACATGGCCGCGGCGTATTCCGCGTGCTCAAAGCGCGCCTCCTGCGGGAAGGTGTAGTTTGAAAGCCAGTCCGACAGCAGCTTGTCCATGCCGATGCCGCGCTGGGCGTACTGGCTCACGTGGATGTGCAGGTCGCTGAAGGCCGGGATCACGACGGCGCGGCCCAGCTCCTCGACGCCGCAGGCGCGGTATTCCTCCGGAAGCGTGGGGCACACGGCCTTGATGAAACCGTCCTCGCAGATGAGATACCAGCCCTCGCGTACGCGCAGGGCGTCGAGCGTCGGCGCGTCGATCAAATCGCCGTGCAGTATTTTCAAATCCATGGTGTTTCCTCTCTCTTTTTGTCACAGTATACGGCCATGGAGAAGAAATTGCAAGCGCCGCGGCGTTTTCTGCTTGCCAAAACAGGGTGGATAGGGTATAATAGCGCAGCAAACATGACCGGGTATAGCGCAGTTGGTAGCGCGGGTGGTTTGGGACCATCAGGTCGGGGGTTCAAGTCCCTCTACTCGGACCAGAATGCAGCAGGGAGGCCGAAGGGCCTCCCTGCTGCATTCTGGCGAGTGAGGGACTTGACTAAAACTTCCCACATAAAAAGTGGCTGCAAAGCCGCAAGAAATCTGGGAAAGCCGCCTCAAGGTAGTGTCAAGCAGAAACTGAAGGGTGAGGAATTC
>ONNS01000119.1 GCA_900319275.1 uncultured Eubacteriales bacterium
ACCGTGACGGCGACCATCACGAGATTGACGGCCAGCGCCGGGAAGCCCAGCGCCGGGGCGTAGGAGAAGATTTGATTGATGTAAAGAAGCGATATAATTGCCGTAACGCCCGTGGAGAACACGCCGCCCAGCAGAAGCGTACAGAGCTTGTTGACCGCTCCCGAGCGGCTTACCAGCTCGCCGGCGCTGTACCTCCGGAAGAAGGGCGCGGGCAGGCTCATGAGCCGCGCCATCATCGCTGCCTCCATCGGCACCGCAACCTTGGTCTGAATCCTCGCCATGGCGAGCTCCCGCGACGCCGTGAGGAGTTGGGAGGAAACGAGGATGCACAGCATAAAGAGCGCGGTGCTCCACAGAATCAGGCTGTTCCCGCTCTCCAGCACGAAGCCGGACAGGGTTTTGGTGATGTGCGGAATCAGAATCCCGACGCCAGTTACCAAAAGCGTCAGCCCGATCACCATGGCGAAGTCCGCCCAATTCAGGCAGCCTTTCATATAGGAGAGAAGGTCCGGTATCCCGATTTTCTTCATCGGCAGCGGCTTATAGAAGCAGATCGCCTCCGGGGAGAGCTGCTCCGCCGCCCAACTCTTTGCCGTGACCTTTTTGCCGTCCGCGTCCTGCCAGAAGTAGCCGCCGTACTTTTTCGGCAAAAGCACCACGGGCAGTCCGCTGTCCTTGTAAAAGGCCATGATCGGGCCGAAGGAGGATTTATACCAATCCTCAGAGAGAGTGATTGGGCGATACATGAGTCCGTGGGGCTTCAGCGCGTAGTCAAGCTGATCCTCCATCGTTTCCACGCTGCGGGGGATCTCCACCGGCTTCACGCCGTAGTATTTCAATAGCTCGTCGATGGCCGCCCTGGTGACGACGCGCCTGTCGCGCATCCCTCCCGCACCGCGTTTCCCGACGACGGACGCCATCTCAAAGATCGAGTCCTCAAAGGCCTCCTGATCGCGCTCCTTGCGGAGCCGGATCTGTTCGTCGAATAAGCCCATGGTACACCCCCTTCCTTAATCGCTGGTAATGAGTTCCGTGTAATAGCCGCCCTTTTTGAACAGCTCCTCGTGCGTCCCGCGCTCTACCACCTTGCCGTGGTCAAGGACGATGATCTCGTCGCAGTCGCGGATCGTGGAGAGCCTGTGGGCGATGATGATGCAGGTGATACCGCGCTCCTTGACCGCGTTTGTGACCTCATATTCCGTTCTCGCGTCCAGGGCGCTCGTCGCCTCGTCCATAATGACGATGTGCGGGTCCTGCGCCAGCACGCGGGCAATCTCCAGCCGCTGCCGCTGACCGCCGGAGAGGTCGCGGCCTCCCTCGGTGATTTTACCCTGATAGCCGCCGGGCCGCGCCATAATGTCGTCGTGGATCTGGGCGTCCCGCGCCGCTAAAATGACCTCAAAATCCTTGATGGAGTCATCCCACATTTTGATGTTGTTTGCGATGGTATCGTTAAAGAGGATGATATCCTGATCCACCACGGCGACGCTGCCGGTAAAGACGGCGCGGTCAATTTCGGATATGGGTTTGCCGTCAAAAAGTATCTCGCCGCTCCACGGTTGATAGAGGCCGGAAATGAGCTTGGAGATCGTGCTTTTCCCGCAGCCGGAGGCGCCCACAAGGGCGACTCTTCCACCCGGCTTGAGGTTCAGCGAGAAGTTTTCTATGAGCGGCGGGTCGAGCTTAGAATAGCCGAAGGTGACGTTTCTCAGCTCCACCGCGCCAGAGAGTTTGTCATAATTCTTGTCCTCGCTGACAGGCGCGTCGGAGAAATAGGGATCCTCCGGGTACTCCATCACGTCCTCCACGCGCTCCATCTGCGTCCGCATTTCCTGGAGCGTTTGTCCCGCGGTGACCATCGTCATGGCGGGGCTGATGAAGGAAGCAAGGAACGACTGGAACGCTGTGACCATGCCGAGGGTGAACTCGCCGCGCATACACAGCCATATTCCCAGCACAAGCACCAGCGCGTTGGCAAGGGTGGTGATAAAAGCGGGGAAGATGCCGAGGTACTGATTGAGCCTTGTGTAATTCGTGTCCTGTTCATTGACGGAAGCCTGATAGCCCGCCCAGCGCCGGAAATATCCGTTCTCCGCGCCGCTGGCCTTAATGGTCTCCACCATGCGGATACCGGAGACGGTGGCGCTCATCAGCCTTCCCGCGTCTCTCGTCTGTACGCGGGTGATATTGATGCGCTTTTCCGAGATGATGCGACTCATGACGATGTTGATGAGTATGCTGACCAGCCCCACCAAAGTCAGAATCGGGCTGTAGCGCAGCATGACGACGAGGTAGAACACCATCATCACAGCGCTGAGCGCCAGAGGCGTCAGCGTATTTACCAGTTGCTCGGCGATGGTCTCATTGGCCTTATGCCGTGTCAGGAGATCGCCCGCCATGCGCTGGGAGAAGAACTCCATCGGCATTTTGAGGACCTTCCACATGAAGGAGCCGCTGCCGACGACCGCCATCTTGCCATTTATTTTCAGTGAATAGACCGCTCGGATCGCCGCAACAAAGACCTGCAGCAGACTCACCGCCGCGACGAGCGCGATAAAGGGCGTCAGAAGCTCGCTGTTTTCCCCGGTCAGCAGCCGGTCCATGAAAAAGCGGGAGAAGGCGGAGTTCTGAAGCGTAAACACATAGCCGATGATGCTCGTCAGCATGACGAAGACCATCGCCGCGCCCGCGCCGGAAAGCCGCTTTTTTGCAAAGGCGAGGGTGCTTGTCCGTTTCCCGTCCGGCTCAAAGCGCTCCGTAGGGGCAAAGACCATGACGATGCCGGTGAACGCCTTGTCGAACTCGTCCATCGTGACCTTTACGCTGCCCCGGGCGGGGTCGTTTATGCAGGCGTGGTTCCCGCGAAATCCGCAGAGCACCACGAAGTGGTTGAGATTCCAATGGATGATGCAGGGAAAGGCACTGATCCCCTTGACGGCTTCAAGCCCCATGTCCACACGAACCTGTTCCAGCGGCATCCACTTCCCGTAGCAGGCCAGCACCATTGCCAGACAGGCTGCGCCGCACTCCAGCGCCTCCATCTGCATGACCATCGGTACCTTTGCAGCTTTTCTCTTTCCGGGTGGACGGAAGTTTTTATCACGCATACGCTTCACCGCCTCAGTTAAAGAGCATATCTATGATCTGCGTGCTCTTATATCCCACGCTCGCCTCATAGCTGCCGTCCGGCAGATTGACGTTTGCGATAGCGATGGGATTGCCGCTCTCGTCGCTGCCGACAGAGAGGACGGGCGTGGTTAGATCGCCCACCTTGACGTTCATGCCGACCTCCACACGGGAGGCCTTTTCCACGTCGTCAAAACGCAGCGTCAGTACACCGCCGCGCACCTCCGCTTCTCCCGCCGCGTAGCTCTCCACGGCTGTCACGCTGCTCCATACGAAGAGACTTGCCAGAAGGAGGATCACAGCCGCCAGCACGACCCAGATCGCGGGGGAAGTGACATGCAGATAGTCCCGGAGCACCTCAGGCGAGGAGACGCGCTCCATGCTCTCTTTTCTGAATAACGGTTGTTCCATAACAGACTTCCTCTCCTGCCGATGTTTTTTTGCCTGGTCCAACGATTTTCTCTTCGGCTTATTTGCTGCCGACGCATAGCGCGATCACCGCCAGAATCGAAGCAAAAAATTCAGCTTCGGTCCTCTCAATGAAATCATAGTTCTCTGCCTCTGTGTATTTATGAAGATATATAATTGCGTCGCTAAGATACCGCGTAGCGCAGATGGGCGAACTCCTCCGCCAGCCGCTCCGCCTTGTAGGGCTTGCGCACAAAACCGCTGGCCCGCATCTGGATCACGTCGCGGGCATAGTCCCATTCGGCGAACGTGGTGACAAAGATGACGTTGACCTCGGGATTGATCGTCTGCATCCGTAAGGCGAAGTCCAGGCCTTCCCGTTTCGGGCCGCCCAGGTCGATCTCGGTCAGCAGGACGTCGCAGCCCTCGCTCTTTGCGAGGGATAGCGCGGCCTCCGGGTCGCGGCAGCCGTGAATGACGGCGTCCGGCTTGATGGCTTTGACCTTGCGCTTCATATCCATCAGTCCCCATGGACTTCGGTCTACGCAGAGTATTTTCATTGAGATCCTCCTCGCTGTACATTTCAAAGGGAACGGCCATAAAAATACAGAATGATTATACAATACGGAGCGTTCACAACTGTTACAAAATCCGGTTCATTTTCAAAAAAGCAAAAAAATGAATCGGGGCGCGGCAGCGTCCCGATCCGTATCTATGAATTAACAGCTTTCATTTCCTGAAATAGAGTCTTCCGGTTGTCGGCTCAGCCCAACTGTACTCCGGCATATATGTCCCGTCAAATGCGTTGACCGCCTCCATATCTCCCTCCAGCATCCTGTAGTAGTCGCAGTCCACCAAATCCCGCCGAACGGCAAGCTGCCGCCGCTCCCGGATCAAAATATCCTCCATCCCGATTTCCCTAAGCGTTGCGCGGAGATCATGCAGAATCAGACGGATACGGGATTTTGCCGCTTTCATATCGCCGTCGTCCTCCCACAAGGCCGCGGCGATCTCTTCGGCAGAAACGGCACGGCCCTCGCGGTCAATGAGGAAAGCCAGCAGCTCCTTGCTCTGCTTCCGCTGAAAAATGACAGGCACACCGTTCCGGAACACCTCAAAATGCCCGAAGCAATGGACCTGCAGCTTGTCCGGATTCGGACTGGCCTGCGGCAGATTCAGAAGATTCAGCTCCTCCCGCACCCGGTCGGCATAAACCGGCTTCACGATATAGCCGCTCGCATGGAGACGGAACGCATCCGCAGCATATTTGGGAAAGCCGGTGACAAAGATGATCCTCGTCTCCGGCACGAGCTTTTTGAGCTCCACGGCAAAGGCGAGCCCGGACATCTCCGGCAGCTCGATATCAGAAAAAACCACGTCCGGCTTAAGGGCCTGCGACCGCATGGCCGTCAGGGCTGTCTCACCGTCGGAATAATCTACGATCTCGGCGTTCGGCTCCGCCTCGGCGATGGCGTCGTGGAGAAGTTGGAGCGCTTTCGGCTCGTCATCTATGGCAAGTATCGTCATGTTGTTTTTCCCCGTTTCTTTGGGATTTCAATCGTGACCACAGTACCCTTTCCCGGTTCGGACTGAATGCGGAGTGTACCGCCGCTCATCTGCTCCAGCCGATCCCGCACGTTGGTGATCCCGATGTGGTCGCGTCCGTCGTCGGCCAGCGCCGGCGCTTCCGGGTCAAATCCCGGCCCGTCGTCCGTGACAATAATCTCGTAGTGCTCCGGATATTCCCGCGTGGCGAGCTTCACGGTGCCTGCTCTGCGTTTACCTCTGGCGCCGTGGCGCACCGCGTTTTCGGCGATAGGCTGCAGGGTCAGTGTCGGCAGATAGAAGTCTGTGCAGGTAATGTCATATTCGATCTGCAACGCGTCTTCGTAGCGGACCTTTTCGATGTCCAGATAGATTTTGGTGTGCTCCAGCTCCTGCGCGAACGGGATCTCTCCGTCGTCCTTGAGCGCGCTCATGTTGCCCTGGAGATAGCGGGAGAATTTGGCAGTCGTCTCCCCGGCGGCCTTCGGATCGTGGTCGCAAAGGTACTGGATCGCGGACAGCGTATTATACAGGAAATGCGGCTGGATCTGGCTGAGCATGATCTGCATCCGCTGCCGGGCCTTCAGGTCGTCCTCATGGTCCTGCACGAAGCGCATATGCAGCCAGATGTAATAAAACACACTGCTGATGACGATACCAAAGGTCAGATAAGTGATGGGCTGCTCCAAGAATCCCACCTTATCATCCAGAAAAACGGAGACGAGGATGATCAGCACCACCAGCAGCGGGATCAGCATGTCCTTCTTTCGGGCGGCGCGATAATTCCGCGCGCTTTGATATAGGCAATATACCAGCAGGATCAGGCTGATGACCAGACAGGCTCTGCTGAGCGGTCCGCCTTCATAGTGGTTTTTTCCGTCGATCCAGAAGCACAGGTGGGAAAAGTACGCCGTCATCTGGATGGCCCAATTCAGGATCGCCAGCGCCCAGCAGCCCGGGTATTTTTTCTCCGGCTGGACGATATAGAGAAACAGAATCAGGAACACCGGGCGAATGGTATAGCCGTAGACGGCCAGGGTCGTTCGCAGAAACCACCGAAGCTCACCCGCTGAAAGATAGTCCTCCCAAATGTTTTGAATGATCAGGGTAAAGCTGAGTACAATGATGACCAGCATGACCCGGCGGTGCTTCCGGCTGATGTAGGGGTCGATGACCACGGTGATCGTCAGGCCGGTCAGAAGAAACAGCAGTGGGACCAGCAGCGCCGCCGTGTTCAGATTCCAGATCATATGTTGTCAGCCCCCTCTCGATATCGTTGAGTGAATAGATCCGTCAGATTCTCCATCCATAAGAAAGACATTTATGCGCTTTCCTTTTTTGCACCCATGCTTTCGTCCCCGGATATCACAACACGATATAATCATTTAATTATATCAAGAGAAGACTGTTGAGTCAAGATGAATATTTCTTAAGTAGTGTAGCGTTTTGTAGCGTTACAATTGATGTGAGACTGGGGGATAGAAAAAAGCGGTTGAGTTTGTTAGAATGAAGTTACCACACAACAAAGCTAACAAAAGGAGCTCAACCGCCATGGATATTATAACACAAAACAAGCGGTATCTGCCACACGAAATAACAACCAAAGAGAGCGCAGTCAAATTGTACAGATTGACAAAAGACATATCATTCGTCTGTCGTCGGTACCACATTTCCAAAGCATCGCTTATGCGGTGGAACAAGCTATACGACGGGACGAAAGACTCTTTGCTGCCGAACTCGCACAAGCCGCACACAATCCATCCGAACGCCCACACGCCGGAAGAACTGAAATGGATCATGGATCTTCATCGTCGAAATAAGGATATCTCCGTCTGCGAGATGTACACCAAGCTGCGGGAGAAGCATGCCTACAGTCGGCATCCTGGTTCTCTGTACCGTGTGTTTGTACGACTTGGTTACCGCAAAAAGGTCGAATCGACCAAGAAGAAGTCAAAGCACAACGGTCATTATGATACGCCAACAAAGTTGGGCGTCAAGTGG
>ONNS01000116.1 GCA_900319275.1 uncultured Eubacteriales bacterium
GTTTTCGGGATAGTCTTTATCCACCTTCGTCAGCTGAACAGTGCCGCAGATCAGCGCGTTTACGACTTCCAGCTCGACCACCGCACCGCCTTCAGCAATAATAGCCTCGTAACTCTTGTCCGAAAGGACATAGCCGGCAGGCGCGGAAATCTCATGCACGATCCAGGTGCCATAGGGGACTTTGGCAAAAGAAAAGCTGCCGTCCTCGGCAGAGGGGGCAGTCATAATGGCAGAAGCCTCGGTAAACTCAGTCACGTCCGGCTTAAACAGACCGATCAGTGCACCGGGCAGCACATTGCCCGCATCGTCCTTTTTCAGCCCGTGGATCTCACCATAGATGATCTCGTTTCGGATGGCATTGCCATCGTTGGCCTGGATATCCACCACGGCGATCTCGCCGCCGGCATAGTCAAAGACAATGGGATATTTCTGGTCCGAAAGCAGATAGTGTTCATCGGTAGACAGCTCTTTCAGATAATACTTGCCGTCCGCAGGGAGGTCGGTCCGGATGGCGGCGGTGCCGCTGGTGTTGACCGAAACGATCTCCATGAGCCCATCGGCGGGGATCGTGCTGCCATCGGCAGCGGTCAATTCCTCCGCAGCATACATGCCAAAGGTGACCGTTGCCACCTCGCCATGCAGCCCGATGCCAAATTTCTCATCGGCCAACAGTGTTTTGTTCAGCGTGACCTGTGCCTTCTGGCGCTCATTGTTAAAGCTGGCAGAGGTCTCGGTGATCTCCACCTCCTGCCCGGCGTAGACCAACTCCACAGCGCGGACTTCCGTGTTCAGAACCATACCATAAGGCGCGGTGATCTCCGTGATCTCATATTTGCCCAGGTACAGGGGCTGACTCACAGCCTCTCCGTCCTCACCGGTGGTAATGGTATCTACCACGTCTCCGGCAGAGAAACGGAGCGTGCCGTCAAGCGTGACCACATCCTCGGCAGCGCGGATCTCATAAACTGCACCGGGAAGCCCGCGCACTTCATAGATCGGCTGGTAGAAGCCCTTGGAGGTGACGGTAGCAAAGACCTCACCGGATTTGCTGACCTTAATGATGCCCTTCTGCGCCATGTTGGCCTTTGTGACCTCCACTACCGTGACGGCGTTATCCTCACTGGCTTCGTCAGCGGTCACATCAAAGTACACCGGCTCGCTGCTGAGGACGTAGCCATACGGCGCAGTTACCTCGATCAGCTTATATCCTGTGCCGTACTCCAGCTTCTCCGGGGTGATCAGATAGCCCTCGTCATTGGTATAGAAGGTGTCGATGGTGGTTACTTCGGGGTAGGTGAAGGTCTGCGTGATTAGCGATCCATCCGGGCGATAGAGTTGGAAGCCCGCGCCCGCATAAGGAATGGGATTGCCGGTCTCAGCGTCCACCTTGATGACCTTGATATAGCTCTGGAAATAGGCATTGTTGATCAGGTAGCGATAAGTCTGCCCATGCTCAGCCACATACACGTCAAAGGCGGGCATCAGCTCACGACCGTCCCAGCCGGAAACCTGCTCGACGGTATAAATGCCGTAGGGCAGATCCTTCGTCTGGGCAAAACCGTTTTCATCGCAGGTCAGGAAGTCTCTCTCGCTGTCCTTGGCTGCGTCATAGCTGCCGGAAGCTTTCAAATACACGGCAAAGGTCGCGCCGACCTCCGGGGTCTCGATCTGCGTTTCTCCGTCGTCGGTGTGCTTGATAATGGCGATATTGCCCTTGACGATATCCTCGGTCACATCGTTGGCGGTGCTGTTGTACTCCACTGTGTAGAGCGTAGCCTCGGCGCCGACGTGATAGGCGGTGCTGTCCAGCAGATAGCCCTCGGAGGGGCTGATTTCCATACACGCCGTAGATCGCACCGGCCAGCGTGGCGTCGCCCTGTGCCGCACCTGTGGAGCGGTCGCTCTTGGTCACGGTAGCGTTCCACTTCTTCAGAATGTTGGAAAAGTTCTTTTCCGTTACCTTGTTCCACTCGACTGCGGCTTTCTGGCTGGCGGGGATGACGTACTTTACTACCGTGTCCACTTCCTCCAGCGTATAGCCGGTGCCGATCAGCACATCCTTGAAGGTGGCCTTGCCGCTTCCATCTGTGATGGCGTATTCATCGACGGCCAGGCCGGAGAGTGAGGTGCCGTACAGGTGGAACTTGATTCCCTCGACCATGCCATCTTCAGAGGTCTTGGTCACAACAAGGTCGCCGCGCTTGAGGACGTTGTTGAAGGTTACGGTAGTCGTGCGGCCTCCGATGACGGTGACGCGCTGCACATCCTGGGGCAGATAGCGGTCAATGCTCTGCTCGGTCACGGTGTAAACGCCGGGAACCAGGCCTTCCACAAAGATGCTGCCATCTTCCGTCGTTGTTACCGTCTGCTCCATCTTTTCGCCGGAGATCGTGAAGCGGATACCGGCAACGACGCCGTCCTCCGAGGTTTTCTTCAGGTCGATGTTACCGGTAGGCGTCTCCACATTCAGATACCCGTAGACAGGATCAGCGTTCTCCACACCGGTCACTACGTCCTGCAGGTCCACATCCCCATAGGCGATGATCTTGGCGCTGGAACTGACAGTTGGAATGTTGTTGCGGCTGGCCGTGATGCGGACGACATCCTGGAAAGGCTCGGTGGCGCTGATCGTCAGCGTGTTCCCGGACTTGGTCACGGACACAGCCCGGCTGGAGCTGGAGAAATTGAACTCCGACAGAACGCCGTTAGAGTCCGTCAGCGTGAGGCTGTAAGTGCCATCCTTGTACTCCAGATCTTTGGATGCGACATCAGCGGATGTGGACAGAAAGCTGGGGATGGTGCTGTGCCGCTGCATCAGGGCGATGATCGTGTCATAGACAGCCTTGGTGCCGTAGTTCGGCTGATTACTGCCAAACTGGATATCATAGATGGCCGTGCTGACCTGGCGGTAGGGCGGCGTGGATTCCCGACAGCCTGTCACGAACTCCCAGATGATCTCCGCTGTGGCAACCCACTTTTCATCGTCGCTGCCGCTGAGATTGCTCCAGTTGCCCTGGTATCCGTACAGAAGGGCAAGGCCAATGGCTTTTCTTTGACCGACTGAAAGAGCATTCCATGCGGCGGAGGAACTCTTGTACAGGGTGTCGTTGACCAGCAGATGGCGGCCAGGCTGGATGCAGTAAGCGGTTTCTCCGTCAACGAACATACGGGGCTTGGGATGCCCGGTGCCGCCTGCGGTATAGCCGTCCACATTGGTTTCCCCGTTATACAGGATCATGTTTCCAGCTGAGTCATAGCAGTATGTGAACGTAACAGTTCCCGCTTCGCCTGCGGCATAGGCCGTGGCGACAGGCAGCATAGAAAAGGCGGTAAGCACGGCCAGAACAAAGGCCGCGATCCGCTGCAGGATTGTTTTGTGTTTCATTGCAAACCTCCATGTTGAAAGCTCCGGCTGAATCTGCGCTCAGCCGGGCATGAAAAAAGCCCACGCCGGATGAACCCATGGCAGGGGCGTTGGAGCAGAATCTTGTTTTCGGCTGGTTCAGCTGGTAAATCTGGGGGAGAGGTGCGGAGAGGGGGATGCAGTATTTCCTCCGACTATATGAAAGGGCATACCGATCTCTTGGCGGCGCTACCGTTCTCGATCCCGGTTTCTCTGACGCTGATACAGCTCCAGAGCCTTGATGATGGTGTCCTCGATCTTCTGTGCGGGCGTCCCCGCAGGAAAATACTTGCTGATCCGTTCTCTCGGCATACGAAACTGCTCCTTCTGATTGGGCTTTTCCTCCTGCATGATAGACAGGATAACATCCTCGCTGAGCTTTCCCTCCTCGGCAAAGCGTCGCATTTTGATGGCCTGTGCATGGGACGGGGTGCAGTCCTCCAGCTCCATCATTTCTTGGAGCGTGGTCTGTTCCTTTTCGGACAGATAGGATAATTCCACAGCGGGACGCATGGCAATCTTTCCCTCGTCCACCATATCCAGAAGCGGATGGGTCAGATAGGTGAGGCGGATATACCGCTGGATTTGCCTTGCGCTATCAGGGGCAGTATTCGCTAACTGCTCATCAGACCGAGCATCCCTTAACTTCGCGCCCACTGGGCGCAAAGTCTCATCAAGGTCTGTTCTTTGTCCTTGACGATTCATGGCTTCCAGCTTCATCTTGTAGGCAAAGGCTTTTTCCGAGGGCAGCAGACTTTCCCGCTGTAAGTTGGAATCCACCATGATAATGATAGCTTCATCGTCTGTCAGATCGCGCACAAGGCAAGGCATGGTTTCTTTCTGTGCCAGCGTGCTGCCCATCTTTCGCCGGTGACCGGCCACCATTTCATAGCCGCCCTCCGGCTTAGGCCTCACCATGCCTGGCACCAGCACACCGTAACGCCTGATGCTGTCGGCCATCTCCATCATGGCCTCGTCCATTCTCACCTTAAAGGGATGATCGGGGAAGTCGCTGATTTCCTCCAGTGGAATGTCCACAACTGTTTCCCGACTGGCTGTGTCACGCTCGGCTTGGGTGGTAAACAGGTCATCGACCGAGGTCAGCAGACTTGATACGTTGCTTTTCGCCAATGTCCATCACCTCCTGCACCAGATTCCGATAGGCGTCCGCCGCGCGCCCTTTGGGGTCATGCAAAAAGATGCTTTTGTCAGCAGTGCTAATCTCCGCCAGGCGCACCGTCGCCGGGATTACTGTGTTCATCACCGGCAGATGCTTCCCAAAGTTCTCCTTCACCGAGGTCACGATGTCCCTGCGAAAGTTGGTCTCATTCACCATCGTGAGAAACACCCCACCGATCTTCAGCTTGGGGTTGATCTGACGCTTGATGCTCTGTACTGTTCCGATCAGTTCGGTCATGTCCTCGGCAGCCAAATAGTCCGCCTGAACGGGAATGAGAACATAGTCCGAGGCCGACAGCGCGTTGATGACCAGCATGCCGAGCGAGGGGCGGCAGTCCAGCAGCACATAATCGTAGTCTCTTTTTACGCTGTCGATATACTGCTGCAGGACAGTTTCGCGGCTCATCACGTTGACCAGCCCCACCTCCACAGCGGACAGGCTGCGGTTGGCCGGCACAAAGTCGAAGCCTTCCGCATGGTGCAGGATTTCCGGATGCCCACCGCTTTCCACACCCGCTACAATGTCGTTCATCACATTGGCAAGCGTCAGCGGCATTTCATGCGGCTTGCGCTGGCCCAGCATCTTGGTCAGATCACCTTGGGGGTCCACGTCCAAAAGCAAGACCTTTTTGCCGTTCATTGCCAAGCCTGCGCCGATGCAGTACACGCTGGTGCTTTTCCCGACGCCGCCTTTCTGATTGGCGATGGCAATGACCTTTGTTTTCGCCATTTTGGTTTCCTCCTTCTTTACCAAATTCGCCGCTCACGGCGATGAGCGGCTATGTATGGGCATGAAAAAAGCCGCCTATTCCGGAAAGAATAAGCGGCTCAAAAATCCATATGTAATTCTGAACTGTCATTTTGCGGCGATCTTTGCGATCAGTTCATCCACGCAGTCCGTGTAGCGCCCTTCCTGGATCAAGCGGTTTTTCATCCGGATGAGACTGCGCAGCACAAGACGGGTTTCCTCTGAGTTCAAAGTAATGTAGTATCTTGGCTTTTTCATATCACACACTCCCTTCGATTCCATCATACGCACGATTGGTTCTCCACTCAAGGGTGCGTTTTTGCCTGCGCCCATATTTGTTTGTTCCGTTGAATATGTAACTCCGATTTTACGGCGATCCCTATGTAATTCCAACTCACAAGGAAATCCAGCAAGTAGATTTTGGGGACAAGGTATTTCTGCTTGATACAGAAATGCTGTAAATGCCCTTTGGTACACCACCGTTCAACAGAGGTTTTTCCGTACCCTGTGAAAGCGGATACTTGCTTTATGGTCATTACATCTGGCCAGGACGCCAGTTCCTTTTCATAGAACTGCCTCATCACAAGCAGATCATGCTCGGACAAGACGCGCGGCTGGGGGATATGAGGCTGTTTGTAATAGCCCTCCGGCGGCTTGTAGTATTCGGGGTGACGATCTCGTTCCTCCAGGTAATGTATCACATCCGTTGTCTTGATCTTGAAGCGCCGGGTTTTCTTT
>ONNS01000161.1 GCA_900319275.1 uncultured Eubacteriales bacterium
CGCTCCTTTCACGGCAGACGCCCGAATGCCGCGAAGTGCGCCTGCCAGTAGCTTGAATTGAGATTGGTGTAAGAGATGGGATCGCCGCAATGGATCATGGTCGAATTGCCGACGTAGATACCCACATGACTCATGCCCGGCGTGTCGTAGGTGCCCTCGAAAAACACCAGGTCGCCGGGCTTGGCATTGGCCGGAGAAACGGGGGTGCAGATATAGTACAGACTGTCCGCGTCCAGACGCCCGACATTCCAGCCGGAGTGATTGATGACCCAGCTCACGAAGCCGGAGCAGTCGAAGGACGTGGACGGCGAGCTGCCGCCCCATACATAGGGATAGCCGAGATACTTTTCCGCCTCCGTGATGATGGCGGCAAACTGTTCGTCGGCCAGCGCCTCCGGGGGAATGTCATAGTCGGTATAGCCGTTGGTGTAGCGCCCGACATAAGCGGACGTGGGAAACAGGTCGGTGCGGTTGCCCAGGGTTCCCATATACGTCGCGTAAAGGGAAAGCTGATCCTCGCCCATGATGTAGACCGGGACGTGAGAGAGATTGAAGTTTTCCAGCTTCACGTTGCAGGTGTAATAGGTATAGGGCACCTGCACGTCGTAGTCGTATTCTTCCTCGCTGGTTTCGCCGATTTCCGGGTCTGTGACCGTCCGTGTGCCTGTGCGGGTTTCCGTCCGATACCGCGTTTCGCTGGTCACGTCCTCGGTGAGAATGTACTGCTTGTCAAAGAGCATTTGCAGCGTGCTCTGCACCTCGTCCAGCGTCCACGCTCTCTGATGCCACGCGGTCAGGATGGAGATCAGCACATAGGGATCGTGCCCGATCTCATCCAGATCAAATTCGTACTCGTCGTATTCATGATCGCGCTCGTAGTTATCCAGGTTTCGTTGAAGCTGGGCCTCCATGGCGCTGTATTCCGTTTCGGCGGCTAGCATATCTCCGTCAGCAGAGGGATAGGTCGTGCTGCCGATGGCGGAGCTCAAGCCTTGAAAGACGAGCGCGCAAGAGGACGCTATATTCATCAGCATGGAGAGGGTCAGGAAGATCGCCAGCAGAACAACCGCGTGCTTGGGGTTTTGCCGGAAATGGTCGATGCCTTTACGGAGCTTTTCAATGGTCCTTTCAACAACATTGCCTGTCTGAGCCACGGTTTCGGAGCCTCCTTTCAACAACATTGCCTGTCTGAGCCACGGTTTCGGAGCCCTCACGGGCAGCCTTTGCCGCGTTCTTGGCGTACTCATGCTTGATGGCCCGCTTTTGCTGAGCCTTACCACCGGTCGGCGGCTCGCCCACGCTTTGCGGATTGCTTCGATGCTCTCGAAGCTTCCGGGCCGCATGGCCGCCAGTTTGCAGTACCCTTGCAGATGCTTCCTCGCCGCGTTGGGCGGCTTCAAGGGCTACATTGTCGTCCTCATTTTCTTTGGAGACGGTGCGATGAAGCTCTGCCCGCCCGATTTCATCGGCAGTGTGGATCAGTTTGGGCGTTTTATGGCCGCGCACATCCTCGGAGTGGCGCAAAGTGGGTGACGAGGGCGCGGTAGCTGCTTTCGCCTCCGTGCGAGGGCGCGGTAGCTGCTTTCGCCTCCGTGCTCTTTACCCTCCGCCTGGGCGGCAATTCGTCCTCTGCGAAGCGAAGCCGGTAGGGATTACTCACACTCTCACCTCTGCCGGGCGGGTGGTGAGGAGCTTATACAGCTCTGTGTTCTTCGGGAAGTGATCGACAAAGGGAATGATCGCCCCGCCGTAGATCATCAGCCCTTCGCCCTCGCCGGACTGCGTGACATAGGAGAGCTGATGCGGGGATATATTGAGCTTCTCCGCGAGGATCGCCCGGTCGCCCGGTGCCTGGGACAGCAGATAGATGAAGTCCGAGTTTTCAAAGATATTCTCGATCTGATCGCTGGACAACAGATCCTTGACGTTTTGGGTGATGCCGGTCGGCACACCGCCCCATTTACGAAAGCGCTTCCAGATCTCGGTTGAAAACGCCGCTGTTTCCGGATCGGCCAGCAGAAGGTGGAACTCGTCCACATAGTAGC
>ONNS01000113.1 GCA_900319275.1 uncultured Eubacteriales bacterium
TTTTGCATAGATTGAACGTGAAGAGGGGATTACCGTCCCCTCTTCACAATCTCCCCATGCGTGTCGATACCTTGCCACAAGGGTTTGTCTACAGTCTGAAACACGCCCCGGACGGGGCGTGTTTCTTATAATAGCGAGGTCAGTGATCAGTCGACCTCTTTCTTGGTCTGGTGCTCGGAGATGAACTTCTGGATATCCTCACGCATGGGCTGGTCGATGGGGTAGCCTTTGATGACCATAATGCCTACAAAGGCCAGAATCGCCGGGATCAAGCCCATGATGACGATCATCCAGGTGAGCATCGTGGGCATCTTGGCCAGGTCGCCCACATAGTTGCCGGTGACGGAGTCCACCTGATAGCCGATGGCGATCAGAATGCCGCCGACGATGGCAGAGGACACAGCACTTTGAGCCTTTTCCAGAAACTTCTCCAGCACGCCGGTGAGGGCGGAGCGGTCCTTGCCGGTCTTGTAGATGGTATAGTCCATGATCTCCATGCTCAGGTTGGAGCCGGGGACAAAGTCGATGCCGATGAAGAAGGCCAGCAGGAACATCGGAACGAAGAAGAAGATCGGGCTCTGGCGCAGCAGACCCAGGATCTGCAGAATGAACATCAGCAGACCGGAAGCGCCCTGCATGGCCAGGTCGAAGATGTGCATCTTCAGGAAATTGCGCTTAAACGCCTTCAGAACAGGGTTGGCGGCAATCGTGCCAAGAAGGAGCGGGAAGAGCATCATCAGCGAGACGACCATGGAGAGCGTGGCGAAATACTCCATGTTCACTTCGCCGGTGCTCAGATCGGCCGCATAGGCATACTTGACATAGTAAACAGGGGCCGCGAAGAGGAAGGTCCAGATGAAGCCGGTGGCGATGCACTTGAAGAAGTTGAGCATCATGGGCTTGTTGGTGCGCATGAGCTCGAAGAAATCGGAGAACTTGACCTTGTCCTCGGGATCCTGCTCGACGACGTGCTTCTCCTTGACCATAAACCAGCCGATGATGGAGATGACGAAGGAGATCGCCATCGTCACGAGTGCCAGGATCATGTAGGCGGTCTTGAAGCTGCCGGTGGCGGCCTGGATGGAGACGGCGATCGCTGCCATGGCCGAGCCGAACATGCCCAGCACCATGACCCAGAGACGCGGTCCGATCAGCAGCTTGGAGCGCTCGCCGGGGTCGTTGGTCATCGTGCGGAACAGCAGGTTCTGGTTATAGAACGAGGCACCGATATCATAGACCAGATAGAAGAAGATGACCCAGACAGTGACGGCGACGGCCTTGGTGGTGATGCCGTCGGGCAGCGCGTAAAGGGCGATGACGCCGATCGTGGTCATGATGATGGAGATGAGGAAGAAGGGCTTGTACTTGCCGTGCTTGCCGATCTTGCCGCTGTCCATGATGAAGCCCTGGATCGGGTCGTCCACCGCGTCGATGATGCGGGCGGCGAGCAGCAGGACGGTCGCCAGCGTGGCGCCCATCTTGCCCAGACCGGCGTAGTCAGTCATGAAGGTCATGAACATGGCGGACATGAAGACGGCGGCAATGCCGTTGTTGGTGGAGAGCGCTGTGGTACCGAAGATTTCTTTGAAGCCTACCGCTTCGGGACTTTTGACTTTCGGTGTTTTAGCCATGAGCTTATACTCCTTTTCTCTTTTCTCGCGTCGGGCTTTTTGCCTTCTAACTGGATTATACGAAAAGGACACAGGGTTTTATATCAAATATGTATGAATCTTGCCAATGGTGTATGATGTTGCGCGCGGTTATCTCCTGCTGTTCTTCCTGCATGTCAGCAAAGTCCGATGCGCATTGCAAGGAGTATTTGGCAATACAGCCCTGCTGTTTTGCTTCGCAGCGCGGCGAAAGGCGCCGGCTCACAGATAGCGTTTCCTTGCTATCTGTAAGCCGGCGCCTTATCCGCTTTTTGCCGGTTCTGCGCTCGGTGCGCAGAGCGGGCGTCACAGCGCCGCTTTGATTTTCTCGATCATCTCGGCGTATTCATCCTCGCTGAGTTTGGTCTGGCCGGGGTTCATGGCAAAGACGCCGCCCCACTCAAAGCCGTCACGGTACTTCGGCACAAGATGGACGTGCAGGTGGCAGCCCGTGTCGCCGTAGGCGCCGTAGTTGAGCTTTTCGGGGTGGAAGACCGCGTGGATGGCCTTCGCCGCGCGGGCGACATCCTCCATGAAGGCCGCGCGCTCCTCGGCGCTGATATCCACGATCTCGCTGACATGATCCTTATAGGCCACAATGCAGCGGCCGGGATGGCTCTGCTCACGGAAAAGGATCAGCGTGCTCACCGTGAGCTCGCAGATGGGGATGCCAAAGGCGTCGAGCAGCTCGCCGCCCATGCAGTAGCCGCACTTGCTGCGCGGGGCTTCTTGTTCGGTCATAGTGTGTCCCTCATTTCTGGTAGAATGTATGGTCAGACAGCGCCGCACCGGAGTGTGGGAGCCGCCTGCAGGTGCTGTTATTATATAGCGGCGCGGCGATTTCCGCAAGAGCGTCGATGGAAACATCGGTGCTTGTCATGCCGGATCCGCACGGGTAAACCAGACCGGCAGATCCTCCGGCAGACAGGGGACGCTCAGGCGCATCCCGCCGGGCAGGATCGCGCCCTCGCCCCGCAAGCGCCAGCCGTGCGCGTCGCAGGGCAGGGTCACACACACAGACGCGGCGCCCTCGTCGAACACGGGGCAGGCCAGGATGCGCCGGCCGCAGAAGAAGCAATCACTTTCCGCGTCATAGGCCGGATCCTCCAGGAACACCGGGTATACCAGCGGGGCGTAGGCCATCCGGGCGTGCTCCATCTCCGCCGAAAGATACGGCACCAGCGACTCGCGCAGGGCAAACAGCCGCTTGACGGCCTCCATCCGATCGGGATACAGCCAGGGCATGGTCGAGCTCTCGCCCGGCTTCCACGAGTGGAGCGTGAAGCGGGGGAGGAACACGCCGTACTGCAGCCAGCGCAGGAACAGCTCCGGACCCGGCTTCGGCCCGGCAAAGCCGCCGATGTCCGGCCCGAAAAACCGAAAACCGCTCAGCGCCATGGTCATGATCTGCTTGTGGTTCCAACGAAGCTCGGCAAAATCCGTATAGTTGTCACCGGTCCAGGTAGTAGCGACGCGCTCCATACCCGCGGCGGCACAGCGCGAAATGTTGAACGGCTGCTCAACGCCCGCCTCCAGGCAGGCCTCGCGGCTCGCCCTGACCATCAGATAGGAGAAGAGGGGCAGAATGCGCGCAGCCGGGAGGGGACGGCCGAAACCGTCGGCCAGCACGTCCTCGTCCCAGACATCGTATTCGTTGTTGTCGTTCCAGATATGGCGGTATCCCCGGTCGATCAGCTGCCGCCGGACGCAGTCCTTCCAGAAGGCATAAGCCCCCGGATTCGTAAAGTCCAGGTAGCTGGCCATGCCGCCCCAGAACGGGAAGCAGGCGGGCGTGCCGTCGGCATAGTGCAGGAACCAGCCCTGTTCGGCAATGCGCCGGTAGAGCGGATGTTCGGTCAGAAACGCCGGCTTGACGTTGGGGATCAGCGCCGCGCCGTGTTCCCGGAAAAAGTCCGCCAGCGCCTCGGGCGAAGGGATCTTGTCCGTGTTCCAGTGGAACACGCAGCGCCGATCGCCGATCTGCGTATAGCCGCTCGACAGATAAAAACCGCCGGGGCGCAGCCCGTACTGCCGGCATTGCGCGAGAAAGCCCCGCAGCCGCTTATCGCTATCCGGCGCGTCGGTGTATTCCATGGTGCTGCCGCAGTAGCGAAACGCCCATTCCGGTACCGGCGCGGCGCGGCCGCACAGCATGGAAAAGCGCCGAAGGATCTCCCGCGGTGTGCCCAGAATCAGATAGAGCACCATGTTTTCCTCGCGGAAACGCATCGAGTTGAAGGGCTCGAAATAGTTGTCGTGCTCGGCCCCGAAGTCCGCCGCACCGCGGCTGTAAGTATCGTAGTACAGGCCGTAAGCCCCGCCGCCGTGCTCGCAGATAGTAAAGGGGATCTGCTTGTATAGCGGATCGCTGTAGGCGGCGTGGAAGCCCATGGCGTCGCCGGTCGCGAGCGTATAGCGGCGCAGGGATTTGTTGACCGGGCCGCCCTTGTCGCCCAGACCGAAAATGCGCTGCTCTTCAAAACGGCGGGTATAGTGTACCGAACCCTCACCCAGCTCGCCGGCATAGTTCCGGGCGAGGCCGCTTCGATCCTGATAGAGGATGCCGCGCTCTGTCTGCGCGGTGATGCGAAAGTTCCGCTTCTCAATACAAAACGACACACCGGACAGGGAAAAACGGATCTCATCATCTGTCTCCTCTACGGAGGGACGCTCCAGGGCGAAGCCCTCCACCGAGAGCTTGTCCCGCCCGGACAGTGGGACATCGCCGTCCCCCGGGCAGACGCTCCAGGTTGGCAGCAGCGGCACGTCCGGACGCAGCAGCGAGACGCGGAGGATCCCTTCCAGAAAATCCAGCCGCATTCTGACGCCGTCCGCTTCATAGACGCGCATGGACGGCCCCGCCTCCGTCAGATGGAATCGATGATCGAATTTCATATCACAGGACCTCTTTTTATATAACTAAATCCCCGCGCGCATGAAATGTGCGCATGCGAAACGCTGTTTCGCATAAAAAACGCAGAATACTCTGTGTTTTTCGGGGATACCGTTGCAACGTCGTCTCCAACTGGCGCACGGTGTACGTCAGGCGCGGGCTATGGCCCGCTTACGTCCGCCGCTGGCGGACGTGGAGACAAAGTTATAATTTATTCCCCAGGCGGCGAAACGCCGCCACAGAGAAGTTAAAACTTCTCTGTACACACGCCGTAAGGCGTGTATTGGGAATAAATTGCATTGTA
>ONNS01000111.1 GCA_900319275.1 uncultured Eubacteriales bacterium
AATGCGCGCATGCGAAACGCTGTTTCGCATGAAAAACACAGAATAATCTGTGTTTTTCGGGGATACCGTTGCAACGTCGTCTCCAGCTGACGCGCGTTGAGCGTCAGCTGCGGGCTATTGCCCGCTTACGTCCGCCAACGGCGGACGTGGAGACAAAGTTATCATTTGAATACAGGGGACTTATTTGCCGAGGCTCTCGGCAAAGGCGATATAGCGGTTGAGGCGATTGACGCAGTCCTCATCGCTCTCGCCGCGGATCAGCAGATAGACCTTGATCTTCGGCTCGGTGCCGGAGGGACGGACGATGAAGTTGCTGCCGTCGGCCAGCTCGAAGTAGAGCACGTTGGAGCCCCAGAACGGGGTCTTGTCGACCTTGCCGAGACCGGAGACATAGATGCTGCCGTCGGCGTAGTCGCGGATCCGGGCGACCTTTTCGCCGCCGATCTCCTTCGGGGGATCCTCGCGCAGGCTCTTCATCAGGGCGGCCATCTTCTGCAGACCGTCGAGACCCGGCATCACGAGGTTCAGGGTATTTTCCTTGAAATAGCCATACTTTTTGTACAGGGCGTCAATGGCGTCGAGCAGCGTCATACCCATGGCGTGATAGTGAGCGGCCATCTCGGCAATCAGCATCGAGGCGGTGACGGCGTCCTTATCGCGGACATAGTCACCGACCATGTAGCCATAGCTCTCTTCAAAGGCAAAGATGTACTTGTAGGTGCCGGCGGCTTCCCACTCGGCAATACGCTCGGCCATGAACTTGAAGCCGGTAAAGGTGTCCTCAAAGTGGACGCCGTTGGTCTCAGCAATCACGCGGGCCATCGGAGTGGAGACGATGCTGTTGAGCGCACCGGCCATGGGGTCGAGCTGGCCGGTGGCCTTGCGGGCCTGGATGATATAATCAAGCAGCAGGCAGCCCATCTGGTTGCCGGTGATGGTGACGTACTCGTCGCCCTTGCGCACCATCGTACCGACGCGGTCAGAGTCGGGATCGGTGCCGATGATCAGGTCGCTGCCGACCTTCTTGGCGAGGTCGATGGCCAGATAGAAGCCCTCGGGATTCTCGGGGTTCGGCGAGACGACAGTCGGGAAGTTGCCGTCGATGACCATCTGCTCGGGCACGGGGAAGACATGCTTCATGCCCAGACGCTTCAGTGCTTCGGGGACAAGCTTGTGGCCGCAGCCGTGGAACGGGGTGTAGACGATCTTGAAATCGTCGGCAACCTTGGCAACGGCGTCCTTGTCGATGACCTGCTTCATGACCTCGGCGAGGAAGGCCTCGTCGGTCTCGTCGGAGAGGATCTCGATGCGGCCGTCGGCCAGAGCGTCTTCATAGCGGACGGTCTTGAAGCCGGTGAAGACGTCGATCTCTTCCATGCGCTTGGCAATATCGTCGGCCTGCTTGGGGGGCAACTGGGCGCCGTCGGACCAGTAGACCTTATAGCCGTTGTATTCCTTGGTGTTATGGCTGGCCGTGATGTTCAGACCGGCCGTACAGCCGTAGTAACGGACAGCAAAGCTCAGCTCCGGGGTAGGACGCAGCGCGTCGAATAGGCGGACATGGATGCCGTTGGCGGCCATGACACAGGCGGCCTCACGGGCAAAGTCGGTGCCGTTGTTGCGGCAATCGTAGGCAATGGCAATGCCCTTCGATTTGGCCTCTTCGCCCTCGGCGGCAATGACGTCGGCAAAAGCCTGGGTGGCATGGCGGATGATGTGGATGTTCATGTGGTGAAGACCCACCTTCATCGTGCCGCGCAGACCGGCAGTGCCGAAGGACAGCGGCGCATAGAAGCGATTTTCGATCTCCTTCTCGTCGTCGCGGATGGCGTCGAGTTCAGCCCATTCCTGCTCGGTCAGCGAGGGGCTGTCAAGCCAGTGCTGATACTCTTCCTTATAATTCCTCATTGTTGCTGTCTCCTTTACATAATTCTTTTGCATCGGATAGTAAACTTTCGGGTACATAGATATCAACGCCCGGACCGCTCATGCCAAGCACTACACGGCCAAAGCCGCCGTCACCCGGATAGAGCGTCAGGCAGGGGATCTGATAGGCCTCGAGCATGTTGACCAGCAGCTCGGCGCTCATATCGACGCTTGATCGGCTTGCGAGAAGGACAGGGGACTCGGGATTGCCGTCGGCATCCTTCGGCCAGCGCTCGTACAGAGCACTGTAGCGATAGCTGTCCCAGTCGATTTTGGGATCAACCAAGCTTTCACCTCCCAATGATTGACTTTTTGCATAGAAAAACAATGATACTGTTTGTTAGTATACTATATCTTCAATAGAAAGTCCAGCATTTTGCAGGGGAGTTTTGGCAAAGATTTAGGCAATACCGCACAATCCGCCTTCGGCGCCTCCTGGAAAATTCGTGCCCTGATTATGTCACTTTTTCTTGAAATACACAAAGTATATCTGCAAAAAAGTGCCTTCATCAGAACCCAAATTTTCTCAGGATTCGCTCTCGCCGAATTATGCGGTATTGCCTTAATTATTTGTGGTAACGCGAGCCCTCGTTGATCTTGAAGCCGCGGTAAATCTGCTCAAGCAGCATCACACGCGCCAAATGGTGGGGAAAGGTCATCGGCGACATGCTGAGCTTCAGATCGGCGCGGCTCTTGACAGTGGGGCTGAGTCCGTAGGAGCCGCCGATCACAAAGCAGAGCTTAGGCCGACCCGAGCCTTCGCGCTCGGCGATCAGACGGGCGATGTCCTCGCTTGGCATGGTTTTCCCCTCAATGCACAGCGGTACGAGATAGCTCCCGGCGGGGACGGCCTTGATGATCTCCGCGGCCTCACGTTCGAGTGCGGCGGCGATCTCTTTTTCGGTCGGGGCATCTGACAGACGGCTTTCCGCGAGCTCCTGCAACTCAAAATGGCAATAAGCAGAAAGGCGTTTGCGGTACTCGGCGCAGGCGTCTATATAGAATTTTTCCTTCAGCTTTCCGACACAGATCAGCTTGACAGTCAGCATGGCACATCCTCGCTTTTCAACAGAGGCTCGACCGAAACGGTCAGCGGTCCGAGCGGTGGGGCACACAGAAGCTCGGCTCCGGTGCCGAGCAGCGCGGCCGCAACGGTCCCCATAGCCAGCTCGGGCAGATTGTTCTCGCGGCTTAAGTGGCCGAGGACGATGTGCGCCGTGCCGTGCTCGGCCAGCTCACGGGCCAGAATTGCGGCGTTCCCATTTGAAAGATGGCCGCGCTCAGAGAGGATACGGCGCTTGAGAGGCAGCGGGTATGGGCCGTTGATCAGCATGTCCTCGTCGTGATTGGCCTCGATCAGTACTGTGCCGCAGCCCAGCAGAGCAGAGCGGATCTCGTCGGTCACATGCCCCATATCGGTTGCCAGCGCGAAGCTGCAGTCGGAGTCATCGATCCGATAGCCTACGCTCTCGTCTGTGTCGTGCGGCGTGTGAAAGGCTGTGAAGTGTACCTCGCCGATGGAAACATGCTCGCCCACGGGGATGATGCACAGATGCTCCTCCAGTTCGGGATAGCGGCCGCGCAGACGGTTGGCAACCGTATGCGGCGCGTAAATGGGCAGGGGGTGATACTTCACTAGCATCGGAAGCGCCAGTATATGGTCGCTGTGTTCGTGGGTCACAAGAATGCCATTGATGTCCTCCCAGCGGAGAGCGGCGTCGGAGAGAAAGGAAGTGATCCGTCTCATCGAGATGCCGGCGTCGATCAGAAGCCGGGTATGGCCGGCGGAGACAAGTGTGCAGTTGCCGCTCGATCCGCTGGCAAAAACCGTGATATACATATATTCAGAAGCTGGCTGATTGTCCATATTATCCTCACAGCGTATGATTGCTTGATATCCGCATAAAACCGTTCGGGAAACAGGCAGGTATTCAGAAAAATCAGGTACATTTCTACTTGAAATGTACCTGATGAATCATTCATTTCATTCAATCGTTCAGCCGACGTAGATGATGTGCTCGTTCATCTCATCCTCTTCGTCGTTGACGACTTCGATTTCCGCGCCGAGCGCGCGAAGCTTACCGACGAAGTTTTCGTAGCCGCGTTCGATAAAGTGGACATCCTCGATCGTCGTGGTGCCAACAGCGCACATTCCGGCGATCACCATAGCGGCGCCGGCACGCAGGTCGCAGGCCTGCACCAGAGCGCCGGTGAGCTTGCGCCCGCCTTCGATCACAGCGACGCGGCCTTCAACCTGACATTCCGCGCCCATTTTACGCAGCTCGTTGATATACTTGAAGCGGTTATCATAAATACCCTCGGTGATGATGGAGTTGCCCTGCGCCATGCACAGCAGCGCGCCCATCTGGGGCTGCATATCCGTGGGAAATCCGGGATAGGGAAGGGTTTTGACATTGGCCTTGCGCAGCGTGCTGGCACCCTTGACAAGAACGGAGTCTTCATACTCCTGAACGATCGTGCCGGTCTCGCGCAGCTTGGCAGAAATGCACTCAAGGTGCTTGGGAATGACGTTTTTCACCAGAATCTCACCGCCTGTGGCGGCAGCGGCGACCATATAGGTGCCGGCCTCGATCTGGTCGGGGATGATGGAGTAGGAACCGCCGTGCAGGCGCTCGACGCCGTTGATCTTCACGGTGTCGGTACCGGCGCCGCGGATATCAGCGCCCATCTGGTTGAGGAAGTTTGCAAGATCGACGATATGCGGCTCGCGGGCGGCATTTTCAATGATCGTGCGGCCCTGCGCCGTGGCGGCGGCCAGCATGATATTCATCGTAGCGCCGACAGAGACCTTGTCAAGATAGATGCGCGCGCCGCGCAGACGGCCGTCCGGCGCATCAGCATAAACGAAACCGTTTTTAATATCGACCATCGCTCCGAGAGCCGTCATGCCCTTGACATGCTGCTCAATTGGGCGAACACCGAAATTGCAGCCGCCGGGCATCGTCGTCTTGGCCCTGCCAAAGCGACCGAGCATAGCGCCGATCAGATAATAGGATGCGCGGATCTTGCGCGTCAGATCAAACGGGGCGTCCTGAAAGCGAACGTTCCGGCAGTCGATATCTATCGTGGAGCGGTTGATAAAGCGAACCTTGGCACCGAGCCCCGTCAGAATTGTCAGCAGCATATCGGTATCGCTGATCTGCGGAATATTCTCACCTTTAACTACATACTTATACAATGTCTTGCACCTTCCCAAACACGGAAGAAGAATTCGGTACAACTTCCGAGCGTATATAATACCATATATAGTAATAAAAGGCAAGCTTTTTCACTATACAGGTGCAGGGGCTGATTGAATGGCTTTATTTTCTCAAAGCGAGGATCCGTTCGGCTTTTAAAATGGCAATCTCGGTTTTGGCATCTTCGATTTCATTATTCATGGCCATCTCGTAAAGCTTGGAGAGAGGGATCTTCTCTACGTTCAGAAACTCACCTTCATCGGGATGGCTGCTGCCCTGGTGAAGGCCGAGAGCCAGATAGATGTGCAGGATCTCACTGGAATAGCCGGGGGAGAGGAACGTTGCGCCAAGGTCGATGAATTCGTCAGCCTCAAGCCCAGTCTCCTCCGAGAGCTCGCGTTTGCCGCAGACCAGGTGGTCTTCGCTGCGTTCAAGCTTTCCCGCCGGAGCTTCGAGAACCATCTTGGAAAAGGGATAACGGAACTGGCGCACCATATAGCACAAACCGTTTTCGTCCACCGGCAGAACACAGACACCGCCCGGATGCTCGACAACCTCGCGCTTGACGACGCGGCCATCTACTAATTCGGCCTGATCCAGATGCACCTTTACGATAACACCGTTGTAGATTTCCTGTCTGCTGAGCTGCTTCTCAAAATACTCCATCGGTCCATGCCTCTTTTGCTGTCAGTATAGTATATGCTTGAAACATAATTGGTTTTACATATTCAGATTAACATAACGACAAGACAGAGTATAACACATGGTTTTTCAGATTTCCACTATTTTCTCCAAAAAAGTTTAAAAAAAATTAGGATTCTTAAGAAATAATCGGATATTACGTCAAAAAAATAAACTAAAAGTGACAAGATGGAAACAATGACATACGAAGCGGTTAAAAATGATACGCCCTTTCAGAGTTAACAAATTATCCTTTTCTTTTTTCTTCGTCTGTGGTAGAATAACCGCGACCTTGAGGTGGTCTGCCGGAGACGGCAGACTGTTTTCACGAAGGAGGTGGTTCCATGCCAAAGCAGAAAGGCACGAAGGAGATCTGTTCCAACCGCAAGGCCTTTCATGAATACTTTGTCCTGGAGCGCTTCGAGGCCGGCATCGAACTGGCCGGAACAGAGGTCAAATCCATCCGCGGCGGCAACGTCAATCTGAAGGACGCCTACTGCACTGTCAAAAATGGCGAGCTGTTTGTCCGCGGTGTCCACATCAGCCCCTATGAGCACGGCAACATTTTTAACCTCGACCCGGTGCGGCCGCGCCGTCTGTTGATGCACAAGCGCGAGATCGTCAAGCTCAACGCGCGCGTCATGCAGGACGGTGTTGCGCTGATCCCGCTGAGCCTGTATTTCAAGGACAGCCGCGTTAAGGTCGAGCTTGGCCTGTGCAAGGGCAAAAAACTGCATGACAAACGCGACAGCGAGGCGGAGCGGGAAGCCCGCCGCGACATGGACAGAGTATTGAAGGAGAGATCATACCAATGAACACCAATCCCATCGTCACGATCGAAATGGAAAACGGCGATATCATCAAGGCGGAGCTTTATCCCGAAATCGCGCCGAACACTGTCAACAACTTCATCTCCCTGATCAACAAGGGCTTCTATGACGGACTGATTTTCCACCGCGTCATCGAAGGCTTTATGATCCAGGGCGGCGACCCCAAGGGCATCGGCATCGGCGGCCCCGGCTACAGCATCAAGGGCGAGTTTGCCGCCAACGGCTTTAAAAACAGTTTGCTGCACAGCCGCGGTGTGCTCTCGATGGCGCGCGCCATGGATCCGAACTCCGCCGGCAGCCAGTTCTTCATCATGCACGAGGACGCCCCGCACCTTGACGGTCAGTATGCCGCTTTCGGCAAGGTCATCGAGGGCATTGAGAATGTCGACAAGATCGCCAGACAGCGCGTCGACTATAACGATCGGCCCCGCCAGACCCAGAAGATGGCCAGGGTCACGGTCGACACCTTCGGCGTCGAGTATCCCGAGCCGGAGAAGCTGTAAACTCTTCTCTACCACCTGTTTACTGTGTGATTCCCGGGTCTGTCAGATCTGACGGACCCTTATATGGGGGTGTACTGGTTTCGACGGGGGTGTGGAGGCAGGAATAGCGGGCGGATGCGCCTACCATCCTTAAAATGGGCAGCTTATAAATTAAAGAACAACGATAATACTGTTCTTCTCGCTGCTTAATTAAGCGAGCGTTCCACCCGGGAGGACCACGGCCCGGGATGGGGCGTCGACTAGTGGTGAACATGCGTGCGCAAAGCTTTGAGCGCACCATGGATCATGAAGCTACCAGACTCTCGAGCGTGACGGCACGCGCCTGAGCGAGGGAATGTAAATTACCGTCTGCGCCCGGAGAAGTTCCTGAGGAAACGCTTTCGGACAGGGGTTCGATTCCCCTCACCTCCACCAAAGCAAGATAATCCGAACCACATCTTCTCTATCGGAGATGGGTTCGGATTTTGCTTTATCATCGATGATTTCCAATCCAGCCGCAAATACGGTAAGCGCAAGCCAAAATGAAGATATGGAGGAAATCATCATGAAGAGACTATTATCCTGTGAGTTCAACATGGACACAGCCTGTGTTGAACTGAAGTACGCGGACGGGACGGTGCTCTCAATTGATTGCATCGCCGTAGAGAACGAGGTTGCCCGGAACATGTATTAGCAATCAGAGTTGGACTATCTGATTTACAATGATCCCCTCGCCTATGCCGATCTGATTCTGAACGGAGATGTAGAGGATTATCTGCGACGGGTCACAGATTATAGGACGTTGGACGACAGAGAATAACCGACAGGCGGGATGCTGTATAGATTGCAGCATCTCGCCTACTTTTCAGTTATCACTTATAGTTTACACCTCAAATTCACAAAAAGTTTCCAGAGAAAAATCGTACGATTCTATTGCTAAAATCGTACGATTGGCATATAATATGGATGAACCCAATCTTAGCGAAAAGGAGGAGTCCACTATGTCGATTACCGCAACTGAGTTGAAGCAGAATTTAAGCAAGTATCTCTTGATGGCAGAACGGGAGGATGTATTCATCACCCGAAACGGCAAAGTCGTGGCCAAGCTTACAAATCCTTATCAGGACAGAGTTGACATGGCAA
>ONNS01000129.1 GCA_900319275.1 uncultured Eubacteriales bacterium
TTACATCAACATTCATCGGGCATACTTTTTTACACTTTCCACAGGAAATACATTTATCCTTATCGCATTTGATACGCAGCAGCGAAAAATAGCTCATAGGTTTCAGAAAAACAGTAATCGGACAGATGTATTTGCAAAAAGCCCGGTTGTCCTTAAATACATATGCCAGGATTATTCCCACCGCATAGTAGACTACATTTCCTACTATAAATGCCCAAAACATGATCCGCTCAATATTCCCGACTTTTGCGAGAAATAAAGCAGCCACAAAGATCAGCGAGCCAGCAAAAATTATATATCGGATCCATCCGATTCTCTTTCGGGGATTTCCCGGAACTTTATACGGCAGGAAATCCAGCACCATTGCTGTCCAGCAAGCATACCCACACCATCCCCTGCCGAATAACAAGGGTCCGAATATTTTCGCTACAGCATAGTGAATTGTCGCTGCTTCAAATACTCCCGTAAACAAGTAATACCAAAAGCCTTCAATCTGCATATTTTCATTACAGATAAGTCCCAGATATATGAGCATATACAAACCGACAAGCAACTGGACGATACGGCGAGCATGCTTATATTTCCTGATAAACAGGAAAACGCCAAAGGATATGGATAGTCCGATATAGCTGAAATTGAAAAGATAAAACAGATTATCTTTTGTCAGCCATAACGTCACTGCCACGGTTTCAAATATTGCCAGCATCAGCACCGGCATCAAATATTTTTTCAATTATTATAAATCCTCCAACTACATTCTTATAAATGCAACACAGCCTATACCGTCTGAAGCGGTAAAGCCTACCGAACGATAGAATGCTTTCGTCTTTTCTGTGTAATTGTCCACCTCAGACATATTTAGCATGTAAATTAGAGGTTACGATCATGATGATAATAAACACGATCGTGGATCCGATCGTGCTGACCAACTGTATTATTCTTATTATGTTATTTCGAACTCCAAACAGAAACAGAACACTTGTTATAATACTGACAGCTGCAAAAACAATCTGCAGATAAATCAGGAATGACTGATCAGCAATATTTAGTCTTGCTATCGGGCTGCGATGCCATTCTCTAATCTCCCCTGTCTGCATCATTGCCCGGTCCGTATAGATATTAATATTCAGAACAACAAAATACGCAATATTTATGACGATGAATAATATAGACATCAGCATCTGTCATCAACTCCTTCTGCGCTAAGTACTACTTCTTTTTTATCCTTACAAATCCCGATTTATTGGTTTCTATTTTTCATAGGACATCAAAACTACAGCTACAGTCCCATTTGACAACAGAACGAGAGTCTCAACCTCTCAAAAAGCCCAAATGACAACAATCCGATAGCCTCAATATCACATTTTTGCCCGTGATAGCGAAACAACCGTTTCCACATGCCCGGCGCGCGGGAACATGTCGAAGGGAGCGGCTTTCTTCAGTGTATAGGAATCGCCCTGCCCCGCCGAATCGCTGAGATACGCGATATCCCTGGCCAGCGTTGCCGGGTCGCAGGATACGTAGACGATCCTCTCAGGCCCCAGTTTTCTGACCGCGTCGAGCAGCGCTGTATGGCAGCCTTTTCTGGGCGGATCAAGGATCACAACGTCCGCTTTCTGTACCGCCTCCGTGACCGCTTCGTCGATGCCGGTGAGCGATTCCTTGGGAAGGCCGCTGTCTTTCAGGACCGTCTCAAGGTGTGCTGGGTCCGCATCCGCCAGCACGGGCAGCACCTCTTCCGCCTTGCCGCAGATGTACCGCGCATTGATCACACCGTTGAGCACGGCGTTGCGGTTGGCATCGAGGACCGCCGGCTTCACCGACTCGATCCCGATGATGTACTTCGCTTTGTCCGCCATCCACAGGCCGATCGAACCGACGCCGCAGTACAGGTCGAGCACGTATTCCTCGCCTGTCAGGCCGGCGTACTCCAGCGCCTTGTTGTAGAGCGCCTCCGCCATGACCGGATTGACCTGGTAGAAACTCGCCGGCGAGATCTCCACGGTGAGATGGCCGAACTGCTCGGTGATGACGTTCTTCCCCGCGAGCGGCAGGAAATCCTTGCCGAAGATCTGCGAGGTCTTGTCTTTATTGACATTGAGCCAGATGCTCTCGAGGCTGTAGCCGGCTGCATCGATGGCGTCGTCCAGCATTTCGATAAGCTTCGGTGCGTTCGGAATCGCTTTGCCGTTGATGACCAGCACGACCATCACTTCGCCGGTGCCGAACGCTGTTCGCACGACCATGTGGCGCATGAGCCCCTGCTCCCACTTGTCGTCCCATGCAGTGATGTGGTCCTCCTCCATGAACTGCCGGAGTGCATCCGCCGCCGCAACAGCTGCATCGCTCTGGATCTGGCAGTCCAGGCAGTCGATGACGTTGTGGCTGCGGACTTCGTAAAACCCGACCGCTGCCGGTCCGAGGTTCTCGATGATGCCGCCCTTGCGCTTGATGTTGCCGCCTGTGGAAATCTGCATCTGCGCCTTGTTGCGGTAGCGGTACGGGATGGTCATCGCCGTGATCGGTTCGAAGGCGACGCCCTGCGTTTCATCGGACGCGCCGTCCCCTGCGATCTGCGCGCCGCCGATGCGGCTCAGTTTTTCCTGCACGTGGCGCTCTTTGAGCTCCAGTTCCTTGTCGTAGGTGATGCGCCCGTATGCGCAGCCGCCGCAGACATCGATGTACGGGCAGAGAACTTCTTCGTCCGCTTCTTCGGCGATATTGCCGTCGATGTCTTCGATCATCTCGATGACACCCTCGGGCTCCATGTTGAGGGCGATCGCGAACTCATTGTTCATCCTGTTCTTGGCTTCAGACAGAACTCTCTCATCCTGCGCATTGAGATGCTTGCCCTCAGCCGAGAGCTCTTCGGCACGCTCGTTGATAAGATGGATCAGCTGCAGTATCTCCTCGCGGCTTCCGTTGGCAACGATGTCGTTGAAAGCGTCCTTACGGGCATTACGGTCTTCGATCCACTCACCGCCCGTGATCGGCAGATGATCGATGAGGGATATCGCTTCCTTCTTGGAAAGGACCTTCTGGATCCTGCTTACCTGCGCCTTGTTCTCAAGCGGAACATAGACCGTTGCTGACTGCTTCACAAAGAGCGGCTTAAGTACATAGTATTTCTGCGGACGCTCGTGGAAAAAGCTCATATCTCTGATATCGTCGATCAAGCAGACTCCCTTTGCTCCATAGACAATATTGTCTCCAATCTTAAAAGCCATATACCTCTCCTTCCCGTATATAATAAAAAATATTTGAAAAACTATTTGCAAAACTGACAATTTGGTGTACAATAACTGTTTTTATTTTATCACGGGCCAAAATAAAAGCCCGTCGGCAAATTCTACAAAATTACCTTCGGGCTTTCCTGTTTTGGTCGCTAAAGAACTAAACGCTTACTTGTCGCATGCCT
>ONNS01000109.1 GCA_900319275.1 uncultured Eubacteriales bacterium
TTATAGCCTGCCCGCGTCCCCAATCCTGCCAGACAGTTACCAAGACATTTTTGTTTCAAAACTCTCTTATGGGTGTTGGCACAAGCCCCTCCCCTACGTGAATGACCGGCTTTTCGCGATTTCTTGTATTTTGCAACGCGCCCTTTTTTGCTTTCTTATCTTTCTTAATTCATGCAACATTCACGGTTTTTGTCGCTTTGACTCTTGTGCTGCGGTGCCGTATATGGTAAAATAAATAACCCCGTGTGCGCATTGAGAGCCATCGCGGGAGGACCGAGACCTCTCGGAAAACGGAGGCGAACCCTTTTGCAGACCGGAAAAAGAAAGCAGCGTTCAAGCGGCGCCCTCTCTATTGCGTTTAAGGTGCTGCTTGTCGTTGTTGAGACATTGCTGCTGATCGTACTGGCGCTCTACGGTGTCATGTATGTGGTGGCCAAGGGCCCCTCGGAGACGGCACGGGAGCGCTTTGTCCTCTCCGTCAGAGAGACCAGTGCGATCGGCTTTCTGGCCAACTGGTTTCTGAGTGACGAGGAGATCGCGGCGATCGACGCGCGCCAGCAGGAGGCCGAGTACGTCGCAACGGACGTCACGCTTGTGACGATCAGTAATGAGCCCAAAGAGGAGAGCGGTACCGACGGCCCTGCCGCGGATGCCTGGGGGCTCGTGGATGACGACGGCGACGGCATCATTGTCGATACCGTGCGCGGCGCCGGCTATAACGGCTATATGATGGTCGTCCTCGACCCGAGCCGTGTGATCATGGGCTCGGTGCCCTCGTCCTTCGGCCGCCAGGGCTACACTGTGGCCGAGCTCGTCGAGTATTACGACGCCGTGGCCGGTATCAATGCCGGCGGCTTTTACGACCCGGACGGCTTTGGCGACGGCAGCACGCCCGATTCGATCGTCGTATTCAACGGGCAGCGCTATTACGCCGAGTTTGGCCTTCGCAAGGGCTTTGTCGGCTTTGACAGCCAGCATATCATGCACATCTGCAACAGCCAGGCCGAGATCGAGGCGGCCGATATCCAGTACGGCGCGAGCTTCGGCCCGGCGCTTGTCGTCAACGGACAGCCCGCCCTTGCCGACGACTACACCGGCGGCTTCAACCCGCGCACAGCGATCGGCCAGCGCTCGGACGGCGCGGTGCTGATGCTCGTCATCGACGGACGTCAGGCGACCTCCCTCGGCGCGAGCTTCTCCGACCTGATGGAGATCATGCTGCGCTACGGCGCGGTGAACGCCTACAATCTCGACGGCGGCTCCTCCTCGCTGCTGTGGTATCAGGGGGATTACGTGAATAACAAAGCCTATGTGATCGGCGTGCGCGACATTCCCACGTCCTTCCTGGTGCTGAAAGAGGGGGCGAGCGTCAATGGCTGACAAGTCAAGCAAAAAGCGCGGCAGAGGCTTTGCACTCGGCATGCTGCTGTATGCCCTGATCTTTGTCACGGCGCTGCTGATCGGACTGCGCGTCCTCGCGGATTTCCTCTCCGCTTACGAGGCCAGCCAGCCGCGCCACACGATGGACAGCTATCTCAACAGCTTCAACGATGACCATATCGACACGATCGCTCAGAACTTTGCCGCCACGCTCGGCAACGAGGCACAGACAGCCGGCAACAGCCGCAGCGCGGTGGCCGAGGTGCTGACCGGTGAGCTCCGCTATGCGCGCAACGCCGCCGAGTGCAACGATCGCCAGCAGGTCTACATGATCCAGACCGAAGGCCGCACGGTCGGCCGCGTGGTGTTGGTGCCGTCCGGGGAGAGCCGCTTCGGCATGTCGCCCTGGGTCGTCAGCGAGGAGAGCTTCGACTTTGTCTGGCTTCTGAGCTCCGACAGCATCACGATCCCCGACAACTGGAGCGTGGTCGTCAACGGCACAAGGCTCGATCAGAGCTTTGTCGAAAAGGACGGCATCGAATACCGCTATCTCAAGGATTTTTACGGCAACAGTCTCTACAGTCTGCCGCTCAAGCGCACTTATAAGCTGGAAAACGTTGTCGGTGAGGCGAGCTTTGAGGTCTATGACAACAACGGCAATTTGATTCCGGTGGATGCTAATTTTAATGATGATCTGTTTTTAAACAGCACCACCACGCCCGAGCAGCAGCAGCGCGCCAAGGACTTCATCCCCGGCTTCCTCGAGGCTTATGTGCGCTGCCTGTCAAACAGCAACCACGCCGAGTATGACAACTATAACCGCTTTAAAAAGTATGTTGTCGCCGGCAGCGACATCGACCTGCGCGTCCAGGGCAACATCGCAGGCCAGCACTACGCCCACAGCAAGGGCGACGAGGTGACGGGCATCACCTATAACCGTTTTGTTGACTTCGGCAACGGCTATCTGCTGGCTGATATCACCTACACGCTCAATACCATCGGCAACCAGGGCCAGGTCTCGACCGTCAACAACGCGCAGGTGATCCTCTCGCAGGGCGGCAGCGGCCTGCTGGCCACCGAGCTCTATACGTACTAAAGAAGGAGAAACAGATATGTCTGAACCGATCAGGGCCCAGGAGGCGCTGGCCATCGTGCTGCCGAGCCTGGACCCGGATAAAAAGATCCGCGGCGTGATCGAGGGACTTGTTGAAAAGGGCTTTCAGCGGATCGTCATGGTGGACGACGGCAGCGACGCCGACCACCAGCAGTATTTCACCGAGGCCGAGCAGTATGAGGCCGTCACGGTGCTGCACCACGGCTACAACCGCGGCAAGGGCTGTGCACTGAAAACGGCCTTCCGCCATGTGCTCGACAATATGCCGGAGGTCCGCGGCGTCATCACGATCGACGGCGACGGGCAGCACCTCGTCGACGATATTATCGCCTGCGGCGAGCGGCTGCTGCGCGAGGGCGACGCCGTTGTGCTCGGCTGCCGCGATTTTGACCAGCCGAACGTCCCGCCGCGCAGCGTGGCCGGCAACAAGACGACCAACCGCTTTTTCCGCGTCCTGTTCGGCATCCAGATCAGCGATACGCAGACCGGCCTGCGCGCCATCCCGCGCTCGCTGCTCGAGACGATGTGCGCCATCGAGGGCGACCGCTTTGAGTATGAGACCAACATGATCCTGCAGATGAAGCGCGCCGGTATCCGCTGGGTCGAGCAGAAGATCGCGACCGTCTATGACGAGGAAGATTACAGCTCGCACTATAACGCCGTGAAGGACTCCATGCGCATCGCAAAGATCATGTTCAAATTCAAATTCGGGCGGCACTGAGCAATGAAGAAACTCCCTCAGATCGTCAAGTATGCGATCGCCTCGGGCGGCTCCTGGGTCATCGACAACGGCTTTTTCCTGCTGTTCAAAACCCTGCTTGCCGCGCGCCTCGGCGCCGGCGCCGACGCTGTGTGTACGGCCCTGGCCCGCGCGATTTCGTCGTTTTTCAACTTCAACTGCAACAACCGTCTGGTGTTTGAAAACCGGGGCAGCTACGGTAAGGCTCTCGTAAAATACTACTGCCTGGCCGTGCCGCAGATGCTCGTCTCGGCCGGACTGCTGACGCTTGTAGACCGTCTCCTCGGTGTTACCGAGCCGACGCTCTCGACACTCGTGAAAATCGTTGTCGACGCGCTGCTTTTCATCGCGAGCTATTTCATCCAGAAGGCCTGGGTGTTCAAAAAAGACCCGGCGGAGAAGGAATAGGAACATAATAATACCGCACAGCACAGAGGTGTTGTGCGGTATTTTATATATCAATAATCACCACATCCACGCCAGAGCGCCGGGCGTAGAGGATCGTGTTCATCGTGCCGCCGCTCTGGCCGTTGAAGCAGCACAGCAGCAGCGAGGATTGATCGACCATATAGCGGTTGCGCCGCAGCATACAGCCGGGCGTGTACTGGTGCTGCAGGAAGCTGACGCTGTCGCACTCGGAGAGAAGATGCTCATAGCGCTGCTGCTGCGCCTTCGGCCAGGCGTTCGGCTGGCTGAGACAGGGGATCGCGGCCTCGAGTGTCACGTCGCTGTGCTTGTCACGCAGTTGGAGCACCGCCTCGGCAAACAGCAGGTCGCAGCCGATCGCCATGCCGCAGAGGAAGTGCCGGTAGCCGCTCTCGTAGATCCCGTCGAGACGGGCCGCCAGCTCGGCCGCCATGGCTACGCAGCGCGCATCGCGCTCGTCATAGCCCCAGGGCAGCTTATTCGGCCTGTGGCCGCTGAAACAACAGGTGATCGCGCGCTCGTCCATAGACAGCCTCCTCCGGCAATTGATCGGCTCCTATTGTATTCTTATTTTCCCCTCTTGTCAAAACCAACTTGTCGTGATATCATCACATTGTTAATTCTTCAGGGCAGGGTGAAATCCCCGACCGGCGGTGATCGAAACGATATTCTGCGTTTCCCAAGTCCGCGAGCCGATGGGCACGAACCGGTGCGATTCCGGTACCGACAGTACAGTCTGGATGGAAGAGGAATGCTTTTTATGCGCTCTTTGCCCTGAGAACAGCTGTTCTCAGGGCTTTTTTGTATAAAAAGCGTTTCACTTACCGAATTTTTTAGGAGGGAAACCAATGGAAACTCTGAAAGAAAACCTCGGTTTTGTGCTCGTCTGTCTCGCCATCTTCGCGGCGCTGTTCCTGCTGGCACTGGGGCTTGAAAGATGGGTATGCCGGAACAGAAAGCGCCTCTCCGATACGCACTATGCCGCCTATGTCGCCATCTTTGCGGCCATGGCCGGCGTGCTGATGCTCATCGAGATCCCGCTGCCCTTTGCCCCCACCTTCTATAAGATCGACCTCAGCGAGCTGCCGGTGCTGATCTGCACCTTCTATCTCGGGCCGGTGGCCGGCGTGGTCACCGAGCTGATCAAGGTGCTTCTCAAGCTCCTCCTGCGCGGCACCAGCACGGCCTTCGTCGGCGATTTTGCCAACTTCGCCGTCGGCTGCTCGTTCGTGCTGCCGGCCAGCGTCGTCTATCACGCACGGCCCAGCCGCCGCAGCGCGCTGCTCGGTCTGATTGTCGGCACACTGGTGATGACGGTCTTCGGCAGCGCCTTCAACGCGATCTACCTGCTGCCCAAGTTTGCCGAGCTCTACGGGATGCCGCTCGACGCCATCGTCGGCATGGGCACCAAGGTGAATCCGCGCATCACGAGCGTCTCCACGCTGGTGCTGTTCGCCGTCGTGCCGTTCAACCTGCTCAAGGGCGCGATCGATTCGCTGCTGACGATGCTGCTCTATAAGCGCATCTCCCCGCTGCTGCACAGGGGCGACGCCTTGCGCAGAAAAACAGCCGGCAAATCTGCCGCATAATGAATATAGGATGGCGAAAAGCCAAAAAGCTTTTCGCCGCGCCACTTTGTGGCGCAGCAAAACAGCACAGCTGTTTTGCCGTATATTCATTGCAA
>ONNS01000108.1 GCA_900319275.1 uncultured Eubacteriales bacterium
GAGGGGCTTGCCCCTCCCGCGCACGCAAATGTATAAATTCGCAAATAATGTACGGCGCAATCGCAAAATTGCTGCGATTGCGCCGTACATTGTCTATAAATAATTACATGGTACTGCCGGGAGGGGCAAGCCCCTCCCCTACGTAAATGACCGGGTTTTCGCGATTTCTTGCATTTTGCAACGCGCCCATCATGGAATTAGCTTATAGGCTGCTGCAGTGTTTACTTATGCTTCTTTTCTTTTGCGATGTCCAGCACCAGCAGCAGGCAGGCCAGAACCGACAGGCCGAGCAGCGACCACTGAGCGACGTTCAGCGTGGTCTGCCACCACGGCGTCACGGAGACGACCTTGGTGTAGGGGCTGATGCCGTCCATGCCGCGCGAGTGCAGCACGGTGTACATGACGCGCTTGGAGGAGGCACGCATGGCCTGGGCGACAGCCGCGTTGGCCTTGGCGCCCTTCGGGCCGTAGGCGCTCAGACTTGCCAGATCGAGCTCACCGTCGGGGATATCGTTGCCCGCGACGATCTCGTGCACCGGCACCATGTAGGAGGAATCGTACATGTCGCTGACAGCGAAACCATCCATGCCCGCTTCACCGCGCAGCCAGTCGGTCAGCAGGGCGGAATAGGCGCCGCACCAGTTGGCGCCGAGGCGGTTGTAGCCGGTCATGACACACTTGGCGTCGGCATTGACGATCGGCAGTTCGAAGGCGCGCAGATAATTCTCGCGCAGCGCCTGCTCGGGGATCCACACGCCGATGCCGGCGCGGTTGTTCTCCTGATCGTTCAGAACAAAGTGCTTGTTGTAGACATACACACCCTTGGACTGGATGCCGCGCGTCTCGGCGGTGTCGATGAGACCGGTGAGGATGCCGTCCTCGGAATAGTACTCAAAGACGCGGCCGGCATAGGGGGAGCGGTGGATGTTCAGACCTGTGCCGTAGAGACCGGCGTATCCGGCCCACATCGAGTCTTCGCCGATCAGCTCGCCGACTTCCTCAGCCAGCTTGTCGTTGAAGGTGGCGGCGATGATGCCGTTGCAGGGATAGGCCGTGCCCTTGAGTTCCTTGTCGGGATCGTTGTTGACAGAGGCATAGCCGTTCGGACCGATCGAGTATTTCTGCGTGACGCCGGAGGGACCGTTGTGGTCGATCGTGGCGGGCTTGCCGACAGAGCTGACGCCCGCAGTCTCGCGCAGACCGGTCAGCGTGATCGAGGCCATCTCCTCATAGGTCAGCTGATCGAGGAAGGTATCCCACATCGGATCGTCGTAGGCATAGTCGAGCATATTGACGAGCTGGAGGTCGGCCTCCTCGCCCATCTTCGGGAAGTCGATACCGGTCGCATCGGGCAGATCCGCGTCGTCGAGCACGACGTCCTTCGCGAGCTCCTCGGTCATGGCGAGCTTGACATAGCCAGGCGTCACGGTGCCTTCCCAGTCGCTGCGGGAGTAGTAGACGATGCTGTTGTCCCCGCGGCCCTCGTAGCGGTTCATGTCGGCCTCGGCAAAGAGCGGCGTGACGGCCGCGCCGGTGCCATAGGAGGTGGCGTAGGTCGTGGAATCGAACTTCTGCTCGATGGCGTAGGTCAGCGCCTCATTGCCGTCGGCGGTCATGCCGTTTTCAACGGTATAGCCCTTGGCGGCGAGAATGTTGTTGGCCGCCTCGTGCGCGTTCTGCGCGGCAGTCAGGTAATAGGTGCCGTCCTCAAGGATGTAGGTCCCGGCGCCGAAGGTGTCAAACGAGGTGAGATAGTATTCCGGCACGCTGACGGTGACGGTCTCGCTCTCGCCGGGCTGGAGGAGCCGGGTCTTACCGTAGCCGACGAGCTCGACCGCGGCCTTTTCGATCTGATGCTCGCGGTCATAGTCGGTATAGGGTTTCTGCGCATAGATCTGCACGGTCTTCTTACCGGCGGCGTCGCCGGTGTTCGTGACCTTGACCGTCAGCTCATAGGCGGCCTTCTGCCCCTCGCCGCTGCGCGTGACCGCCAGATCCGAGAAGTCAAACGTGGAATAGCTCAGGCCGTAGCCGAAGGGATAGGCCACGACGCTGTCATAGCGGAAATTGCCGGCCTTCGGCGTGCCGAGCACGACGTCCTCATAGCGGGTCTCGGTGTACTTGTAGCCGAGATAGATGCCCTCCTGGTAGACGACATACTTGCCGTAGGCCGAGAGCGCGGAGAAGCTATAGTCGTTCGCGCCCTCGTAGAGATAGGAGCCGAAGTTGTTCATCACGGGGTCGAGCCGGTTGTCCATCCACCAGGTGTCGGGCAGCGAGCCGGAGGGGTTCACCGCGCCGCTGAGCACGTCGCCCACGGCGTAGAGACCGGTCTGGCCCACAGAGCCGACCCACAGCGCCGCGTCCACGCCGTAATCCTCCTCAAAGAGGAAGGCCGTGGAGATCGGATTCGCGCTGTTGATGATGACCGTGATGGAGCGCACGGCGCCGTCGTCCTTGAGCTCCTTCATGCCCTCGAGGATCGACAGCTCGTCCTCGTTGAGCGTCAGGTAATCGCCGTCGAGCGCATCCTCCTTCTCGGCGGTCACGTCGTCGCCCTCGCCGCCGACGCGGCCGACGACGTAGATGAGATCCTCGCCCTGCCCGATGGTGTCGTCGCAGTTCTTGATGACCTTTTTCCAGCGCAGCTCGCCGATCTCATAGGTGTTGCGCCCGTTCTCGTTCTCGACATAGGAGTCGAGCAGAGCCTTGTCGACCACATCGAAGCCCGCGCCGGTCAGCACGTCGTAGTAGTCCGGCGCGCCGTTGGCGTCGACCGCACCGGAGCCGGTGCCGCCGTAGACGGGATCGACCGCCGTCACGCCGACAAGGGCGACCTTGCCCCCGGCGGGCAGCGGCAGCGCCTCGTTCTCGTTTTTCAGCAGGACGATGCCCTCGCCCTCAACCTCGCGCACCTTGGCCTCGCCGGCAGCCTTGAGCTCCTGGATCGAGGAGAAGCGGCTTTCAAAATAGCGCGCGTAGCTCTCTTCCTGCCCCTCGGGCAGGGTGGAGATGGTCATGCTGGTCTTGGTGCCGAGCACCTGGTTGATCTGGCCCGCGTTTTCGCCGGCGATGATGTTGCCGGTCAGCGTCAGAGCGAAAAGAAGCGCGGTCACATTCAGAAATACTTTTTTCAGGGTCCTTCTTACCGAAGGCTTCATAGGAGGTTCTCCTTTCCCAAATCGAATTCGTTTCCCCGGAGGGGCGGCCCCTCCAGCCTGCCCGCCGATGCGGCGGCGGGCACAGACACCCTCGTACTGCCATACGGCCGATGCTTCCCAGAGCGACACGGTCATCCATGTCGCCTTAACCGCAGCGCGCGAGTTGCCTGATACTTATGTTTTAATATACAGGAAAACAGGTAAAAACAAAAGAGCTGTGTCGCGCTTGCCGCTTTACAAATCGTAATCGGTCGGCCTGCCAAAATACGATGAAATGAGCGACGTAAATAAAATAATGCAATCGTGAATACGCTGTTTTTTGTCGTGAATGGCACTGTCCCGCCGGTCGGGAAACGGCCGAGGGCGAAAATAATCATTGCATCCGCCGCTTGTCCATGTAATAATATAAGAGCACAAAAAGGGGAATGCGGTCCCCTGTTTGTGCAGGATGCTTCATTCGATCATTGCCCTATTACATTGGCCGGGGTACGACTGCCTCCGGCCGGATTGGAAAGGAGTCATCATTTCCCATGAGCAATCCCACTGTGAAAAAAGGCTTCGGCTTTTTTGCAACTCTCTGCGCCGCTGTACTCTCGATCGCCGCGGCCGGCTACTTTGTCTCGATCCACGGCACCTTCGGGCTTGACAGTACCCATAACGGCGTCTGCTACGACCCGGCGATCCTGTATCTGCTGTTCGGCGGCGCGGCTGTCGCCGTCGTTCTGGCGCTGCTCAACCGCTGCGGCCTGGCCGCCGCCATCACCGCCGCGGCCTCGGGCGCCGCGATCTGTGTTTTCGTCCACAAGTGCTACTGGTATGTGGTCGACGTCTTTGTCGGCATCGACGAAAAGCACGGCTTTGACCCCCGCTTTATCACCTTCGTGGCTCTGATCGCCGCCGCCTTCCTGGTCGGCGAAATCGCGATCTACACCCGCAAGACCAAAACCGCCGCGTAACGGCGATGTGATTGGAAAGGGGCAGCTATGAGACAGACCATTCTTCTCAACGATTCATGGAGCTTCACGGGGCCGGACGGCTCGACGCAGCCGGTGGAGGTCCCCCATACCTGGAACGCGATCGACGGTCAGGACGGCGGCAACGACTACTACCGCGGCCAGTGCCTGTATCAGCGCAGCTTTGACCGCCCCGCCTTTGATGAGGTGGCGCAGTGCGTGTATCTCGAGTTTCACGGGGTGAACGCCTCGGCCGCCGTTACACTCAACGGCGAGCAGATCCTCACGCACGACGGCGGCTACTCCACCTTCCGCACCGAGATCACGTCTCTTCTGAAAGAGCACAACGAGCTCTCCGTCGCCGTGGACAACAGCGTCAACGACCGCGTCTATCCCCAGAAGGCGGATTTCACGTTCTACGGCGGCATTTACCGGGATGTCGATCTGCTGATCGTGCCGAAAAAGCACTTCGATCTCGACTATTACGGCGGCTGCGGCGTCATGGTCACGGCCAAGCCCCTCGAGGGCTATCACGCCGGCGAGGTCGAGGTCAAAACCTATAAAAACTGTGATGAGAGCGTCACAGTCACGCTGCTCGACGCGGAGGGAAAAGCGGTCGCGAGCGGCAGCGGGAAAGACAGCATCAAGCTCCGTATCGACGGCGTCCATCTGTGGAACGGCGTGGAGGATCCTTATCTCTACACCGCCGTCGTGCTTCTCGAGAGCGGGGACGAGCTGTCCGTCCGCTTCGGCGTGCGCGATTTCCACTATCACTCCAAGGACGGCTTCTTCCTCAACGGCAAGCGCTATCCGCTGCGCGGCGTAAGCCGCCACCAGGACCGCAGGGGGGTCGGCAACGCGCTGACACGCGAGCAGCACCGCGAGGATATGGACATCATCTGCGAGATGGGCGCGAACACGATCCGTCTCGCGCACTACCAGCACGACCAGTACTTCTATGATCTCTGCGACGAGCGCGGCATGGTCGTCTGGGCCGAGATCCCCTATATCTCCGAGCATATGCCCAACGGCCGCGAAAACACGATCTCCCAGATGACCGAGCTGATCGTGCAGTGCTACAATCACCCCTCGATCGTCTGCTGGGGCGTGTCGAACGAGATCACGATCTCGACGAAGGACAAGGCGGACATGCTCGATAACCACCGCGTCCTCAACGACCTCTGCCACAAGATGGATCCGACGCGCTTTACGACGCTCGCCTGCTATGCGATGTGCGGGCCCTTCAACCCCGTGGCGCACATCACCGACGTCGTCAGCTGGAACCTCTATCTCGGCTGGTATGTGCCGGGCCTGTTCTTAAACGACCTGTGGATGGAATTCTTCCACAAGGTCTATCCCGACCGCTGCCTCGGCTATTCC
>ONNS01000107.1 GCA_900319275.1 uncultured Eubacteriales bacterium
CCGTTTTCTCGTCTTTTCCCATGCTTACTTCCACTGATTCCCACGCTTATTTCCACACCCTCCTTACGGTGGAATTTACTTTGGGAATTCACGCTTTTTCGTATTTTCCCCCGCAAATTGGTCTTTCTATACTACTTCTATATGATTCCGCACGAGACCGTTTCCTGTCATGCGCATGACACTATCGCAGTCTTTTTTCAAAAGTATTCTTTAATTCTTTGGGTCTGCATGGTATAGTATGAACAGCAACCGAAAAACATGGCGAATTATACCATAAGTCCTTCGTCCTTATGGTAAAATAGCAGTGCCGTCAAGTTGAATCCTTGACCCATTTCAAAACAGTACGGAGGTAACCATGGAAAAGAAACTGTTTGATTTTGAAGCCTATGAGCAGCTGATCGCCAAAATGGCTGCGGCGGCCAAGGCCGGCGACAGCGACGCGGAGCTCGACCTGGACGCTTTTGAAAAGGCCATGGCGAGCTTTCATGAGTATGTATCCGCCGTCGGCATGAGCGAGGCGCAGATCCGCATGGCGCAGGCGCGTCTGGACGGTGCCGCGCTGCGAGACGCCGTGGCGGAGAGCGACGCGATGCGCCATGTCCACCACGAGGCCGCGATCGCCAATGCCGCCATGCTCAACCGGATGGCCGCGGCTTACGGCGTCGGGCCGATCTTCCTGGGCGACACGGCCGAGCGGCTCGAGGTGGCGGCCTTCTGCATGGAGGTCACTGACGAGCTGTTCCGTCAGCGCAGAATCTGATTTTCATCTGCCGGCATACTTCCGGCGTCGGCGCGTCCGCCGGGTCATTTCCCTCCGGAGCGACCGGATACTGATTTCCCGTTCTCTCAGCAGCGCTGTCTCCAGGCGGTGACGGCGCTGCTTTTCTGCGCGCGCCGCCTCGCAGGCGTCATGCCGGGTAATATAGTGTAGATACCCGAGGATGTCGCGGGAGGGAATCGGCTGGACGTGGTACGGCCGCTGCTCATAGTCGATCGCGCGCCGGTCGGGGTCTGCGCCGCGCTTGCTCTCGTGCAGCAGCGCCTTCTGCCGGCTCTCGTCCCCAAGCATACAGCTGCGCCACGCCGTATCGTCCCGCGAGATCACCAGCAGCTCGTCGCGCCGCGGGATCAGCCGCAGGTCATGCGCCGTGCAATAGGCCGTGATCTCCTCCCGGAATTTTCTGTATTCCACGCGGATCCGGCTGCAGCGGGGGCAGGGGGAAAAGCCCAACTCCTTCGCCTCGCTGATCGAGCGGAAGGACAGCCGGTTTTTCGCCGCTATCCGCTGCGCATACGGACAGCCGCCATAATGGAACAGCCGCTGCCGGCTGATGCTGCTGCCGCAGAGCATGGGTCTGTCTCCTTTGGCGGCGTCAGCGTTCGTCATCCGAACGGCCGTCGTCCGTATCCCAGGGGGTGGTGAACAGCGTCTCCCCGGTGTTCAGATCCACGGAGATGCCGCGTCCGACGCGCAGCTTGAAATTGCCGTTCGCGTCCACGCCCAGCCTTTCTCCGAGGGGCATGATCGGCTGCCCGTTGCTGAGATTAAAAATCAAACCAAACATAGATACTCCTCTCTTTAAAACCAGTTTAGAATTATGCTTTTTACACGGTGCCGGGTCTGTGCCCGGCCCTTCTGTTATATAGTATCGAAGCAGGAAGGGGAAAATTAATCGTTTGCCGCTATGCTTCGTCTGCCTCCTGTTCGCACGCTTCCCCGCCGGTGCCGCTGAGCGCTTCGGCATCGGCGGTATAGAGCGCATACAGCTTCGTCACGGCTTTGCGGTACCACGCCGCGGCCTGGTGGACGTCTCGCGGCACGCCTTTCCCGCGGGAATACAGGCTGGCCAGGTTATACTGGGCCACACAGTTGCCCTGATCGGCGGCTTTGCGGTACCACGCCGCGGCCTGGCGGTAGTCCTGCGGTACGCCCTGTCCCGTTTGATACAGAGAGCCCAGATAATTCTGAGAAGTTGTGTCGCCCTGCTCGGCGGCCCTGCGATACCAGTCCAGTGCCTGGCTGCCGTCCTGCGGCACGCCGGCCCCAAAATCATAGGCAAACCCAAGATTCCTCTGTGCATCCACGTTCCCCTGCTCGGCAGCTCTGTGGTACCATTCCACTGCCTCGCAGTCGTCCTGCGGCACGCCGCACCCGAGAGAATATATGTCGCCCAGTTTATTCTGGGCCTCCGGATCCCCCTTCTCGGCCGAAAGCCACAGGCTGTTCAATTCATCCTCCGTCAGGTTCAGATTCTTTTTCATGATCTCTCTTCTCTGGCTGTTATGCGGCTTGCAAATCTCTTCGAATTCTTCTTTCAGCCGAAGGCACTCCAGCTCGTTGATCCCGCTCTCGGGGTCTTCCGCGATCACCTGCAGCACCTGGTTGACGATTTCGTCGTCGGCCATGCAGCGGAGCTCCGGAAAGGACTCGGGCTCCCGGATTCGCGACTCATAGAGCGAAATGGCCAGCGCGCAGAGCTTGAGCTCTCTGTCGGTGATATTGTTCATGAGATTCTTGTTTTCCATTTGTATTTCTCCTTTTCAGTTTAGAAGTATGTTTTTACTTGGTGCCGGGTCTGTGCCCGGCCCTTCTGCTTTTGTATCGGAACAGGACGGGAAAAATTAAGCCGCAGGCCATGCCCTTTCTGGTCGTTTGCCGTTATGCTTCGTCTGTCTCCTGTTCACGCGAGTCCCCGCCTGTGCCGTTGAGCACTTCGGCATTGGCGGTACAGATCTCGTACAGCTTCGTCACGGCTTTACGGTACAGGGCCGCTGCCCGGCTGTAGTCCCGGGCTATGCCCTGACCGTGGAAATACATGGCGGCAAGCCTGAGCTGGGCATTCACTTCATCCTGGTCGGCAGCCTTGCGGTACCAGAACGCGGCCCGGCCGCAGTCTTGCGGTACACCGCGCCCCGTCTTATACATGTCGCCAAGGAGAAACTGTGCCATTGCGTCACCCTGTCCGGCAGCCTTGCGGAACCAGAACGCTGCCTGGCCGCAGTCCTTCGGCACACCTTCGCCCATCTCATAGGAAAAGGCAAGATTCAACTGCGCATCCGCGTTGCCCTGCTCGGCGGCCTTGCGGTACCACATGCTCGCCTGGTCATAGTCCCGCGGTACACCCCGTCCGTTCCGATACACGCCGCCAAGCTTGTTCTGGGCCTTCGGATCTCCGTTCTCAGCGGAAAGCCGCAGGCTGTTCAATTCATCTTCCGTCAGGTTCGGTTTCTTTTTCACGGGCGGTTTTCCCTGTTCCATTCGCTGCTCGCAAATCTGATTGTATTCATCTCTCAGCCGAAGGCACTCCAGCTCCTTGATTCCGTCTTCCGGGTCCTCCGCGATCGCCTGCAGCACCTGGTTGACGATGTCGTCGTCGATCAGGCAGCAGATCTCCGGAAAGGACTCGGGCGCCTGGATCCGCGTCTCATAGAGCGAAATGGCCAGCGCGCAGAGCTTGAGCTCTCTGTCGGTGATGTTGTTCATGAGATTTTTGTTTTCCATATGTATTTCTCCTTTTCAGTTTAGAAGTATGTTTTTTACTCGGTGCCGGGTCTGTGCCCGGCCCTTCTGCTTTTGTATCGGAACAGGAGCGGAATTATTAAGCCGCAGGCCGAAACTTTTTCGGACCGCTTCCCGGCGACGGCCGGGCCGGAACGGCAGATGACGGTGCGGCGTAAAAACTACTATTATAATGTATACAGCGGCAAAAGAAGGCCCTGCCCGATCGGCAGGGATTTTTTTTGCCGCTTTTTTTGTTGTACGGGCTTAATAATTCGATCCCCGTACCGATATTGTTCTTGTAAGGAGCCGGGAACGGATTTACCCGCCCCATGGAAGACCGCAAACCGCAGCCGGGTGAAAAAAGTTTTCGCCCCAGCTTAATTTTTCGATTCCAGTGTCGATACTGTTCATATAGGAGCCGGCACAGATCCGCCCGCCCCATGGAAGACAGCAAACCGCAGCCGGGTGAAAAAAAGATTTCGCCCCAGCTTAATTTTTCGGTTCCAGTGTCGATACTGTTCATATAGGAGCCGGGAACGGATCCGCCCGCCCTGTGAAAGAAAGCCACCCACAAGCAACTGTACAAAAGACAATCAACAAAAACAAAAAAACAAATTCTTCAGGAGGAATTACTTATGAAAAAAATCATCTCTGTTCTTTGCATCGCCACCGTTCTCGCCCAGCTTCTGACGCCCGCCGCGCTGGCGGACGCTCCGGCCGCAAGCCCGGTGAGCGAACCGACATCCGTCTCCGAACCCGCCGCCCCGCAGGAGGCCGACGGCCTCGCGCTCGGCGAAGAGAGCGTTATCACCCCTGTGGCGGGTGAAACCGTCGAGGTGCCCACCGAAGGCAGCGACGTGACTGTCCGCATCCGCGGCGACGTGGACACCGCCGACGCCGACGGCAGCTGCGGCGTGCGCATCACCCCCTCTGAGGACGGGCAGCGCATCAGCGTTACGATCGAGGGCAATATCACGGCGGATGCCGCCGGCATCGCGCTCGGGGAGAACCCGTACAACCGTCCCGTGGCGGAGAGCGTGGATGTCCGCGTCACCGGCGACGTCAGCAGCGTCGGCGACAGTACCTACCAGAACGATGGTATCGGCGTGGATCTCAACATCGGACCCGGTGAGACCGTGACGGCCACCGTGGACGGCAATATCAGCGGCACAAAGACCGGTCTGAACGTGCAGGGCTGGCGTGATTCCGACGCAACAGTCACTGTCAACGGCGACATCACGCTCGACGGCATCGGCCGCGCGCTCCGCGTCGATACGACCGGCACCGCCGACATCACCGTCAACGGCAATATCCGCTCGAGCTCCGAAGGGGTCTCCGCATTCTCCGATTATGATGCCGACAGGCTCAGCGTGACGATCAACGGCAACGTCGACGCCCCCGACTACGGCGTCACGGCCAGCACCGAGCTCGGAGTGACCGAGGTCACGGTCAACGGCGACGTGAACGGCTATGCCAGCTGCGGCGCCATGGGCGGTGAGTCGCGTCTGACCGTCAACGGCAACGTCAGCGAGGGCCTGTACGTCGGCACCCATACCGAGGGTGCCACCTGCGTCGCCGTTGTGGACGGCAATATCGGCGCAGCCAACCCCGAGCGCTACGGCATGCCGGTCTACGGCGTCTCGATCAGCGGCGGGGCCGAGGCCAGCATCAGCGGTGACGTCAACGGCGGTATCAATCTCCACACGGCGGAATACGGCCAGAACAACGACGGCACCCTCGTGATCGAGGGCACAGCCCACGGCCACCAGAACGGCTATGCCGTGGTCCTCAGCGCCGACGGTTCCGGCTATTACCCCGGCGAGTATGCCGCGGCCAACGGCGGGGAGACGGACAGCGCCGACAAGCAGCTGATCCCGACCATTGAAGTCTACAAGCTGACGCCGGGCGGCGAAGGCTGGTTCGGCACGGCCAATCAGACCTATGACGAGAATACCGACGAGTTCAGCTACACCCAGACCGCAGCTGAAGGCAGCCTGCTTGACCGTCTGGTGAACTCGGTCCGCTACCTGCTCCACCGCAGCGGGGACTGCTACGAGATCGAGAACGCGCAGACCGACGCA
>ONNS01000105.1 GCA_900319275.1 uncultured Eubacteriales bacterium
CATCGGTGTTGGCAATACAGAGTGCATCAGCGCCTCCTGCATCCGCTTTTTGCCGAGCAGCAACAGCAGAAGCGAGAGGATCGTCCCCGCGGCCAGACCGGAAATGCCGCTGGAGATGATGGCAATGCCGCCACCGCCGCAGATCAGGCCCACAATGACAGAAATGATCGTGTTGATAAGCCAGGTAAACGCCTCGACCGCAAACACGTCCTTGGCGTTGATACGGATGTCGATGTCTGTGAGCGAGAGATGCGAAGTCAGGCTCAGCGCCTTGTAGGGGATGTTGTGGCGTACGCAGATCGGCATGGTATGTTCCTCCAGCCCGAAGGCCACCGGCCGGAGCCACTCGGTGATCGGACGGATCAGCAGTTCCTGGGCCTTCTCAGAGCGCAGCCAGAGCTCGATCTCGTGCTGCATGACGCCGTCGATATCCGAGAGCCGTCGGATCTCGCCGCCGCGCCATCGCTCGAAGACCGGCAGGGCCACCTCGCGCAGGATCGGTTCGACCAGACTGTCGACGATCTTGTGGTAGAGCTCGTCGATGTGTCCGGCCACCAGCTGCTCCACGACGCTCGACTCGGTCAGATCGGCAACCTCGCGCCGGAACTGGCGCAGATCCTCGTCAATGCGTCCGCTCCAGGCGAGCCCGCGGGCAACCGAAAATTCCGGCTCAGCCCCGGCGATCACAACGGCCTCGGGGAAGATCTCGGCGCACCAGTCGCGGATGTCTTTGAGCTTCGATACGCCGCCGGTCAGAAACAGCAGCTCGGGCAGTTCGGTCTGGATCTTTGCGCGCACCTCGCGGAGACTCGAGGAGAACACATCCCTAAACGAGCGCCCGTTCAGGCGGCGTGTGCCGCGCAGCAGCATCGCGTCCGCCGTGTCGGCGTCGATGCGCAGCGTCAGCCGCACCGGCTCGTCGTAGAGGATCTGTACGGTTTTGCAGCAGTCGTTGGTCTTCCAGTACTCCTCGTCAGAGAAATATTTTTCCTTCAGCTTGCGCGCGGCAAAATCACAGTAGCTCTGCCAGGCGGGGCTTTGCTCGAAAATGCGGCGGATCTTCTTTTCGTCCGGGCTTTCCCGCACACATTTTTCCAGCAGGATCTCGTCCATGATGCCGCCGCCGAGGAAAACCTCGCCGGCCGTGTGCAGTTCGACCTCATGCCCGCCCATGATATAGGCAAAATCGGTCGTCGACGAACCGATATCCACCACCAGCACGGGCTTGGAGAGAATATCATAGCCCACCTGCAGGTGCTTTGACTGACAGGCCGCGATCAGCGCGGCGCGGGATTCCGAGATGATGCGCGCCGGGGGATAGCCGGTGTCTGCGAATATGCGGCGGTAGCGCTCGCGCGCGGCCTTGTCCCAGCCGGCGGGGCAGCCGATGTAAAAACAGCAGTCCTCACCGGCGGTGAGCTCGCCGCTGAGATAGAGCTCGCTGAGCACGCCGGCGGCAAAGCACTTGATGTCGCGCTCGCTTTGCGGATCGGTCAGATAGCGGCTTTTAAAGCGTACACTGCGATCAATGGCGTTGGTGTTATAGCAGGCGCTCTCGCCGATCAGAAGCTTGCCGTCGAGCATGCGCGCGTAGGCCGTCACCAGACTGCGGCTGTCCTTGATCGGCAGGATGGCGGGCTCTGTGCGCTCCTCGCGTCCCAGACGGGCGATTGCGCTCTCGGCGTCGCCGAGGTCAAAACCAAAATAGCGTGCCATGTCAATCCATTCCTTTGGCCGTCCCGGACTTTCTGGCCGGAAGAAGCTCAAACCAGGACTCGTGCTCCTTTGTGTAGTCCTCCAGCTCGACGCCGCGGCGGTGCAGATAGTAGCGGATATTCGACAGCAGCTCCTCGGCGTCGCTGTCGGCCGCGCCGCGCCGCGCGTAAGTCGCCTCGAGCAGCGAGGCGAAGAGCTCAGTCTCGTCGCCCGCAAGAGGGGAGACGCCGCGCTCGGCGGAGCGCTCTCGTTCGGCCTCGGCCTGCTCGCGCGTGTCCGACAGGGCTTTGTCGGCGGCAAGCAGCGCGCCGCGCACGGTCTGATAGACCATGGCGGGCTCGATGAGATACTCCACCCGGCTCTCACCGCGGCGAGCGGAGGGGACCCTGGACTTTTTCACGATGAGTATACTGCCCGCCAGCAGACAGCCGGCGCCGATCAGCGGCAGCAGCAGCGTGGAGAGCGAGATCGTCTGATCTCCGGCATAGTCGGCAAACAGCGCGCCGATCAGTACCAGTACCGCACCGAGCGCTGCAAGGATGATCCCGACGATCGGCGGCGTGCGTTTGGCGGCAGCGCCGTCCTTCAGTTCCCAGCGCCGCGAGTCATTGACGGCCAGCAGCAGCGGCAGCGTGTTTTTCATGCTCTGCAGGACGGACTGGGCCTGTGCGCGTAAAGCGTTGTCGCTGCACTGCTCGCTATAGCGGTACAGTACGCGGTCCAGTGCTTTCTGCATCGTTGATACCGCGGCCTCCGGGCTGCGGTCATGCGATAGATTTTCCGTGACGGTCTCTCTGTCGGCTTCGTACAGCTCCAACAGCTTTGGCTGCTTGTCCGCCATAGGGTCACCTCATTTTTCGTCGATAGTGATGATATTTTATCATATTGTGGCGGGCTTTGCAACCGATTGAAAAACGGCCTCCCGCGCGTCCTGAACCGGGAGAGCGGGAGACCGTTTTATTAAAGTACCAGCTCCAGGACCAGCACCGTGACACAGCACAGCACGGCGACGAGCACCATACTGACGCCCTTCCACGCCGCGACTATGCCGACACCGAGCGCCGCGGCCCCGGCCAGCGGCTTCTGGGTAGCCTCGAGTATCGCGGGGAAGGTCATGACCGACAGCGTGACATACGGCACATAATACAGAAACGACTGGATGAAGGGGTTGTTGATTTTTCCGCGAATCAGCGCGATCGGCAGAAAACGCACCAGATAGGTGAATGCCGCCATAACGGCGATGTAGATCGTGATATTGCCGCTCACGCTTCTTCCTCCTTTCGCGGAAACAGCAGCGCCGCCGCCGCACAGATGACGAGCGACAGTACAATGGTACGAATGCCCGACGAGATCGCGGAAAACACCGGCAGATAGGTCGCAGCGGCGCTCAGTGCAAAGCTGACGGCGATGATCGCACCGAGCTTGCTGTTTGTCTTGATCGGCGGGATGATGACGGCGATAAACATGCCGAAGAGCGCCACGCTTAGTGCGCTGACAAGGTTTATCGGCAGCACGTCGCCGGTCATGCAGCCGATCGCCGTGCCGATCGCCCAGAACGGCCAGGCTGCGAGAATTGCTCCGTAGCCGTAGACCGGGTCGATATAGCCCGCACGGGCGATCTGAATGGCGAAGAGCTCGTCGCTGAGATCGAAGGCCAGGATGCTCTTGGCGAGCATACTCTCACCGGGGCGAAAGCGCTGGGAGAAGGCCAGACTCATCAACAGATAGCGGAGATTCGCAATCAGCGTCATCAGAGCAACCTCAACATAGGTGGCGTGTACGGCGACGAGCGACACCCCGGCGTATTCTCCGGCCGAGGCGTTGCAGAGGAGACTCGTGATAAAGCTCTGGGCCGGCGTAAACCCGGCGCGGCTGAACGCAATGCCCAGGGAAAACGACACCGCAAAATAACCCAGCCCGATCGGCAGCCCGTCCCGGAAGCCCTGGGCGAACACGGCGGAGCGGCGGATGCCGGAGGAATTCTGTTCGCTGCTTGACATATCGTACACCTGATTTTAACAAGAATGCGTGTATTCTACAGCAATCGCGTATAAAATACAAGTATCAGTCTGATTTTTGGGGAAGGCAGGGCGCGGTCTGCATGCGATTTTACGCCGATCACGGCCGGAATTGTGTTGCATCTCATAGTGATGTATGATACACTGTCACCATTGGCAAAACTTTCACGAAGAAGGAGGAATCGCCATGGAAAATATTAACGGAGAATACCATTTCTCCGGCAGCGGACAGAACGGCGAACAGCAGCCCCCGCAGGGGAGCACGCCGAATGACGGAGGTACCCGCCGTCCCCGGACACACCGCCCCGGCAAGGGCGGCACAAACGGACCGATGACACCCGGGCGCGCGGTCAGAATCGCCGTGATCGTGCTCGCCGTGATTCTGATCGGCAATGTGATCTCCGGCTCGTTCTATAACGTCTCCGAGCAGCAGAACGCCGTCGTCACGCAGTTCGGCAAGGTCGTGCGCACCGACTCGGCCGGTCTACACTTCAAAGTCCCGCTGCTGCAGCAGGTGCACATGGTGGATATCACCACCCACGGCACGGGGCTCGGTTACTCGGTCGGCCCCTACGGCCAGAATATCACCGACGTCTCCAACGGCGTCATGATCACATCGGACTTCAACCTCATCAACATCGATTTCTACATGGAATACCGTGTGAACGACCCGGTGGCCTATCTTTATAACACCGAGATGCCGGAGCAGATCCTGAAAAATATCGCCCTGGCCAGCATCCGCAGCACGGTCGTCAACTACACGGTGGACGAGGCCATGACCACCAGCAAGAGCGCCATCCAGTCCGAGGTCAAATCAAGAATGGTCGAAGCGCTCAACGAGCAGCAGATCGGTCTGCAGGTCGTCAATATTACGATCCAGGACGCCGAGCCGCCCACAACCGAGGTCATCAACGCCTTCAAGAATGTTGAGACTGTCAAGCAGAGTGCCGAGACCACGATCAACCAGGCCCGCAAGTACGAGAGCGAGCAGATCCCTGCCGCCGAGGCCGAGGCGGACCGCATCGTCCAGAGCGCCGAAGCCACCAAGGCCGCCCGCATTGCCGAGGCCGAGGGCCAGGTCGCCCGCTTCAACGCCATGTTTGAACAGTATCAGCTCAATCCGCTGATCACCAAGCAGCGTATGTTTTATGAGACACTGGAACAGGTTCTCCCCGGTGTGAAGCTGATCATCACTGACGGCACCACCGAAAATGTGCTGCCCCTGGCGCCGTTTGCCGGCGGGAGCAGCGCGGAAGGAGGCGAATAAACATGAGCATCCAGAAGAATACTGTACTGAAAATCGTCATTTCCGTGCTCGTGTTCATCGTACTGCTGATCCTTGCCAACGGTCTCTTCGTGGTGCACCAGAAGGAATATGTCGCTGTGCGCCAGTTCGGCCGTATCGTTGACGTGAAGAGCGAGCCGGGGCTCTATCTCAAGACCCCCTTTGTGCAGAGCATCCAGCGCGTCAGCGCGGCCATCAATCTCTATGACGTGCCGCCCTCCGACGTCATCACCAGGGATAAAAAGTCGATGATCTCGGACAACTACATCCTCTGGCGCGTCACCGAGCCCAAGCTCTATATCCAGACGCTCAACGCCGTTGACGCCCGGGCCGAGGAGCGCATTGAGGCCGCGGTCTATAACTCGCTGAAGAAGATCATCTCCGGCATGTCCCAGGACGAGATCATTGCCGCCCGCGGCGATAAGCTCAACTCCATGATCACCGACGACGCGAACGCCGATATCCAGGTCTACGGCGTCGAACTGACGCAGTGCCAGATCAAGGCGCTCGATCTGCCGGATGACAACAAGAACGCGGTATACAGCCGTATGATCTCCGAGCGCGAGAACATCGCCGCCAGCTATGCCGCCGAGGGCAATTCCGAGGCGAAAAAGATCCGCAACGACACCGACCGCAAGGTCACCGTCATGCTCGCCAATGCCGAGAAGAGCGCCGCGCAGCTTGTCGGCGAGGGTGAAGCGCAGTATATGCAGATCCTGCAGGAGGCATACAACACCCCGGAAAAGGCCGAATTTTATAACTTCATCCGCAGTCTGGACGCGCTGAAAAACTCGATGACCGGCAAAGAGAAGACCGTGATTCTCGATAAGAACTCCGAGCTCGCAAAGCTGCTCTACGGGGCCGAGGGCTGATACCTGCGCGCATAAACAACAGCAGAGCGGAAGAAATGCGTACCGTTTCTTCCGCTCTGCTGTTGCTGTTCTATAACTTTGTCTCCACGTCCGCCAGCGGCGGACGTAAGCGGGCTGTAGCCCGCAACTGACGCACTTCGTGCGCCAGTTGGAGACGACGTTGCAACGTTATCCCCAAAAAACACAGATTATTCTGTGTTTTTCATGCGAAACAGCGTTTCGCATGCGCGCATTTCATGCGCGCGGGGATTTAGTTATAAAAAAGGTTGAGCAAATTCGCTGTACGAAATTGCTCAACCTTTTCTTTATGTTATTCCCTGACGAGCGGGCGACCGCAAGGGTCGCCCCTACACGCCTGTCATTCCATAAAATCAAAGCCTGTGAACACGGGTACACCGGTATAGTGCTTCGCCTCCTCCTCGCCGCGCAGGACGCGCAGCGCGCCGTCGCGCATGGCCTCGTGCTCGAGCTCGCCGGGATATACCGCGATCGGCGCGATCCAGCCGCAGCTTTCGCGGATACCGTCGGTAATATCATCAAAGCGCATGAGACCGCCGGTCAGCACAATGGCGTCGACCTTGCCCTGCAGCACGCAGGCCATCGCGCCGATCTGCTTGGTGATCTGGTAGATCATCGCGCGCCAGATCAGTGCGGCCTTTTTGTCGCCGCTCTCGACCAGGGCGTGCACCGTGTCGGCATTTGAAGTGCCGAACCACGAGCTGAAGCCGCCGCCCTGAGAGCAGAGCTTTTTTACCTCGTCTATCGGCCGGTCGAACAGGTATTTGATGACGTCGGTCACGGCCATCGAACCCATACGCGTCGGGGTAAAGGGCCCGTCGCCGCCGCTGCCGTCGTTCGTGTCGATCATCCGGCCGTGGGTGTGCGCGGTCACGGTGATCCCGCCGTCAATGTGGCAGAGGATCAGGTTCATGTCTTCATAGCGCTTCCGGACCGACTGCGCGTAGGCACGACCCGTTGCCTTGAGATTGAGCACATGGGCGGCGCTTGTGCGGTAGAGCCCCTTGACGCCGGTGATGCGCGCTACATCCTGCAGCTCGTCCACGACGATCGGATCGACCATGAAGACGCGGCCGCCGTAGCGCTCCTGGAAGCGCTTGGCCATCTGGATGCCCAGCATGCTCGAATGATAGATGCCGCCCTTGGCCTCGCGTGTGTCGCGCAGCAGCAGCTCGTCGACCTCATAGGTGCCGCTCTCGACGCTCCGGCAGGCGCCGCCGCGCCCTACAATCGCATCCACGCCGGTCAGATCGATCCCGTTTTCCCGCAGCCAGCGCTCGCAGAAGGCCATGCGGCACTCCAGCTGGTCGTTAATGGTCGGATAGCGCAGCAGCTCGCTCGAGTCGTGGAAGACGTCGCCTTCAAGCACGCTGGCCGCAAGGTGAACACCGTCTCCATCGACGGCGTGCGGTTCTTCCGCCCGACGGCGGTCGGCACCATCCTCAATATCCACGCGAGCATGAACCGCGTGTTCAACACCTCCATGGAAATCGGGCTCAAGATAACCGAGACCGACCCCGAGAACGGAGCCGAACTCCCGGTCGCGCACGCCTACTTCACGTTCGTCGCCATCGACGACAACGGCAGGCCCACCGCCACGGCACCCGTGGAACCCGATTCCGACGAAGCACGCCGCCGCTACGAGCAGGCGCTTGTCCGCCGCGAAGCAAGAATCGCGCTTACAGGTAAACTCAAATAGAAGATCCTCGCCTTCGCGAGGATGACG
>ONNS01000104.1 GCA_900319275.1 uncultured Eubacteriales bacterium
ATTTGCGAATTTATACATTTGCGTGCGCGGGAGGGGCAAGCCCCTCCCCTACGGCAGAACCATAATTTGTGCAGCTAATCCGCATTTTGCAACAGCCCCATTTTTCAGCTCTTCTCACGATTACTGCTCTCGGAAAAGCCCGAAAAACGGCCGATCTCTTGTCAATTGTATCAAAACGTGCTATACTGACTCTACTTATATCTGCAAGGGAAAACCAAAAAGGAAGGGGGCAGCTTCGTGTATCTGATCGCGATTGTGGACGACGACGCGCGGGATGCCGCGCTGCTCAAAAGCTATGTCGACGCCTATTTTACCAGAAACGGCGTCGCGGCAATGATCCACGTCTTTTCGGACGGACTGGATTATATCCGCAGCTCTGAAACGCACGATATTGTTTTTCTGGATATCCAGATGCCCAAGCTCGACGGGCTCGAAACCGCGCGGCTGCTGCGCCGGATCGGACGCGAGTCGATCCTGATCTTTGTGACGCAGATGGCACAGTTTGCCATCAAGGGCTACGAGGTGGACGCGCTCGATTTCATCGTCAAGCCCGCTTCGGCGGCCTCGGTCGACTATGTGCTGGACAAGGCCATGCGTCGGCTTACGGCCGGTGCAAGCGCGCTCTTTTCGCTCAAAACTGCGGAGGGGACCGTCAGCCTCTCGGCCAATGATATCCAGTATGTCGAGGTCTTCGACCACAATCTCGTCTATCACACGACGCGCGGCGAGTTCAGCGCGCGCGGCCGTCTGTCCGATCTGGTGCAGAAGCTCGATCCCGAGCGCTTTGTGCTCTGCAACCGCTCGTTTATTGTCAATCTGCGCTATGTCAGCCATGTGACAGCGGATCATCTCACCGTCGACAAGACGCAGATCTCGATCTCCAAATCGCACCGCAAGGAACTGATGAAGCGCTTTTCAAGCTTTTTGGGGGACAGCCTGTGATCCGCGATTTAGCCTGGGTCGCTGCCGTCGACCACCGCATATCTGCGGCCATTGTCTTTTTTGCGCTGCTTTTGCTTCTCAATACCGCGCCGAAGCGTTCGCGCTTTGCGCTGCGCGCGCTGCTGGTGCTGGTGCTGATGTGTCTCGTGAGCTGGCTGACACGTTACATCTCCGAGGTCGTTTTTCAGGACACCGTCTGGAAGGCGCTGGGCTACAGTGTGCGCTTGCTGACGCTGTATATGCTGTTTCTCTTCGGCTGTGGCTTCTGCTATCGGGTCATCGCCCCCGAGGCTCTGTATCTCGGTCTGCTCGCGCTGACGGTGTTTGAGATCGCCTGGAACGGCTTTAAGGCTGTCGCCGACCTGATGCTTCTCTGGCATTTTTCATCTCCCTGGTCAGAATACAGTGTGGCTGGGTCGCTGGTCTCCTATATCGTCTATCTTGCGGTCGCCGCCGTCTGCAGTCTGCTCTACAAGCGCATCGTGAAGGAACCGCCTTACCACGCGCCGACACGCATGATGGCGGTGCTGTCGGCAGTCTTTATCTTCTGCCTGATGGCGCTGGAATTTGCCGGGCAGGTCTTTACCGGCAGCAGCGCTTCCGAGTTTTTATACTATCTCTGTGCACTGCTCTACTCCGCGCTCAATTTCTCCGCCCTGCTGATGATCGCCCTGCTCGACAGCTTCCGGCACGAAAACCGCACCATGCACGACTTTATCAGCAACAAAATGCGCTATTACGAGATGAGCCACGACGGCATCGTCAACCTCCAGACGAAGTGCCACGATCTCAAGCACCAGATCGCCGCGATCCGCTCGGAGGCAGGCAAGGCCAGCTTTGAGGGGCATCTGGACGAGCTTGAGAATTCCATCAACGCCTATTCCACCGTGATCGACTGCGGCAACAAAACCGTGGATATCGTCCTGACCGAAAAAAATATCCTCTGCCTGCCGCACCAGATCAAATTCTCGTATATGATCGACGGCACGCTGTTCGATTTTCTCAGCGAACGGGAGATCTATTCTCTCTTTGGAAACGCCCTGGATAACGCGCTCGAGGCGACCATGCATGTGGCAGATCCGTCCCGGCGGCTGATCACGCTCAAGAGCAATGCGCGCAGCGGCCTTGTCGTGCTGCAGGTGGAAAACACCTTCGAGGGTGAGCGCACCGCCGATGAAAACGGGCTCTTCCCCAGCACCAAGAGCGGCAGCGGCCATGGCTTCGGTCTGCGCTCCATCCGGCATATTGCTGAGAAACACCAGGGCTCGATGTCGGTGCGCGTGCAGGACGGACTGTTCAAGCTCAGCGTGATACTGCGTCCGGAATAATTTGCTTCTTTTTAATAGCGCCGCGAGTGGATCTTTGCATCCGCTCACGGCGCTATTTTGACGTGAAGCGATTATCGGGTGTTTTGCGCCGCATGGACACGGATTCAAGGCATAGGCCTTTTTCTTTCCGTTTAATTTGGTATAATTGACAATAGAAAACGGGGCGGCTATGCCGCGCCCCGAAAAAAATACACAAAGGAGAAGGAATATGAAAAAACTCATCAGCATCCTCATGACCCTCGCACTGTTGATGACGCTGTGCCCGGCGGTGTTTGCCGACGGCGACAGCTACATCCCCGCTCCCTACGATCCGGCCGAGGTCGACCCGACCGCGACGTATCTGGAGCCCGTGTTCTATGAGAACGAAAACGGCCCGACCATCGGTGTCACCACCGTGGGCGTGCTCGTTGTTGACGGCCTGTACTTCAGGGACAGCAACAACAACAAGGAGCTCGATCCCTTTGAGGACTGGCGTCTCGATGCCAAGACCCGTGCCGAAGACATGGTCAGCAAGATGGAGCTGATCGACCAGGCCGGTTTTGTCTTCAACGCGCTGGCCATCACCCCGGGCGTGCCCAAGCTTGACATGGCCAAGAATGACGACGGCACGATCAACCCCGCCGCCGTCGTGACCATGATCGCCGAGGGCGAGGAGTCCAAGAACGCCTATGCTCCCGGCTTTGCCGGCATGGATTCCTTTGTTATCAACACCCAGAAGATCCGCGCCGGTGTGTACCGCGGCAGCCTGGGCTTTGATGCCTCGATGGTCGCCCTGTACAACAACGTCGTCACCGAGATGTCTGAGGCTGACGCCGCCCTGCGCGGTGTGCCCGCGATCCCGATGACCACGATCTCCAACCCGATCTCCGCCGGCTTCCCCGACAGCCTCGGTCTGGCTGCTGCCGCGATGGGCGACGGCAACTATGACGCGATCCGCGAGTATGCCGAGGTCGACCGTGAGATGTGGGTCGCCCAGGGCATCTATCAGATGTACGGCCCGCAGGTCGACCTGATCACCGATCCCCGCTGGCCCCGCAATGTCGAGACCATGAGCGAGCGTCCCGATGTGACCGCCGGTCTGATCACCGCGCTGGTCGAAGGTTACCAGAAGGGCCAGGGCGGTCTGAAGGAAGACACGGTTGCCCTGTCCGTCAAGCACTTCCCCGGCGACGGTGCCTCCGAGAACGGCTTTGAGTCCCACACCGCGCAGGGCCAGTGGCGTCTGTATCCGACCCCGGGCTCTCTCGAGACCTATCAGCTCGTCGGCTTCCAGGCCGCGATCGACGCCGGCTGCGGCTCGATCATGCCCTGCTACTCCCGCGACGCTGCGGACGCCCGCTCTGCTGTGCAGACCTATCGCGGCCACGAAGTGCAGGTCAACCAGCTCGGCTCTGCGTACAATGAAGAAATCATCACCACCCTGCTGCGCGATGTCATGGGCTTTGACGGCTTCGTCAACACCGACTCCGGCATCGTCACCGGCCAGACCTTCGGTGTCGAGGATCTGAGCCTCACCGAGCGCTATGCCAAGCTGATCTCCGCCGGCAGCGACGCCATCGGCTCCGGATTGCGCACCGACCTCGTGATCGAGGCCGTGGAGAGCGGCATCCTTCCCAAGGAAGATCTTGACCGCGCCAACATCAACCGCTCGACCGCCATGTTCAAGCAGGGCCGCTTCGAGAACCCCTATCTCGACTATGCCAAGGCCGACGAAGTCCGCGCCACCAACCTCCAGACCGCCGCTGAGCAGGCCTATGCCCTGCACCAGAAGGCCGTCGTCCTCATGAAGAATCATGAGAACGCCCTGCCTCTGGCCCCCAACGCCGGCACCAAGCTGTATGTCGCCTCCTACACCGGCAACGGCGAGGATGAGGATATGCTCGCTGCCATGACCGCTCTCTTCGAGGAGCAGGGCTTCGAGATCGTCGACAAGGCTGCCGACGCCGAGGTCGCGTACTTCTATGTGGATCCCAAGCCCACCACCTCCACCAACGGCACCACCGCCGAGGGCGTGCTGAGCCTTGTGGAAGACTATGAAGTCGACGAGCGCGAGATGTCCGGCGGCGAAGGCAACTTCGGAATCGGTGTTGTCGCCTCCCAGAACAAGACCGGCGAGAAGATCGAAGTCACCACGCTGGCCGATGGCAAGAAGCTCGTCAAGGCTGCTGACGCTGTCCATGAAAACGGCGGCAAGGTCGTTGCGACGATCGTCTGCAAGAACCCCTGGATCCTCACCAACCTCGAGCCCTACTGCGATGCTCTGCTTGCCCAGTACACCACCTCCGCCGCTTCCCTCGACAACGCCCGCAAGGCCCAGGTCGACGTGATCACCGGCGCTTACAACCCGACCGGCAAGCTCACCGTCACGATGGTCTCCTCTGAGGACGTCATCGCCCTGACCGAGACCACGCTCGAAGACGGCACGGTTGCTGAGATCTGCGCCTCCCCGAACGACGTTCCGGGCTATGACAAGGATCAGTACATCGATCCCGCCATCCTCGAAAACGTCAACGGCGGCAGCTATGCCTACATGGACGCCGACGGCAACTACTACCGCTCCGGCTTCGGTCTGAGCTATTGATCCTTCGCAAAACAGGATCTTTGAAGACAACTAAATAAACTCTGCAAGGGCCCGTTGCGAAAGCATCGGGCCCTTTTCATTTCGTAGGGAGCGAGACCGCCTTGCCGCGAATGCCTTTCCCGGGCCTGCTTACGCGACGGCCCGCCAAAGGCGCGGCTACGGAAACGGATCCTTCCCTTCCTCTGCCACCGGCAGCGGGAAGGCTCCGTTTCCCCAGATCGCTCCGTAGATTATCGCGCAGGTTTTTCGGAGGCATCTCGGGATGCCTCCCTACGGCTCGGTGCAGGTCTGCGGAGGCATCCGGGCCTGCCTCCCTACGCAGATTTCTCTATCTAATGACAAAAAAGCAGAGGCTGCTTTCGCAGCCTCTGCATGTTTTTTATTGATTCAGCCAAAGCCGATACGGATTATTCGTACAGGGCCTTGAGCTTCATCAGGTGCTCGTAGCGGGCCTTGGCGTTGTCCTCGTTCGCGGTGAACAGACGTTCGGCGCGGTCGGGGAACTCGCGGGTCAGGCGGCTGTAACGGGCCTCGTTCATCAGGAACTCACGGTAGCCGTCAGCGGGCTCCTTGCTGTCAAGCGTGAAGGGCTTCTCGGCATCGGGGTTGAAGCGGAAGAGGTTCCAGTAACCGCACTTGACGGCCTTGGCCATCTCCTTCTGGCAGTTGGTCATGCCGCCCTTGATGCTGTGCATCTCGCAGGGAGCATAGGCGATGATCAGGGACGGGCCCTTGTGCGCCTCGGCCTCGGCAATGGCCTTCATCGTCTGGACGGGGTTGGAGCCCATGGCGATCTGCGCCACATACACATAGCCGTAGGTCATGGCCATCTCGGCCAGGGACTTGGACTTGATCTCCTTACCGGCAGCCGCGAACTGAGCGACCTGGCCGATGTTGGAGGCCTTGGAGGCCTGTCCGCCGGTGTTGGAATAAACCTCGGTGTTGAAGACGAAGATGTTGACGTCTTCGCCGGAGGCCAGGACGTGGTCAACGCCGCCGTAGCCGATGTCGTAGGCCCAGCCGTCGCCGCCGAAGATCCAGACGGACTTCTTGTTCAGGTAGTCCTTCTTCTCGAGGATCTCGCGGGCGAGCTTGCAGGCGTCGCACTCGCAGCCTTCGGTGATGCCGTCTTCCAGCGCCTTGACGAGCGCCTTGGCGGGAGCCTGGTTGGCATTGCCGTCGGCATAGGTCTCGAGCCACTTGGCAGCAGCTTCCTTGATCTCGGCGGTAGCCCACTCGATGGCGGCAAGCGCTTCGACCTTGGCCTTCAGATCGTCACGGATCTTCTTCTGGCCGAGATACATGCCGAGGCCGTGCTCCGCATTGTCCTCAAACAGGGAGTTGGCCCAGGCGGGACCGTGGCCTTCCTTGTTGACGGTGTAGGGAGAGGTGGCAGCCGGTCCGCCCCAGATGGAGGAGCAGCCGGTGGCGTTGGAGATGAGCATGTGGTCGCCGAAGAGCTGGGTGACGAGACGGGCATAGCTGGTC
>ONNS01000103.1 GCA_900319275.1 uncultured Eubacteriales bacterium
CCGTTTTCTCGTCTTTTCCCATGCTTACTTCCACTGATTCCCACGCTTATTTCCACACCCTCCTTACGGTGGAATTTACTTTGGGAATTCACGCTTTTTTTGCCGACAGGAAGCGACAAGACCCCCGCGGGCTTTTGCCCGCGGGGGCCTTGCTGTCAATCCCTGTAATACTCTTGTATCAGTCCTCTTTGAAGCCCTCGCCGTGGACCTCGGTGGAATCCGTAACAAAGGTAAAGGCTTTGGGATCAGCCTGTTTGATGACGCGCAGCGTCTGGGCGAGCACAACCCGGCGCGTAACGGTAAAGACAACCTGCTTCCCGTCGCCGGTATAGCCGCCGTAGGCCGGGATCACCGTACTGCCGCGGTTGGTCTGGGTGTTCAGCGCCTCGGTAACCGCCGCGCCCCGATCGGTGACGATATAGATGACCTTGGCGTAATCCACGCCCTGCGCCAGCAGGTCGATGACGCGGGAGGCGGCCATGATCGCCACGATCGAATACAGCGCCACGTCGATATCGCGGAAAATCAGGACAGCGAGGAATACGACCGCCGTATCGACCCCCATCAGCAGTCTGCCGCTGTTGGCATTCGGGAAAACCTTTTTCAGCATCAGCGCCAGCAGATCGGTGCCGCCCGTGCTGATATCTCTGAGGAACAGGATTCCGACGCCCAGCCCCATGATGCCGCCGCCGTAAATTGCGGCTAACAGTTCGTTGTTGGTATACGAAGGCAGCAGTGCGTCAGAAAGTTCGATAAACATCGAGAGCAGGCCCGTACACAGCAGCGTATAAAGCAGCGAACGCCTTCCGAGCATATGCCAGGCGCCAAGCAGCAGCGGGACGTTGAGCATCACTGTCCAGATGCTCACGCGGATCGGCGTGATAAAGGCCAGCGCCGTCGCAAGACCCGAGACGCCGCCCGGTGCGATATCATTCGGCACTGTGAACACCGACAGGCCGATGCCTACCAGTGCCGATCCGATCACCGAAACCAGCAGATCCATCGCGATTTCCTTGCCCTTACTGTCCTTCATACCGGGTCCTCCCTGTTTTTTCTATTTACAGTATATCACAGATCGGAGACTATGCCAAGACAGTATCACAAAACACGGCACAGCCAGGCCGACGAGACAAAGCAGGCCAGATCGGCACACAGCGCCGCCGGGATGACCCAGCGCGCCGGTTTTTTTCCTGCGGCGCCGTAATAGAGCCCCAGCACATAAAACGTGGTCTCGCTGCTGCCGAGCATCACGGCCGCACAGCGGCCGACATAGGAATCGACGCCGCTTTTCGCCATGAGTTCGCTCGCCGCGGCCATGGCGGCGCTGCCCGAGAGCGGACGGATCAGCAGCAGAAGCCCGGTCTCCGGCGGAATACCGAGCGTGCCCAGCAGCGGCGCGATCCAGGCATTGAGCGCCTCGGGCAGACCGGAGGCGCGCAGCAGCCAGATGCCGGAGAACAGCACCACCATGCCGGGCAGCAGCTTGCCGATGAGCTGCAAACCTTTTGCGGCCCCGTCAGTCAGGACCGTGTACACTTCGACGCCGCGAAACAGCCCGTACAGGCATAGTCCTGCCAGCAGCGCCGCCGGGATCAGCGAGAGCATCGGCGTAAGAGAGCCGCCGTCCCGAGCCCCGCCGCCTGAGAGACCAGCGAGCTCAGCCACACGGCCGGCAGGATGTCGAAGGGCGACGCCGCGCCCATTCCGGCGCGCAGCGAGGCGATCGTAGTCGGCAGCAGCTGCAGTGAGGCCGTGTTCATCACCACCAGCAGCCCCAGCTCCTGCGGGCAGCACGCGGCCATAGCCCGTGCCGCCCGCAGCCCCGAGGGAGTCGCCGCACTGCCGAGCCCCAGCAGATTGGCGCTCACATTTTCGCTGAGCGCCTGCCGCGCATCCTTGCTGCGGCAGCTCTCGGGAAACAGCCGACCCAGCAGCGGCTGCAGCAGCGATGACAGTCGTTCTGACAGGCCGCAGCGCTCCATCAGCTCCATGGCCGCGCTCCACAAGCAGATCGCTCCGCTTATATTTATGCATAATCGGACCGCCTCCTCGGCGCCTTCCATGACTGCCGCACCGCTCTCCGGGATGTGCCCTGTAAACACTGCCCAGCAGGTAGATATGACGAATAGCGTGATCAGTACTGCATTCATGGAAAACTCTCCCTGTTTTTGGAAAAATAATGAATAAACGTTAACTTTTTTCCCGGTTTTGACGAAAAATGTTTTACATTGATAAAATCTGTGTTATAATGCACTCGTCAGGGAGAATCATGACAAAAGGGGGCCCCAACCAATGAAATCAACCGGAATCGTACGAAAAGTGGATGAACTGGGCCGTATTGTTCTGCCCATCGAGATGCGCCGCACGCTTGGCATTGCCGAAAAGGACGCACTGGAAATATATGTGGACGGTGACGATGTTATTCTGCGCAAATACGCACCGACCTGCATCTTTTGCGACAACGCAAAAGATTTACAGAGCTTCAAGGGCAAAAATGTCTGCCCCGAGTGTCTGAGCAAGCTGCGCGGGAAATTCTGATCGTCAGCGCATAAAGGAATCTGCCCTCCTGTCTTGAAACGGGAGGGCAGATTCCTTTTCATCGTTTATCATGTTTTGTGGTAGATTCTGCGGCACTCGGCGCTCTCGTGCCCATCCGCGTCAAAGAGAACGAGCTCCGGCTCGACCGTGAGACCGCTTCCTCCGTCCCGCCGCCCCTCAACGAGGGCCAGGCTCGGCGCTGCGCCGCTGTGGTGGCTGACAAGGCGCAGCCGCTTGGGCTCGATCGCGTTTGCGCGCATCGTACAGAAGAGGTCGGCCAGCCGCTCGGCGCGGTGCACCACAAAGAAACTGCCGCCGCTGCGGCAGAGGTATCTGGCCGCGAGACACAGCTCTTCAAGCGTGCATGTACTCTCGCTCCGGGCCGCCGCGCGCTCACCGTCGGGCGACGCCGCGCCGCTGCCGCGCGGGAAGTATGGCGGGTTTGACACTGCAAAATCAAAGCTTCCGGAGGGAAAACTCGCTTTCACGCGCCGGATGTCCCCGACCAGCACCTCGGCACGGTCGGACAAGCCGTTTGCCGCCAGGTTTCTCTCCGCAAGCGCCGCGGCCTCGCTCACCAGCTCCAGCCCGGTGATCGAAAGGCCTTCCTGCCGAACCAGCAGCAGTAAACTGAGGATCCCGGCTCCGCAGCCGAGATCGATCCCCTTTTCTCCGGCGCGCGTGCGCGAAAAATCCGCCAGCAGGATGCTGTCGGTACTCAGCGGAAAATGCCGCGACGCGCAAAATACCGGCCCCTCGGGCCAGAGTCGTGTGAATTCATCTGTCATCTGTCGGTTTCCTTTATACCGATAGTCCGGCATAAAAAATGGACGGTCTTTGAACCGTCCATTTTTATGTTTCGGAGATTACTCCAGCGTAATGGCCTCGGCAGGGCACTGGGCAGCGCAGGCGCCGCACTCCAGGCACTTATCGGGGTCGATCTCGTAGTGGACCTCGCCCATATCAATGGCTTCAGCAGGGCACTGAGCTGCGCAAGAGCCGCAGGACAGGCAATCATCGCCGATAACGTAAGGCATATTGTTACCTCCTATGTTATTTTTAGACCCTTTGGGCCTCACTTCTTTTGTATTGTAACACAATTGCGCAAAAAATCAATGCCCATTTTTATATCCTTGTATTATCTTTTCTGAAAAATGGAGATACTTCTCTCTGCGCGAGCCGTTTCGTCAGCTTTTAGCCTGATGGCAGCGTATGATTAATGCGGCAATACAGTAACCGTAAAGCGCTTTCGGCTGTACAAGCCCCCGGTTTGCGGATATTTGCGTTGCCGGAGGAATGAGCCTGTGAGGAGGCGACCAATGTGAAAAGCAACGAAAAATTTTCCCAGCGGGCCGAGACAGCGATCGAACTGGCCCGCCGCTTCGCCGGTGAGCTGGGCCACGGCCATGTTGGGACCGAGCATCTCCTGCTGGGGATTTTGCGTGAGGATGAGGGGCTCGGGGCGCGCGTTCTGCGCCGGCGCGGCGTGGAGGAAGCCGCCCTTGTGCAGGAGATCCGGCGTCTGCGCGCTCTCAGCTTCGCCTGCGAGCCGCCCCAGGGGCTGACGCCGCGGGCACGTGCGGCCATCGAACAGGCCGGACGCGACAGCGAAGCCATGCACACCCATTACATTGGCACCGAACAGCTGCTGCTCGGCATTCTGCGGCAGAACACCTGCACCGGTACGCAGATCCTGCTGGCTCTGGGGCAGGACCCCAACCAGCTCTATACCGATATCATGGCGCTCTTTGGCAATCCCCTCTCCTCCGACCGCGGGCGGGAAGGCCAGACCGGCACCGCGCGCGGCACGCTGCTGCACCGCCCCGAGACCAAAATCCTCGACCAGTTCAGCCGCGATCTGACAGCCATGGCGGCGTCCGGGCGTATCGACCCGGTCGTCGGGCGCGGCCGGGAGATCACGCGCGCCGTGCAGATCCTCGCGCGGCGCTCGAAGAACAACCCCGTCCTCGTTGGCGAGCCGGGCGTCGGGAAAACCGCCGTGGCCGAGGGGCTGGCCGTTCAGCTTGCACGCGGACAGGCGCCGGACACACTGAAAAACAAACGCATCGTTGCGCTGGACATTCCCGCCATGCTGGCCGGGACCAAATACCGCGGTGATTTTGAAGAGCGCGTCAAATCGGTGCTGCGCGACGTAAAGCGGGCCGGCGACGTCATTCTGTTCGTCGATGAGCTGCACACGATCATCGGCGCCGGCAGCGCCGAGGGCGCGATCGACGCAGCCAACATCCTCAAGCCCGCCCTGGGCCGCGGGGAGGTACAGATCATCGGCGCCACAACGAGCGAGGAATACCGCCGCCATATTGAAAAGGACCCGGCGCTTGAGCGCCGCTTTCAGCCGGTGCGCGTGGAGGAGCCCGACCGCGAGACGGCCCTGACAATGCTGCGCGCGCTGCGGCCGATGCTCGAGCGCCACCACGGTGTGCACATTGAAGATCCGGCGCTTGACGCCGCTGTCGATCTCTCGGTGCGCTATATCCACGACCGCTTTCTGCCCGACAAGGCCATCGATCTTTTAGACGAGGCGGCTGCCGCCGAGCGCGTGGCCGGACGGACGGGCAGCATCGGCCCCGAAACCGTCGCCAGCGTCGTTTCACAGTGGACCGATATCCCGCTCAACACCCTCAACCGCAGCGAGAGTGAACAGCTGATTGATCTCGAGGCGCGGCTCCGGCAGCGCATCATCGGCCAGGACGAGGCCGTCACGCTGCTCGCCCGCGCGATCCGCCGCGGCCGTGTCGGTCTGAAGGATCCGAAGCGCCCGGTTGGCTGTTTTCTGTTCCTCGGTCCGACAGGCGTCGGGAAGACCGAGCTCTGCCGCACGCTGGCCGCCACGGTATACGGCGACGAGAAGGCGCTGATCCGTCTGGATATGTCCGAATATATGGAAAAGCACTCGGTCAGCCGTCTGATCGGCTCGCCGCCGGGCTATGTGGGTTATGAGGACGGCGGGCAGCTCACCGAGCAGGTGCGCCGCCGCCCCTGGTCGGTCGTGCTGTTTGATGAGATTGAAAAGGCCCACGAGGATATCTGGAGCATCCTGCTGCAGATCATGGACGACGGCCGCCTGACCGACAGCGGCGGCCGGACCGTGGATTTCCGCAACACCGTGATCGTCATGACCTCAAACATCGGCGCGAAGGCCATCACCGACGGGCACACGCCGCTGGGCTTCTCCTGCCAGGCCGCGCCGGAGGGACAGCTGCGCGAGCAGGTGCTTGACGAGCTGCGCCGCACCTTCCGCCCGGAGTTTCTCAACCGCGTGGACGAGACCATCGTCTTCCGCCGTCTCGACAGCCAGGATCTGCTGAAAATCACAGGCAAGCTGGTGGACGAGCTGCGCGGCCGCTTTGCAGCCATGCAGCTGGGACTGGAGCTGACTGAAAACGCCCTTCACCTGCTGGCCGACCCAAAGCCGGATGCGCGCTACGGCGCCCGCCCGCTGCGCCGTCAGCTGCAGCGGCAGCTCGAGGACCCGGCTGCCGAGCTGCTGCTCTCCGGGAAGCTCCGCGCGGGCGACACGCTCTGCGCCAAGGCCGACGGCAGCGAGTTGAAACTCTCCGTCCGACACGGGCGTCTCGAGAGCATTGCGTAATATGACAGAAAGCGGAATCGTCCCATATGGGCACGATTCCGCTTTTGTTGTTGGCAAGCGCCGCGCATTGGTGTATAATGATTATCGGATGGCGAAATCAATCGAGGATTCGATTGATTTCGTTGCCAAACGAAACGTTTGGCAGCGAATGATTCAAGGAATCATTCGCCCGATGATCATTGCAATGAATATACGGCAAAACAGCTGTGCTGTTTTGCTGCGCCACAAAGTGGCGCGGCGAAAAGCTTTTTGGCTTTTCGCCATCCTATATTCATGGCGCTTTGATATGAACCGTAATGACCCACCGGCGAGGGCCGGGCTGTGGGAGCTGTTTCTGAGCTTCGCCAAGGTCGGTGTGATGACCTTCGGCGGCGGCTATGCCATGCTGCCGATTTTGCAGCGTGAGATCGTCGAGACAAAGCACTGGGCCACGGACGAAGATCTGGCAAACTACTTCGCCATCGGCCAGTGCACGCCAGGCGTCATCGCCGTGAACACGGCGACCTTTATCGGCCACAAAACCCGGGGTATCCCCGGCGGGATCATGGCCACGCTCGGCGTGGTCTTCCCCTCGGTCGTCATCATCTCGCTGCTGGCCGGCGTCATCCGTGTGTTTGAGGGCAACCCGATCGTCGCCAAAGCCTTTACCGGCATCCGCGCCTGTGTCTGCGTGCTGATCCTCAACGCCGTGCTCAAGCTGTGGAAGAGCGCCGTGAAGGAAGCGCTGACGCTGGGCATTTTCCTGCTTGTACTGGCCGCCGCGCTCTTCACCGGCGTATCGCCGGTGGCGGTCGTGGCCGCGGTCCTGGCCTTTGCGGTGGTATACGAGCTTATTGTCGGCCGCCGCAGCGGGAAGGAGGCGGACTGATGCTGTACCTGCGTCTGTTCTGGGAGTTCTTCAAAACGGGCCTCTTCGCCGTGGGCGGCGGGCTTGCGACGCTGCCGTTTCTCTCGGCCATGGCCGAGAAAACCGGCTGGTTCACCCAGAGAGAGCTTGCCGATATGATTGCGGTCTCCGAGTCGACCCCCGGCCCGATCGGCGTCAACAGCGCGACCTACGTCGGTTTTACCGTCGCCGGGCTGCCCGGCGCGGTGATCGCCACACTCGGGCTCATCACGCCCTCGGTTCTGATTATTCTGACGATCGCGATTTTGCTCAAAAGCTTTCAGGATAACCGCTTTGTTGTGACGGTTTTCCGTTTTCTCCGCCCGGCCTCGGTAGCGCTGATCGCGGCCGCCGGGATCGCCGTGGCAAAGATCGCGTTTTTTGCTGCGGGCAGCGACAGCCTGCTGGAGCGGCTGGATCTCCGCTCTCTCGCGATCGCCGCCGCGGTCTACGTGCTCTCGACCTGGATCCCACAGACGAAAAAGCTGCATCCGATCTGGTGGATCGCCCTTTCAGCGATTGCCGGGATCTTGATTTTTTAAGATACATATCCGAAAAATTCAGCCTCCCGTCTTTGGGAGGCTGAAAGCATGATTTGGTGCTATCAAAAATCCTTGGCTCGCCCCGCCCCGTGTTCCCTTGCCTCTCCCCGCGCCGGGGAGAGGTGTCACGAAGTGACGGAGAGGGGGCGATTGTCCGACATCTCTTGCCCCTCTCAGGCGCTGCGCGCCAGCTCTCCCCTCGCCTTGCGGCGGGGGCGAGCCAAGCGTGCACGCTCAATAAAAAATCTCCGACAAATACGTTCTTTTCGTATTCATCGGAGACTTGTTCTTGTTAGTTTTTGCTTTTACTTCGCGTAGTCGATGGCCTTGGTCTCGCGCAGGACGTGGACCTTGATCTGGCCGGGATAGGTGAGCTCTTCCTCGATCTTCTTGGCGATGTCGCGGGCCAGCAGCACCATCTGATCCTCGCTGACCTTGTCGGGCTCGACCATGACGCGGATCTCGCGGCCGGCCTGGATGGCATAGGAGCTCGCGATGCCGGGGAAGCTCTTCGAGACCTCCTCGAGCTTTTCGAGGCGCTTGATATAGTTCTCGAGATTCTCGCGGCGGGCGCCGGGGCGCGCGGCCGAGATCGCATCGGCCGCCTGGACAAGGCAGGCCTCGATCGTATGGGGCTCGACGTCGTTGTGGTGGGCCTCGATGCAGTGGATGACCTCTTCGGACTCTTTGAACTTGCGGCAGATGTCCACGCCGATCGTGACGTGGCTGCCCTCGACCTCGTGGTCGATCGACTTGCCGATATCATGCAGCAGGCCCGCGCGCTTGGCGATGTTCACATTCACGCCGAGCTCCGCGGCCATCAAGCCCGCCAGATGGCTGACCTCGATCGAGTGGTTCAGCACGTTCTGGCCGTAGCTGGTGCGGTATTTCATGCGGCCGAGCAGTTTGATCAGCTCGGGGTGCAGGGAGTGGATGTTGGTCTCGAGTACGGCGCGCTCGCCCTCGGCCTTGATGACGGCGTTGACTTCTTTCTGGGCCTTGGCCACCATCTCTTCGATGCGGGCGGGGTGGATGCGGCCATCCTGGATCAGCTTCTCGAGCGCGAGCCTGGCCACCTCGCGGCGGACCGGGTCGAAGCAGGAGACCGTGATGGCCTCGGGGGTGTCGTCAATGATCAGGTCGCAGCCCGTCAGCGTTTCGATCGAGCGGATGTTGCGGCCCTCGCGGCCGATGATGCGGCCCTTCATCTCGTCGTTGGGGAGAGGAACGACAGAGACGGTGATTTCGCTGGCGTGGTCGGCGGCGCAGCGCTGGATGGCGGTGGCGATGATCTCGCGGGCGCGGTCGTCAGCCTCGTCCTTGAACTGGGCTTCGACCTCCTTGAGCTTGACGGCCATCTCGTGGGTGGCTTCATCGCGGACCTGGTTGATGAGATAGGTCTTGGCTTCCTCGACGCTGAAGCCCGAGATCTTTTCGAGCATCTCCAGCTGGCTCTTCTTGACCAGCGCGATCTCCTTCTGCTGATTTTCAGCCGCGGCGATCTTGTTGGCCAACGCATCGTTTTTCTTGTCGACCGCGTCGATCTTGCGGTCCAGGTTTTCTTCCTTCTGCTGCAGGCGGCGCTCCTGCTTGGAGAGCTCGGCCCTGCGCTCCTTGACCTCCCGCTCGTACTCCGAGCGGTTTTTGTGTATTTCTTCCTTTGCCTCGACGAGAGCTTCCCGTTTCTTGCTCTCGGCATTCTTGATTGCTTCGTTGATGATCTGCTTGGCCTGTTCCTCGGCGTCAGCTATATTTCGTTCGGCATTTTTTTCCCGTGTATAAAAGAACAGCCCGACGGCGCCTCCGCCGACGATCAGCCCAATGATCAGCCATAAAATCCAGGGCATGGTAAGAAAACACACCTCCATTCTTTTAGAATTATGCGGTGAGTTTCTAAGGAAAGACGGGACATCAAGCGTACCCGTCGGAATCGTGTAATATTCAGCCCGAAGTCTCCCCCGGTCGGCGCCCGACGGGCGCAGAGCCGAACTCCGTTAAAATATTATTCGATCCATTTTACCGTACAGACCATGTTATGTCAAGTAAGCTTCGTCGAATTTTTTGAAAAAAGCCCCAACATGAAAAAATTGGCTGTTGCAAACTGCGAGAAATCGCGAGAAACCCGGGTAACTCACGTTGGGGATGGCCTCTGCGTGCCCTGCGGATATGTGCCCTCCCGTCGGAATCAAACTCATATAGCAAAAAACTGTTCGGCGCACTCGCACTTTGTACGAATTCGCCGAACAGTTTTGCTGGCATATACCTTTGCACGCCGGGCGGCCACGAGGGCCGCCCCTACGGCAAGACCATCGTTTTTACAGCGCCGGTGCATTTTTGCAAAACGCCCTGTCGTCTCTCTATTATTTCTCCTGTTCCCCGGTCGGCGCGGCGGCAGGAGCCTTGGGCGCGGGCGTCTCCGCGCTGTCGTCCTCCCCGCGATCCTCAAGATCCTCGGGCAGGAGCGTCATCAGATCGTCCTTGCTTGGGGCTTCGAGCTTTGCGAGGCGGTTGGCCTGACGGGTCACGGCGTCCTCGAAGAAATTGCGGACGTCGCGGCCGTTGCCGAAGTTCTCGTCGCGCTCAGCGTACAGCCGGTCAAAGATCTCGGCCGCGGCCTTGTCGGCCTCGTCAGACAGACAGTAGCCGTTCTTTTCACAGCGGATGCGGAAGATCGCCATCAACTGCTCGCCGGTATAGTCCTCGAAATAAAAATACTTGTTGAAGCGGGACTGAAGCCCGGGGTTGGAGTTGATAAAGTTCGTCATCGGCCCCGTGTAGCCCGCCACGATCACGACGAGATCGTCACGGTGATCCTCCATGGCCTTGAGGATCGTCTCGATCGCCTCACGGCCGAAGTCATTCTCGCCGCCGGAGGAGAGCGAATAGGCTTCGTCGATGAACAGTACCCCGCCGAGCGCCGATTTGATGACCTCCTGGGTCTTGAGTGCGGTCTGTCCGACATAGCCGGCGACAAGCCCCGAGCGGTCGACCTCGATCAGCTGGCCCTTGCTGAGCACGCCGATCGCGGCATACAGGCCGCTGACAAGGCGCGCGACCGTGGTCTTGCCGGTGCCGGGGTTGCCGAGGAAGACCATGTGCAGGCTCATCGGCGCGATGGGCAGGCCGTTGGCCTCGCGCAGCTTGCGAATCTTGACGAGATTCATCAGGCTCTTGATGTCCTTTTTGATGTCGTCCAGGCCGACCAGCTCCTCGAGCTCGGCCATCAGCTTGTCGAAATCGGGCTTTTCGGCTTCTTTTTCCTCGCTTTTGGCCTCCGGCTTGTCCGGCGTCTGGCTGCTGCCGCCGGAATTCTGACGGGCGGCAAACTTTTCGATAAAACTCGGTTCCTGGCTCGTCACATAGTCGAGCGGATTGAGGGCATCCCGCGTTTTTTTGACGCCGTAGCTGTCGCAGATGGCCGTCAGCTTGTCCTCCCACTCGGTGATGTACTCAGCCTCGGCGAAGGTCACATCGTCGTCGACTGCGGCGAGGAAGAGCAGAAATGTCGTAAGCATACGGATGAAAGTGCGGGAGTTCTCCGTGCCATTGCGGGCATCGGTCTCGGCCACGTTCCAGTAGAAATCTGGCGGCAGAGAGGCGTCGCTATCACCGCCCACATTGCTGGTCAGCGTCCAGAGCATCCAGCTGGGCTTCGTGCGGTTGCGGGAATAGATCTGGTTGGCCATGTCCACATGGGCCTGGGTGACCGATCGAGCCTTGCTCCAAAGGCCGAGGGCGCAATTTGTGACAAACTCGTCAAGTTTAGGGGCCAGGCTGCTCCCGCATCGATGATAGAAAGCGTCGGTGTTAGCAATGTAGCTCCGGTGGAAATCCTCCGGGCTGCGGTTCCAGTTTGTCGGCATGGCGGTATTCTCCTCTGTATATGATAAAAGGGTATTCAACAAAAATCTATTTTAGATGTTTTTGTCCGAGATCAAAAGCTTTTCGTCTACTCGGCTCGACACATAGTCGAACGGATTGAGAGCCTCGCGCGTTTTTTTGACGCCGTTGGTATCACAGATGGCCGTCAGCTTGTCCACGCACTCGGTGATATACTCGGCCTCGGAGAAGGTCACATCGTTATCAACCGCGGCAAGATAGAGCAGAATATTTGTCATCATGCGGATGAAGGTACGGGAGTCCTCTGTGCCGCGGCGCGCGTCGGTCTCAGCCAAAGTCCAGTAGAAGTCAGGCGGCAGAAAGACATTGCTGGCCTGAACGGCGCTGGTTAGTATCCAGAGTCTCCAGTTGGGCTTGGTGCGGTTGCGGGAATAGATCTGGTTGGCCATGTCTACATGGGCCTGGGTAACAGCGCTGTCCTTGCTCCACAGGCTAACGGCGCACTTGGTGACAAACTCGTCAAGCTCGGGGGCAAGCTTGATCCCGTACAGCCGGTAGAACGCGTCGGTATTGGCAAGATAGATCCAGTGGAAATCCTCCGGACTGCGGTTCCAGGTAGTCGGCATGGCTGCATTCTCCTCTGTATATGATGGAAAGATAATCAACAAAACATCTTTATTATAATCTGTTTTTTCCCGAGGTCAAGAGCTTTTCGGCGCCTTGGCCCGCCCCGGCGCAGGCACGCCGGGGCGGGTCGGGCGGTTTTATCTTCTCCCCCGGTTCCCGCGGCAGCCGGGACGGCGGCAGGGGCGCTGCGGCGGCCGTCCGCCGGGGCCGGGCCGCGGCGGTGGCGGGGGTGGGGGCAATGGCGGCAGGGGTGGCGGTGGCGGAGGCGGCGGGGGTAGCGGAGACGGCGGCAGCGGGCGCCCCATGCCAGGGCGCCCCATACCCGGCCGCATCGGACCGGGACGCTGCGCCGATGGCCCTCTCCCCGGCCTCGGCGGCGGGGGCGGAGGCGGCTGAAAAGGCGGTGCGCTCTCGCCCACGCGGCGCCAGACGCGCTCGAAGCTCTCCAGGCGGCGCTCCCAATCGCGTTCCATTCCAATCACTTCCTTTGCAGGCCATTCTATGCTTTTTCTTGCAAAGCGGTGATCGTTGTGCGATAATATATAAAAACACTTTTACTG
>ONNS01000102.1 GCA_900319275.1 uncultured Eubacteriales bacterium
CAAAAGTGTCCACCGTCAAGGGCGTATCCCTAATCTTCCCGTCCGAAGATCAGGGCATCCCCTAAACTACCGGTGTCCATTCTGCAGGGTACAGTTTACTTGGAAACGTACAAAACACCCAGCAGCATCACCAAACCGATAGCCAGTGCTTTAGCGGCGTTTCTCTTCTCCACGCGGGCAATAAGCCAGCCCATAAAGTATACAGTCAGAATATAACCGAAGAAAAACGGGAGAGCGGTCAAAACACCCCAACCAAAAAACACCAGGCTGAAAGCCAGAAGAACAAGGTCGGCTGCTCTCATCCTTTTCAGAAGAGGAAAAAATCGCCCTAAAGCAGCTATGCCGTAATAGGCTGCAATGCTCAAAGGGAAAAACAAGAACAAGAAAACGGGCGTTGTAAAGCTCAAAAGAATCCCACCTTTAACCGTATTGAAAGGTTTTAAGCTTCATCTGCTTCGACACAGCAATCGGCCACAGTTGGCATATGGAATGATAATCAAAAGAATCAAAGAAATTATATCATATGTGTCAATATGAGCAAGAAACGCGACACGAGAGAATCTGCACAAAGATAAGCCAAAGCCTGGAACGAATGGCAATTTTACGAATGATGACTTTGTACAGTTGTTTCCCCCGCAGACGGAACAGCTGCAGATTATAAAAGACTTCTGCCGTACAGCGATTCGCTGTACGGCAGAAGTCCGTATAGGGCGTTTTTTATCTTGTGATGATGTCCACCGGCACGTTGAAGATCTTGGCAACCTTGAGGATCGTGTCGATATGGCGGCCGACAGCGGCGGCCATGTGGTGGGTGGGGCCGGCCTCGCTCCAGCGGTTGCAGAACTCGCGCGCGCCGCAAGTAAAGCGCATGCGCATGTTGGTATCGCCGAAGGTGAAGATCTCGCCGGGCTCGTTGACACCCTCGGCCACGACAAACTTGAAGTGGCCGTCGCGGTCCTGCGTGATGCCGAGGAAGGTGATGTCGCCGAGTGCCGGGTAGAACTGCGTCAGATAGCCGCCGCCGGTCTTGCCGTGGAACACGGGGACGACCTTCATCGTGGGCTTCCTGGCCTGGGAGATGTCCGCGTCGCCCGAGCCGGAGTGGCCGATGATGCAGATATCCTCGTTAAAGTCGATCGAATACATCTCGCTGAGCTGGCCGGTGCCGGCGATGGTCTTGAGGATGCCCATGGCCATGGCGACCTTGATGTCGCCCTCGACCGCGCAGGCTGTGCCGGCTTTTATGAGCATCGAGAAGGCCGGGATCAGCATGCTGTCGAGCTTGCCGGCGACGCCCTGCGCCAGTCCGTCATAGTGGGAGGCGACAAAGCCAAGCTGCTCGTCACGGACCCACTGCTCAAAGGCGACCACGTACTTGGCCATATCCCATACGAGCTCGATGCTGCCGCCGCCCTCGATATCGAAGGTGTCGAGAATATCCTGGGCCTTGGCGCGGATCGCAGCTTCGTCGGTGATGTTGTCGGCGATGATCCACATCCGCTCCCAGTCGAACTGCTTGGTGTATAGCCACATGCGGTGGTAGAGGTTGGTTTCGTCGATGTAGAGGTCCATCATACCGGGATAGGGACGGCCGATCTGGGCCAGGTTCGTGTCGCGGAAACGGCGGCGGACCTGCGCGGCGCGGCACCAGTCCTCGATCTCGGCCTGGGCCTGGGGATCGCCGCCTTCGACCACGCCGGTGATGACCGCGTGGCGCTTGCCCGCGCGCTCCAGGTCGGCGACCATCTCGCCGACGGCGCCGCAGGCGTACAGCTCGCCGAGCCAGGTGGGGGTGTCGGTGGTGGCATAGTCCGGGGCTTTTTTCTTCTGCAGGTTCACGAGCACCACGGGCACGTCCAGGTCGCGCACGGCCGGAAGCATGTTGTAGGAGGTGGCATAGGTCAGCAGCTGCAGAATCACGAGGTCGACGTCGGCGGCGCGGAATTTGTCACCGGCCGCGGCGGAGAGCTCCTTGGTGGTGCAGATGCCGCCGTCGATCAGCTCGACGGTGTTGGGCAGCGTCTTCTTAAACGCGGCGTACTGGCCTTCAAACTCGGGGACCAGGGACGGGAACTGGGGCAGATAGGCGCCGAGCGCGATCGCAAATACACCGACGCGGGCCTTGGTTTCAACTAACATATTCGATCTCCTCCGTTTTTATGATACATTTTCTCAGCTTTTCGGTAGACCGGCGCGCGGCCGGTCTTTCGATTCTGCAAGCAGTGTACCACAGCCACGGGGAAAAGGAAAGGACGCCTCTTGCCTTGAAAACCGTCCTCTGTTGCAGAAAGGGCAAACAACTAAAAACTGGCCTGCTGCATTTTGCAGCAGGCCAGTTTTCGGATTGCTTATATATGATCGTTCAGTTGTTCTAGGGGGAGTTCAGAGGGGGAACCCCGCCCCCCCCTTTGTCTGCTGCGCAGACATTTCCCCCGCCGGGGGAATCTTCCTCTGATTTTTCGCCTCGCAAGGCGAAAAAGATGTCAAAACTGTTTTTTCCGGGGACATGCGCCTCGGAAAAAACTCTTCTCGCCCTGCGCGTCCTCGCAAGCTCCGTATCGTCTCGCTTCCGTGTTTGAGACACGAAAGCTCGCTCACTCCACTGCTCGTCCTTTACAAATTCAAAGCGGGTGCTTTGAATTTGAGAGGAAAACGGAAGGAGCGTATATGCAGCTCTTCCGGCTCTTCGCAACCGGGAGAGCGAAATGGAGCGAGTTTCGTTTGACGTTGCGAGCGTCTCCCGCAAGCGAGTGCATGCAGCAGGGCGCTTCCCTCGCTAACTGTGGAGCCCCCTCAAGGGCTCCACAGTTACGCAAGTGTGCCCATCGGGTCCCAGGGCTCCAGCTCGATCGGCGGCTGGGCGAGCGCCTCGAGCCACTCGGCCTTGAGGTATTTCTTGTGGATGATGACCTGATAGGTGAACTCGTTGAACCATTCGTCGCTCGCAACATAATAGCCCTTGCATCCGGCGTCCTCGCCCCAGCTGTTCTCGATCTTCCAGCGGTTGGGCTTGCCCTCAGCGTCCAGATTGACGCCGCAGATCACCATGGCGTGGTTCATCGCGCTGTCGCGGTAGTCGAGGCGCTCCTCCTTCGTCATGTCGAGACGCAGCCCGCCCAGCACGTCGCTGAAGCGGAAGGAGGCCGTATCCCAGAGACCGTTCTTCCGGTCGCCGTACTTGCCGACGTCCGAGCCGAACCACACAAGCTCGCCGTCCTGGAGCTGGCGGATAGTCAGCGCCTTCAGCTCATCCATCGGCAGATTCAGATAGCGGATCGAACCGCCGACCACATTGCCGAGGTATTTGACCGTATAGGTCTTGTAGAAGGGCTTATCCTGCGTCGGCGCGTTGATCACACTGACATAGTCGCCGAGGTCGATGCCGACGTATTTTTCGTAGAAGCTGAGCGGCGTCAGATCGCGGTCGGCGTGGAAGTCGCCCTTTTTGTCGCGGTATTCAAAGTCGAAGTGCTGCACCGGCTCGCCAAAGGCGATGCACAGGGCCTTGAAGTAGTCGCCCAGCATCTCGTCCTTGCGCGCGGCCGTGTCGCCGCCCTCGGCGGCCAGACGGCGCAGCTCGATCGCGTCGCGCCGCAGCGCCGTGCGCAGATAGCGCATCAGCACGGCCGTCCCCTCGGACTGGGCGGTCTCGGGCATGGCGGACTTGGGCACAACGCCGTATTTTTTGACCAGCGACACCATCATATCCCACTGGCCGCCGTCGCCGAGACTGTCGAGGATCCAGTCCAGCGTGCGGTCGCCCACGGGCAGCGCGGTGCAGTCGAGAATCGATTCGAGGAAGAAATTGATTTTCTCAAACTTATCCCAGAAGGCAAAATAGTTGCCCGAGAGCTCAAACTGCTCAAGATCGCAGCGGCGGATCACCTGCTCGCGCATCAGATTCATCGAGGCGAACAGCCAGCAGCGGCCGCTCTTGCGCTGGTTGGTGATGCCGGTGGTCTTCAGTTCGATCGAGAAGGTGTGGGGCTGTTTGGCCGCGGCGGCGCTGTCGTAGGCGATCTCGGTGAGCTCCGTGCGCGAGGCGGCAGCCGTCAGCACGCGGGCCGTGCGGTCTTCTTCATAACCCTTGCGGAAGCTCGCGATCAGCTCCGGCGTAATGGGTCTTGCGGAATGCATCATAATGGGGTACCTCCATGTTGGTTGTATGATTCTGGCAGCTATTGTACCGCAGACGGGGACAAAGTTCAACGTCTTTTTCTCTGTGGGCAGCCCTTGGGCGCGGCGGCGGGCGCAAAAAGGCGCGGCCGTCGTCGCAGGGACGGCCGCGCGTATCTCAACTTTGGGGAAGCGGGGCTGCAGGGGATTTCCCCATGGGTTTTATTCAAACTGATCTTTGTCTTTGCGAAGCTCGCTCATGTAGCCCGCGGTGATGATGCCGGCCGGGAGCGCCACGACGGCAATGCCGAAGAAGGACGAGGACATCGCGATCGCCCGCCCGATCCAGGAGACGGGGTAGATATCGCCGTAGCCCACCGTCGTCAGCGACACCACGGCCCAGTAGATGGCGTCGAAAATCGTTGCGGGACAGGGGACGGTTCCTTGTCCCGCTGTTGTGTGATGGGACAAGGAACCGTCCCCTGCCCCGGTGGGGTTCATGAAGCTGAATACGTGATTCAAGAAAAAAGTTCAGGAAAATTGAAAGTAGGTATTGACTTTACAGCAAACTGCAATGATATAACGGTTTCAGAAAGGAGGTGCCGGATATGACGATCAAAGAATTCTCGCGTCTATGCGGCTGCAATCCTCAGACTCTTCGGTACTATGACCATGTGGATCTGCTGAAACCGGTTAAGGTGGATTCCTGGACAGGCTACCGCTACTATAATGAGGATCAGGCGCTGCAATTCGTGAAAATCAAAAACCTTCAAATGGCTGGCTTCTCTATCGATGAAATCAGGGGGCTTCTTGATGCTGATAACGATACTGTCTTCAATGCTTTTACAGTGAAGATCAAGGAACAGGAAGACCGCCTGCAGAAAACCAGGGAAATCCAGCAGTCATATCTGAGCGAAGTTCAGCGCATGAAAGAAAAGGTTAAAGAGTTCCGGGAGACAGTACTTTCCCTGATGGAAGACTATGATCCGACTGAGGAATTCGGTATTACAGCCGATGAGTACCGGGAAATCGTTGATTCCCTGACCACCTATTTGGACACTCACGAATTCACCGAGGGAGATTTTGATTATGATCTGTCCTCTGATGAGGCTGACGTCCATGAAGAGCCGCAATACCTCAATGTCCTGAACAACCCGGATTATGAAGTGATCTATGAGCAGCACGGTTGGGAGCATGTGCGTGAAGTCATTGGAAAGTTCACTGTCCCTGATGATGGAAAAGAATACATGCTGTTGTTCACCATCTCAAAGGACAAGGAGAATCAGACAGCCTTTGCGAACACGGCTCTTGCCGTATTGCTTGCTCATAATGTGACGACACGCCTGGAGACCTGCAAAACCAGCCAGAAGCTCGGATGTAATGTGACGGTCTCTGAAGACGGTCAGAATCATTTTTGGCTCTTAAAGAGAAAATAAGCCGTATAATCAACTTTACAATCCAGAGAATGGGACAGGGGACGGTTCCTTGTCCCTGCATGTTTGCCTATTTTGTGCACCTTGCGACAGTCGATTTCGAAACCCCGGTCAAGCGGGAGATTTGCCTTACGGACAGTCCGGCATCAAGCAAGCGTGAAATGATTTCGTTTCGCTGCTGCAACGCAAGCTGCTGGAACGACGAAACGCTTTGGCAGCCGGAGAGGCGCTGTACAACTGCTTTGGCCTGTTCCTCCGTTACTCCCGGTTTTCGAGGATTGATATCCAGAAGAGCATCGTCGTTCTTTTCGGCAAGGAAAGCAAGCAGGTCTTCTCGTTGGCCGACGAGGTCGACAGCCGTGTCCGTATCGGTCAGCCCATCGCTTTTCCCGGCGTAGCATCCGTAGCTGCTCCATGGATAGGAACCGGGCGTTTCTTCGATCCCTGCTTTCATCGGATTTTGCAGAATATATCGTAGCGCGGCTAAGAAATAAGCATCCGTATCCACAGGCTCGCTCTTGTAGCGATCCTGAAACAGATGGCCTACGCGCTGATATTTCATATTGTACCAATAGACGAAACGGCTGCCAAGGCGCTTAAAAATAAGGTCAAGCGGCTCTTTTCCCTCTCGCAGCAGGAGATGAACATGGTTACCCATCAGGCAATATGCAAATAAATCAAAGCCACTGATTTTTTTACATTCGCGTAAAATCGCCAGAAAATGAGCGCAGTCTTCTTCGTCTTCAAATATCTGTTGTTGGTTGATGCCCCGCAGCATCACGTGGTATATGCCGGATTCGCTTTTCTTTCTCTGTGTTCGTGGCATTCGGATCACCCCGATACCACTATAACGGTAAGCGTCTGGTTTTGTCAAGAAAAAGCGGGACAGAGAACGCCCATGCCGCAAAGCCGCGCACAAAATGCATGAAAAATGGTACACTGAAGACGCGGAGGAAGGCCGAGGGACGGTTTGCCACCATGAGTGCGCC
>ONNS01000114.1 GCA_900319275.1 uncultured Eubacteriales bacterium
CCTGCGATGATAGAGACGTCCTCGCCGTCCATCAATAGAATTTACCCGAGGAAAAGGAAAGATTTTTCAAAAATATTTCCGAAAACGCTTGACAAACGGACTCTCATCGTGTATAATGGAGACAACATGATAGAAAGGAGAGGTAAATATGGATTACTCCGAATATGCCTCTAGCTATGCACAAAGCTCCGGCGGGGGTGCCGGCTCGACGATCTTCTCGCTCATCCTATGGGCGGCGCTCGTCCTGGGGGACTGGATCTTGTTTGAAAAGGCCGGCGAGCCCGGGTGGAAGTCCATCGTCCCCGGCCTGAACATCTGGACGATGTTCGACCTCGCCTACGGTGCCGGCTGGAAGTGCCTGCTGCTGCTCGTGCCGCTGTTCAACATCGTGGTATGGTGCGCGTTCTGCATCCGCTTCTGCAAGGCCTTCGGGTGCCACTTCATCTTCGGCATCGCCATGTGGTTCCTGCCGTCGTTCGTCCTGCTGTTCCTGGCGTTCAGCAAGGTGCGCTACGAGGGACCGACCTACAGCTTCCTTTAATTTAAGACGTCAAGTTTGCTCTCCCAAATGAAGATGCCCCTCAGGGAACGTTCCCTGAGGGGCGTCATAGCAAAAGACAGTCAGCGGCCGCGAACGGCGAGCCGGACCGCGCGGTAGGCACCGCTGTAGATGCCGACGCTGTCCGCCGCCTCGATGGCCGTACACATCTGGTCGAGGATGCTGCCGTCCTTCTGGAGGAGCGAGAGCATCGCCGCGGTCTCGCGGGGCGTGGTGCATTCGTAGGTGCCGTCCCCGATCTCGGCCGCGCGGATCGCGCCCCACGCCTCATGCCCGCCCACGCGGCGGATCATCAGCTTAGGGACGGGGTAATAGCTCAGCTCCCCGGGCTTCGTGATGAGATAGTCGCAGCAGCGCAGGAGCAGGTTCGTCGAGTAGACGGCCGCGAAGATGTCGCTGTGGCAGAAGACATGGATGCCGCGCACCTCGCCGTCATAGGCGGCCTCGCAGAAGCGGGACGTCTCGGCGAAGTCGTTGAAATGCGTCTTGGTGAGCGGCCGGATCTCCGGCATCGCCGTGAGCAGCTCGTTCCAGACGGTGCGGTGGTCGCCGACATTGATGAAGAGCGCCGCCTTGCCCCCCCGGATCTGCGGGAGCAGACGGGCGATGACCTCCAGGAAGATCTCCTTCTGCGCCCCCGCGCCGCCTACAGACATGAGCCAGCGCCGCGGCGCCCCGCGCTCCGCCCGCGCACGGCGGCGGGCACAGTCCTCCTTGATGCCGGCCACGAGCTCGTGGTCGATGAAGTGGCCCGTGCAGATGACAGAGCCGCGCGGCATCGGCATGAGGTCGCGCTTTTTGTCCATCCCGCGGAGGACGCGGTAGCCAAGGTACGCCCCCGGCGTCTGCACGGCATGGACGGCGCCCTCGGCCAGATGGAGCGCCATCGGCCAATTGTCCGGCACGGCGTTGACGACATGGGTCATCCCGGCGTGGATCGCGGCCTGTGCCGGCCAGGCATGTGCCGCCACGAAGGGGATGTCCTTCGGCAGCGACTGATAGACCGGGACCATCAGCTCGGCGGTCTTCTGGTCGCAGGCATTATAGCTGAGCTTGCGGAATCCCTCGGAGTTGAGCGGCTCCCAGACGAATCTGTTGAAGAGCGCCGACTTCTGCGAGAGGCGCGAGCCGAGGGAATAGAGGTCGTTCTGCGCGGCGATGACCTTGGCGCAGGTGCTCCCCTCGAGGGCGCAGAGGTCGAACCAGTAGGGCGTGTAGCCCAGGGCATGGGCGGCGGAGGCGAGGGCCATCGAGATGCGGTAGTGTCCGAAGCCCATGCGGATGTTGCCGATGACGATGCTGTGCGCGTCGAACTGCACCGGCGCCTCCCTCCCGACCGTGAGGCACTGCACGCCGAGCGTCTGCCCGATGGCGGGCGCGGGACGGGCGGTCAGCGGATAGGCGCGGCCGCTGTCGTCGCCGAAGCGGCGGAGATACTTCTCCTTGGTCGCGGCGGCCTTGCGGATGACGCGTGTCGGCATGTCGTTGCCGAAGATGCTGGATGAACGGTCTTTCATATCGTTTCCTCGTATAATAGATTTTAGGGTAGTTTCAAGAGTACCCCAATGAACCTCTGCCACGCTCAGTTGAGAGAGGCAGCATTGAAATCGAAATGAGCGTAGCGAATGGAGATTTCAATGCTGCGGCGGAGTTCCGCCGGGTTTAATCAAACAATCAACAGGCATTCACATACCCATGATATAATAGCTGTGATCAGCAGGAACAAGTTCTGGTTTTCCTTAGTCGAGCCGCAAGGCTTCTTCCACATGGAGTCTGTTCCCCAGAGCTGTGAGTTAGCTGCTTACACGTAGGCTGTTTATCCGGGATGTGTTCCATCCGTTTTTACAGGCAGTACGGATCATCGCATCGGAGCGTCCCGGAGTGGATTCTGATAAGCGAGGTTGATGATGCCACAGTATCATGGGTAGCTGAATGCCTGTTGATTGCAAATCCCGATGAAGGGAGGTGGAAAATGTGAATCAAGACAAACTTTATGTTGGCATTGATGTCAGCAGCAAGAATAACGTCTGCTATCTCATGTATTCCGACGGCAGTAAACATAGTTCGTTTTCTGTACCGAACAACAGGAACGGTGCGAAGCTTATCGTTGACAGAGTTACCTCTGTGCTTCTCTCGCAGGACATTCCACAGGTTGTGATCGGTATGGAAGCTACATCCGTTTACGGCGACAATCTCATGCGTTTTCTTCGTGAAAGCGGCAGTCTTGGACGATTTGAACGAAGCCTGCATATGCTCAATCCAAAGCAGGTCAAAAAGTTCCATGATGCCTATTCCGATCTTCCGAAAAACGATTATGTCGATTCCTATGTCATTGCTGACCACCTTCGCTTCGGCAGAATCAATAAGGAGGTCTACATGGACGATTACAAGTACCAAGCGCTCAAAATGTATACCAGAGCGCGTCACCAGCTCGTACAGGAACTGACACGGGAAAAGCAGCGTCTTCTGAACACTGTTTTCATCAGCTTTTCCGGACTGACACAGGAGAAGATCTTCTCCGATAAATTCGGCGCAACGTCAATGGCTCTGATTGAGGAGTTCTCTTCGCTCGATGAGCTTGCGTACATGAGTACCGATGAACTTGCGGATTTTATCCGTGAGCGCGGCAAAAATCACTTTGAGAATCCGGAAGAGATCGCGAAAGCTGTTCAGCGTGCTGCGAAGAATTCATACCGCCCGCCGCAGGTCATTGCAGATGCCGCCAAGCAGATGATCGCCATCTCCATGAACACCATTCGTCTGCTTCAAAAACAGATCAAGGAGTATGACAAAGCGATCGAAAAGATGCTGGAAGCTTTCCCACAGACACTGACCTCGGTCAAAGGTATTGGCAACATTTATGCCGCCGGAATCATTGCTGAGATCGGTGATATTAACCGTTTCCCCAGTCAGGCAAGCCTTGCAAAATATGCCGGTCTTGTCTGGACTCAGCACCAGTCCAGTGACTTTGAAGCTGAGGACAAGCGCATGATCCAGGGCGGTAACCATCATCTGAAATACTATTTGTGCGAAGCTGCAAACGCTCTGAGAAGATGCGACCCGGAGTTCAAGCGCTTCTACGCCCTCAAATACAAAGAGGCTAATAAGCACAACCACAAACGCGCACTCGCTCTCACTGCCAGAAAGTTGGTCAGGTTAGTCTATACACTGCTGAAGACTAACCGCCTGTATATCCCGCCGGAGGAGTATTGATCCGGCACCTCCAGCCCGTCGAAAAAATTTTTCGGCGCAGGCTTTAGTAGGAGATACCCTTTTTGTCTCTTCTTAGGCAGAATGTATGGATTTCTTACTTGTTTTTCTACTTTTTGCCTATTGACATTTTACCGTAGGACTCCATAAAAATGCGCCCGCCGAAATAAATTTCTGACGGGCGCTCACGCTCACACCTTCTTCAGTGTACCCTTATAGCTGTCTTTGCCGATCTGTACAGTCACAGTGACATCGGCATCCGGCACATCGGGTGCAGGCGTTGAAGTTGGCTCTGCCTTGCCGAATCCGTTCAGCCCCTTACCCTTGATAATGGTCGGGAAATCCTTATAGCAGATATCCAGATCCACATTGCCGTTAATGCCGGCGACCTTGCCCTTTTCACTGTGTTGCCAGATTCCGTAAGCACCGCTGTAATTGGTCTGATCGACCCAGTGAGCCAGCCAGATCGTGTACCACGACTTGATATCGTCGGCGGTATGTGTGGTCAGAGACGAAGCAGAGCCATACAGTCCGACAAAATAGCCGGCGCTCTCAACCTTTTTGAGGAACGTACGCATAATCGCAGAAACCTGTTCCTTGCCGAGATCGAACTGCTTCTTTTCCTCAAGGTCGAAATAGACGGGCATCTCGAACTGCTTTCCCTTGATCACAGACAGGAACACATCTGCTTCCAGTTCTGCTTCCTCCGGAGTCATGGCATAGCTGTACCAGTATACGCCGACGTGAATTCCTGCCGCCTTTGCTCCTGCATAATTCTGCTCGAACTTCTCATCTTTCTGCTTTTCAAGTCTGCCGAAGCCGGCACGGATAATTGCGAAATCAATGCCGTCAGCTTTGACCTTACCCCAGTCGATATCGCCGTTGTGTACACTTACATCAATGCCCTTCATATCCTCACCCCCGAAATATTTGTAAAAATCATCGGTCACGCTGCTGTTGCCGTGGACTTCATCGCCATACCACTTGCCATTAGGACGCACATCAACGTGAGTGTACTGATAGGCTGCTGTGATATTTGCTATACCGCTGAAACC
>ONNS01000101.1 GCA_900319275.1 uncultured Eubacteriales bacterium
GCGAATGATTCAAGGAATCATTCGCTGCCAAACGTGTCGTTTGGCAGCGAAATCAATCGAATCCTCGATTGATTTCGCCATCCGATAATCATTATGAAACCAAAACGTTTATTCTTCCGTCAGTCCCAGTGTTTCCTTCACATAGCTCTCGTCACCGAGGAAATACCGCTCGATCAGCTCCCAGCGCTCCTCGTCGGTCATGGCCGTACGGAAAAAAGCGTCCAGCAGTGCTTCGCCGCTCTTATGCCTGTCCTGCATGCGGCGCAGGAGCTGGTTGCGGTAATGCTCTTGCGTCAGCTGCCGGAGGATGCGCGGATCGTTGACACGCACAAATACCTCGGATTTTTCACCGCCGTCGATCTGATAGTCGGCGAGCCCCAGCAGCTCAAGGAAGCGCAGCAGCGGCATCAGCGCGATCGAATGGCTCTGGTTGATCGGATAAAAGCGCACGAAGCGGTTCTCCCCCTCGCGCGGCGCGCACTGCCTGAGCGTTTCCGTCAGATAGCTGCCAAGTTTCAGATAGGCGGGATTGGAAACGAAATAGCGGCTCTCATCGCTGCCGGGCAGCTTGCGGCGGCGCAAGACGCGCACCTGACTGCGGCTGCGGGAATAGCCCCCGCCCACGCTCTCATCGCCGGTTTCGGTAAAAATATCCATCAGCAGGCCGAACTTTTCATGCGCCACGATCTTTTCACCCAGCAGTTCTTCGAGCTCTGTTTCCAGCACGCGCAGCGTGAACTGGTGTACGGCGCCGTTTTTATGCCGGGAGAAGAGCTTACCCAGCGCGTCCAGCACCTGTCTGGACCGCTCGAGCACGGCTTCAAAGCTCTCGTTGTACGTCAGCTCCGCGCGGATGCGCGCCGCCGTGTGAAACTTTTTGGCGCCTCCCGTGAGCTCCTCTTCAAAGAAGCTGCGGCGGAACATGCCGAAGGCCATATGCGAAAAGCAATTCTGCCAGAGCGACGCCATATCGACGAGATAGGTGTCTCCCAGACTGAAGATATGCACGTCCGAGCCGCCTTTATCGCCGTCAGCGGACATCACGCGCGAGCTGTCGCCCTCCATCCGCACGGCATAATCGCCATAGCGGCGGAGAAACTCGCCGTCGATCTCGCGCGGCACGAACACATACGAGCGCGAGAGCATGGCTCTCGGCCGCACAACAAGCACAGGGAAATGGTAGCGCGCTTCAAGATCCTTTGCCAGCAGCATCAGGCCGCACTTTGTGCGGTTTTCCGCCTCTCTGTCCTGAAAGAGATACTCAAAGGCCTCGGCCGCGACGGTAAAGGAGCGGCAGTCCCTGTCCTCAACGATCGCATTGAGCTTTTTCAGCATTTCGCGCAGCTGATACTGCCGCATCTCCGAGATGCCGTTGAGTGCGCGGACATAGCGCATATCGCTCGGAAAATAGTCGATCGATGCGAGACCGCGGAGCTCCTCGCTGCGCGCGGCGCGGCCGATCTCCTGCACATAGTCCGAGAGCGTACCGGTCGGCGCAAAATGCAGCACATGCCGGATATCCCCGACGTCGACGCCCATACCGAAGGCTTTGGTACAGACAAGGCCCATGGCCTCGCCGGATTTATAGCTCAGCTCATTCTGTTTGCGCTCGGCGTTAGGGGTCTGACTGTGGTAGCGGCGCAGCTTTTTGCGCTCGGCCACCGGCACCAGCGCATAGATGGCATCGACCTGGCTGCGGTATGGGAAGTAGGCCAGCACCTTCTCGTTTTGCGCGATATAGCCGCGGATGCGCTCGAGCGCCAGATGCATTTTATGGTTTTCAAGGCCGCCTTCGATCTGCTCGCCCTTATGGAGGGTGATATCAAAGTCGATGTTGTCACGCTTGACGTTTCCCAGATGGATGATCACGCGCTCCAGCCCAAGCTCGGCGATCGTATCGTTGACAACATCATCGCGCCCGGAGAAGACCGCCGTGGCCGTCAGGCACAGGACGGGAAAGCGCATACCCTCGCGGCGGCATTTTTTCAGAAAATCGCCGAGGAACCAGTAATCCGAGCGGAAATCGCGCCCCCAGCTGGTCACGGTGTGCGCCTCGTCGATGACAAAGAGGCCGACCTGCCGCCCGCCGAGGAAGCTTTTAAGCTCTGTCGTCAACAGCAGCTCCGGCGCGAGATAGACCAGTGAGATCTCACCGCGCTGGATTTTCTCAACAGTCTCCAGCCGCTCCTGAAAGCTCATCGAGGAGTTGATGCAGGCCGCACACGACACGCCGTGCTCCTGCTGAAGCTGCTCGACCTGGTCGTTCATCAAGGCGATCAGCGGAGAGACGACGATCGTCACAAGACCGAATTTCTCGGCCAGATACAGCGCCGGCAACTGGAACAGGATCGACTTACCGGAGCCGGTCGGCGCTGTGATGAAAATACTGCTGTACGCGTCACCTACGCGCGCCGCCTCGCACTCACCGGCGATCTCGGCAATGATGCTGCCCTGCGAGATCTCGTCCTGCCGGTGCTCACTGTCTCCTTCACGGTAAAAACGCAGTGCTCGAAAAGTCGCTTCATCGCCCCAGTAACGGTGGAGCAGCGGCAGGAAATCCGCCTCCGTCACGCCCCGGGATTCGGCGGTCAGTGACGCACTGCCAACCGCATACGGTATTTCAAGCGCGGTCAGCGCGCTCTCGAGTGCACGGAGCGCATCCATGTCTTCACGTCCGGTGCGCAGGATCTTCACACCCTTCCGCTCACCGTGCAGCAGAGAGAGGCGGTAACTCCAGTCCGCCGAGCTTCCGAACTCAACACTTTCCAATGCCCCTTCCCTATCTGCGGTTTCTGCCGGTTCCGCGTCGAAAAAGGACACCGTATTGATATTCTTTTCTTCGAGAGGGGCCGCCTTCAGCAGCATCTCGCCGCTGCGCAGCAGCTTGACTTCCCCGTAAAAGCGCGAAAGGCAATCCAGCTTCTTCGAGTCCGGTTCATTTTCCCCCTGCAGAAAATCGAAAAGCGCAAGCGCATCCTCACGACACAGCAGACTCGGCTGCCAGGGTGATAAAAGCTCGTTTTCAACAACGAGGATTGTAATGTCCTTGAGATCATCCAGGCGCTCGCGCATCGCAAGCAGCTCTTCATAGATGCCAATGCGGGCTTCACCGGCAGACTTGGCTGCCGCAACAAGCTCGTCACAGCGTGCGCAGAGTGCAGGGATGTTCAGCTCCTTCTCTTTCTCGCCCACCAGGCCAGGGAGAAGGGTCTGTTCATGCTGTAACAGCGTATACACCTGCGGCCAGGCAAAGCCGCGGAAAAACAGCAGCGTTCTGCTCTTGCAGGAGGCCAGGAGCTCTGAAACGCGTGAAATAAACCAATCGGATCGTGATTCTGCCATTGCTTCTCTCCCAATGTCCATTTGTATTCTTTGCCATATCTTAGCATACTCACGCGCGAAATCCCAGCGATTTTTTTGATGATCGTCAATTTCGTCGCTCTGACGGAAATCAGTATTCCCAGTTATTGGCGCTTCGTGTGTTTCTATTCCGTCCTTCCATCTCTATAAATATTATACAAAACCGGAGCCATAAAAATAGTCATATTCACGAAGTGCGTCTTGTTTATGAAAGCGCCTTGATTTTTGAAATGCTTTTTAATAAAATAGAGAAAATAATAATAGGAGGATTGCGATGCTGTATATCGGAATCGACCTTGGCACTTCGGCTGTCAAACTGCTGTTGATGGACGAGACCGGCCGCGTCCTGAATGAGACAAGCCTGGCCTATCCGCTGGAATTTCCCCACCCTGGCTGGAGCCAGCAGAATCCCGAGGATTGGAAGCGCGCTGTGCTGACGGGCATCCCCCGTCTGCTTGAGGGCTTTGACAAATCTCAGGTAGCCGGTATCGGCGCAGGCGGACAGATGCACGGTCTCGTTGTACTCGACGAGCATGACACCGTCATTCGCCCTGCGATCCTTTGGAATGACGGCCGTACCAGCGCAGAGGTGGACGAACTCAATGGCGGCGTCGGTCGGGAACAACTCTCCGCGTGGACGGCCAATATCGCCTTTGCTGGCTTCACCGCGCCGAAGCTTCTGTGGATGCGCAAGCACGAGCCCGAGAATTTTGCCCGTATCCGCAAAATCATGCTGCCGAAGGATTACATTAACTATATCCTAACCGGCGTCCACTGCACCGACTATTCCGACGCGAGCGGCATGCTCCTGCTCGACGTTGAACACAAGCGCTGGTCTCCGGAAATGCTCTCGCTTTGTGGGATTTCCGAGGCGCAGATGCCAAAGCTCTATGAGAGCTATGAAACCGTCGGCACGCTTCTCCCGGAAATTGCCGACGCGCTCGGTCTCCCCGAGACGGTAAAGGTCTGCGCCGGCGCGGGCGATAATGCCGCGGCCGCTGTCGGCACCGGCACGGTCGGCGAGGGTGGCTGCAACATCTCGCTCGGCACCTCCGGGACGGTTTTTATCTCGTCGGAGCGCTTTGGTGTCGATCCGAACAACGCGCTGCACGCCTTTGCCCACGCCGACGGGCACTACCACCTGATGGGCTGCATGCTCTCGGCCGCCAGCTGCAACAAGTGGCTGATGGACGAAATCTATCAAACCGCAGACTATGCTGCCGAGCAAATGCCGATCACAGACGATAAGCTTGGCTGCAACCATGTCTATTTTCTGCCCTATCTGATGGGCGAGCGCTCCCCGATCAACGACGTGAATGCCCGCGGCTGCTTTATCGGGATGACGATGGACTCCACCCGCACCGACCTGACCCAGGCCATGCTCGAGGGCGTAGCCTTTGCGATCCGCGACAGTGTCGAAGTCGCCCGCTCGCTCGGGATCGACATCCGCCGCTCGATGCTCTGCGGCGGCGGTGCCAAAAGTCCGCTGTGGCGGAAAATCCTTGCCAATGTGTTGAATATCGAGTTGACGCTCCCTGTCAGCGAACAGGGTCCCGGCATGGGCGGCGCCATGCTCGCCATGGTCGCCTGCGGCGCGTATGAAAGTGTGGACGCGGTCTGCCGCGCACTCGTCCATGTCAGCGAGACGGTCAGGCCCGATCCCGCTATCGCCGCGCGCTATGAGGCACGCTATCAGCAGTTCCGCCAGATCTACCCCGCAATGAAGTGGCTGTTTCCCAAGCTGCTCTAATCCCCTGCATATCCTTGTCAGTGATCCAAATTTTAACATAAAGAAGGTACAATAACATGCTCACCAACATCCCCGAAGTCAAGCTCGGCATCATTGCCGTCTCCCGCGACTGCTTCATCATTTCCCTGTCCGAACGCCGCCGCGCCGCGATCGTCGAAGCCTGCGGCAAGAAAAACGTCAACATCTACGAGTGCAAGACCACGGTTGAGAACGAGCTCGACATGTTACGCGCTGTGGACGAGGTCAAAAAGGCCGGCTGCAACGCCCTGGTCGTCTTCCTCGGCAACTTTGGCCCCGAGACGCCCGAGACCCTGATTGCCAAGAACTTTGACGGCCCTGTCATGTTTGCGGCCGCTGCCGAAGGCGACGGCGACCTGATCAACGGCCGCGGCGACGCCTACTGCGGCATGCTCAACTGCTCCTACAACCTCGGTATGCGCCATCTCAAGGGCTATATCCCCTCCTACCCCGTCGGCACGGCCGAGGATGTGGCCGACATGATCGTCGACTTCCTTCCGATCGCCCGCACGCTGCTGGGTCTGTCCAATCTCAAGATCATCACCTTCGGCCCGCGCCCGCAGGACTTCTTCGCCTGCAACGCCCCGATCAAGGGCCTGTATGAAATCGGCGTCGAGATTGAAGAGAACTCCGAGCTCGATCTGTTGGTCTCCTACAAAAAGCACGCCGGGGACAAGCGTATCGCCGAGGTCTGCGCCGACATGGCCGCCGAGATGGGCGAGGGCAAATACTATCCCGATATGCTCGAGCGCATGGCGCAGTTCGAGCTGACGCTGCTCGACTGGGCCGAGCAGCACAAGGGCAGCCGGAAGTACGTCGCCTTTGCCGACAAGTGCTGGCCCGCCTTCCCCGAGGAATTTGGCTTTGAGCCCTGCTTCGTCAACTCCCGCCTGGCCTCCCGTGGCATCCCCGTCAGCTGCGAGGTCGATATCTACGGTGCGCTCTCGGAGTATATCGGCATGTGTGTCTCCGGCGACACGGTGACGCTGCTCGACATCAACAACTCGGTCCCGGCCAGCATGTACCACGAGGAGATCGAGGGCAAGTTCCCCTATGTGCTGACCGACACCTTCATGGGCTTCCACTGCGGCAACACACCGAGCTGCAAGATGTGCTCGGACCGCGCCATCAAGTACCAGCTGATTCAGCACCGTCTGCTCGAGCCGCAGGACAGCGAGCCCGACTTCACGCGCGGCACGCTCGAGGGCGACATTGCCGCGAGCGACATCACCTTCTACCGTCTGCAGTGCGACAGTGACGGTGTGCTGCGCTCCTACATTGCGCAGGGCGAGGTGCTGCCGGTCCGCACGCGCTCCTTCGGCGGCATCGGTGTCTTCGCGATCCACGAAATGGGCCGCTTCTACCGCCATGTGCTGATCGAGAAGCGCTATCCGCACCACGGCGCCGTGGCCTTCGGTCACTACGGCAAGGCGCTCTTCGAGGTCATGAAGCTCCTCGGCGTGCAGGATATCGCCTGGAACCAGCCGAAGTCTCTCCCCTATCCCACCGAGAATCCCTGGGCGTAAATAACTATTCAGTCCCCTTGGTGGGGACTGAATAGTTAGTGGGCACTCGCGCATATCGCAGCGGGCTTGCGTTAGAAGAAGCTCGCTACGCTCCGTTTCCGTCAGGCGTGACGAAAACTGCGCTCTGCTCCCTCCTTCTTCCTTAACAAAATCAAAGCCAATGCTTTGATTT
>ONNS01000106.1 GCA_900319275.1 uncultured Eubacteriales bacterium
GCTGACCTTCAACCCAATGCAGTATATCAAGATCAGGCAGAAGCAGGAAAGCTACGAGCTGTTCAATGAGGACAGCGAGGACGGGCTGACCGTCCCGACGATCTCCTTTGAGCAGTACAAGGCGCTGACGGACTATCTGAAAAAGAAAGAGAATCCGGCGCTCCTGCCCATCCAGATCGCCTACTACACCGGGCTTCGGATCGGCGAGGTCTGCGCTCTCACTTGGCAGGACATTGACCTCAAGGAGCAGACCATCACGGTGCGGCGCAGTATGCGCTACAACGGGGCGAGGCACAAGACGGAGGTCGGTACCACCAAGCGGAGCAAAATCCGCACGGTGGACTTCTGCGACACGCTGGCGGCGATCCTCAAGGCAGCCAGGGCCGAGCAGCACAAAAACCGCTTCAAGTACGGCGAGCTTTACAGCCTGAACTACTACAAGCAGGTACAGGAGAAAGGCCGCAGTTACTACGAGCTGTACAGTCTGCAAAGGTCGGAGGAAGTGCCGGAGGATTACCGGGAGATCGACTTCGTTTGTCTCCGCCCGGATGGATGCTTTGAATCGTCCAGTACGGTCAGTATCGTCTGCCGGACGGCCTCAAAGAAGATTCCGGGGCTTGAGGGCTTCCACTTCCATCAGCTTCGCCACACGTTCACGAGCAACCTTCTCTCCAACGGGGCAGCGCCTAAGGACGTGCAGGAGCTTTTGGGACACGCCGACGTCAGTACCACTATGAACATCTACGCTCACTCGGCAAGGGAAGCGAAACGCTCCTCGGCCCGCCTGCTGGATAAGGTAGTAGGCGGCGCCTGATAATAAAGTTTCCCTTGTTTTGCCCCACAAGGGCAAAAACAAGGGAAAACGGAGCTGTTTAGGGTAGCAGACCTGCGGAGAATGCAGGAAAATCAAGGGTTTTCAGAGAATCTAGTCGATAAATCGGAATTTACCATCCCCTCTGTCGTGGGCGACTGCGATCTTCGCGGTTCACGCTGGCTGCCGAAGAACGGCGAAGTGCGCGCCGTGCTGCAAATCATTCACGGAATGCTGGAGCACATCGGCCGCTATGACGCGTTCGCTGATTTTTTCACGTCCCGTGGGTTTGCCGTGTACGGCGTCAGCCATCTGGGGCACGGGCTCTCCGTCAATGAGAAATACCCGCGCGGCTATTTCGGCGAACACAATGGAAACGGTGTGGTCTTCCGGGACGACGCGCACCAGCTAAGCGACGTGATCCGCCAGGAGCAGCCCGGGAAGCCGCTCTTTATCATTGGTTATTCCATGGGCTCCTTTGTGGCGCGGCAGTACATTGCCAGCTACGGCGGCGATATTCAGGGCGCAATCATCTGCGCCACCTCCGGGCAAACCCGCTGATGCCCGCAGCACTGGTGTTCAGTGGCGTGCTCTCCGGCTTCAAGAGCAAGGAGCAGGGCGATCTGATGAACAAGCTGGCTTTCGGCAATTATAACGCCCGCACCGAGGGAAAGACCCCCTTCGATTGGGTTTCCGCACACGAGGAGCACGTAGCGGATTTTATGAGTGATCCGCTCACGGATTTCGTCTTCTCCAATCAAGGATTCCATGATCTGGTGACGATGAACAACACCGTCTGCAAAAAGGAAACCATCTCCGCCGCGCCGATCGACCTCCCACTGTTCTTCATCTCCGGCGAAGAGGATCCCCTTGGCGACTATGGAAAGGGCGTGCGAAAAACGGTGATGGACTTTCTGGAAACCGGACACCGAAACGTACATATGAAGCTCTACCCCGGCCGCCGGCACGAGATCCACAAGGAACCGGGCTGTGAGGATGTGCTGCAGGATATTCTCTCGTTTTGTGAAGCACAATAATATAACAGTCAACAGTTCTCGTTTTTATTATCACACCCATGTTTCCGCTCCGGGTCATCGGCTTCCAGCGGGAGTTTTCCTATGAGAGCGCCTATGCGGAGATCCCGAAGTTCTGGGACGAGATCTGCGAAAAGTACGCCGCGAACGTGTACGCCGGGAACGCCCCGGCAAACGCCTATGAGCAGGCGCTCGTGGACAACTGCATCGGGGAATACGGCGTCTGCATCGACGATCTGTGCGGCGACAGGTTCCGCTATCTGATCGCCGGGAAGTATACCGGCGGCGAGGTGCCGGAGGGGATGGTGCTGTACGAATTTCCGCGCGGAGACTGGGCGGTGTTCGACTGCGTGGGCCCGATGCCGGAGACCCTGCAGAGCCTGAACACGCGCATCTTCCGGGAATGGCTCCCGGGAAACCCGGACTATGAGCTCGCCGGAAACGCCAATGTGGAATGGTACGACTGCCTCAACGGCGAGAAGACCGACCCGGATTATCACGCCGCGATCTGGCTCCCGGTGAGGAAAAAGTGACCCGAGAAGCCGGCTGCATCCTTTGGGATGCAGCCGGCCCCTTTAGAACAATGAGAATACAAAGCCGGGAGCGATATGCTCCCGGCCTTGTATTTTTATTAATTCTGACTATTTCTTCACATCGAAATCCAAACTCATCCGGTATTTTATTCCAATCTTTATCGACTTTTGTCTTCCAATCGACAAGACCCTTTACGCCTGGCCGAAGCGCCGCTGAAAGATCTTCACCACGCCGCACTTCCAGCACAGCAGCAGCGCCAGCGTCGAGCCCACCAGGGTCTGCAGGATCTGGAAGGGGAACTTCGCAACGGCGTAGGCGGGCGTGCTGTAGACATAGGCGCGCCCGAGCGTATAGCCGACGACGGAGAGGACCAAGCCCAGCGCCGCCCCGATCACAGAGGCGGGGACCGGGCGGCTCTTCATCCAGCGGTGAACAAAGAGCGAGATCACGAGCGCCTGCACGCCATGGCTCACGAGCGAGACGAACATCGGCGCGGGGTAAAACAGCATATCCCCGATGAAAGCGCCCAAGCCGCCCACCGCGAAGGCGTAGAAGGGCTCGAGCAGCACCGCGGCGGTCACGATGATCACGTCGTTCAGATACATGTGGCCTCCCGGGACCGGGATGCTCAGCGCGGAGATGCTCATGATGATGTTCATGGCCATCAGGACCGCGGCGGCGGTCAGTTTTTTTACCGACAGATGCGAGTCTTTCATGCCGGACGCCCCCTTGACTTTTCTGTGTCTCGGATTATAATAGGAAACTGACCATGATACTATATCCAGTTTTTATATTTTTTATATGGCCAGTTTTTGAAAAGCCGGGTTTCCTCCATGAACTACACGATCGACAAGCACGGCGCGGAGAGCGCCTATATGCAGCTCTACCGGCAGCTCCGGCAGGACATCGTCGGCGGGGCGGTCCCGCGCGGGATGCGCCTGCCCTCCAAGCGGACGCTGGCCGAGGAGCTCGGCGTCTCCGTCATCACCGTGGAGCACGCCTACGCCCTGCTGGTGGACGAGGGCTATGCCGAGGCGCGGCCGCGCAGCGGCTATTTCGCCGCCTTCGGCGGTCCCGCGGCGGGCGGCGCCTGGCGGCCAAGCCTTGCGGACATGAGCGCGCCGCGGGAGGCGCCGGAGGCTTTTCCCTTTACCACGCTCGCGCGGACCATGCGCGCCGTGCTGAGCGACTACGACCGGCGCATCCTCGAGCCCTCGCCCAGCCGGGGCGTGCCCGAGCTGCGGGAGGCCCTGGCCGGCTATCTGCGCCGCAGCCGCGGCATGGAGGTCTCGCCCGAGCAGCTCGTCATCGGCTCCGGGGCGGAGTATCTCTACGGGCTGGTGGTCCAGCTGCTGGGGCGGGATCGCGGTTTCGCGCTGGAGGACCCCTGCTATGAGAAGATCCGCCGGGTCTACGAGGCCAACGGCGCGCGCTGCGAGGCGCTGAGGCTGGGGCCGGACGGGATCGAGAGCGAGGCGCTCCGCGCCTGCCGCGCCGGGGCGCTGCACGTGACTCCCTTCCACTCCTACCCCAGCGGCATCACCGCCACGGCCGCCAAGCGCCATGAATACGCCGCCTGGGCCCGGGAGCGGGACGCGGTGATCGTGGAGGACGACTACGACTCGGAGCTCGCGAGCCCCACGCGGCAGATCGAGACCATCTTCTCCCTGGCCCCGGAGCGGGTCATCTACCTCAACACCTTTTCCAAGACCCTCGCCCCGGCCATGCGCACCGGCTACATGGTGCTGCCCGGGGCGCTGTGCGAGGAATACCGGGCGCGGCTGGACTTCTATTCCTGCACCGTCCCCGTCTACGATCAATACGTGCTGGCCGCCTTTCTCGAGGAAGGGCACCTGGAGCGCTATATCAACCGCCGGCGGCGGAAGCTGCGCCGGCAGAGAGAGGAGTAAACGCCATGCTGTACTTCAAGAGCGACTATACCGAGGGCGCGCACCCGAAGATCCTTGAGGCGCTGGAGAGGACCAACCTCGTCTCCCAGCCCGGCTACGGAGAGGACTGCTTCAGCGCCGCGGCTGCGATCTTCCTCACATTCCTGCCGTCCAGTGCATCAAGCTGCTTTACCAGGGCGTTTTTCGACCGCTGTCTTTCCGACTCGAAGCTCGCTCCTACCTCGGCTGTCCTGGGGCGTGACGCTCGTTCCTCAGCCGCTTTTCTGACATCGTCCATCCGTTCACCTCCCGCCCGCGTATTTTTGCAAATGCCATGCGCACCGCCTCCTGTCGTTATTACTGCCATAATGGCATCGACATATTCCGATAATTGCTGATAGTTATCAACGTCCACGGGGATGTATTTGAGCATTTATTTGCAGAAACAAGCCCGCCACGGCCTTTCTTGGGGGTCGGGGCGGGCTTGTAGCCTTGGAAATCATTGCCCTTCAAGGAAAAGCAGGTCGTATGGATCGAGTTCCAGAACCATGCAGATCCGCAGGCCAAGGTTCATCCGGCAGGTCGTAAACCGCCGCTGTCCATATTCAAACCGCTGGTACTGCTGCAGTTCGACACCGCATTCAGAGGCTACCTCAAGCTGCGTGAACCCCAGTTCCTGCCTGCGCTCCTTCAGTATTTTGCCTTCTTTGACCGCCTGCCGGTTTTTTCTGTAGCTCATACCGCACACACCTCCGCATTAACCGCGCCCCGTCTCCTGTAGCTCCGAACTCCGCTCTGCACGTATTCTTTTTCTTCAGAACCATCACGGAGGAAGAAGGTGACGGTGCCATCCGCACTGATGGAGGCGTGGTCTACAACCGCCTGCCAGGCAAGTGTCTCGAACTCCATCAGAGGTCCGTTCCTGCCGGTCAGCGCCTTGAGGTAGCGTTCCGCTGCGGTGCGTTTTGAAGTAAGGCCGGCAATTATCCCTTCCAGATCAGCCATAGCTTGATTCGAAACTCTGCCTTAACATATATGAATGAATTTGTTTGGCAGGATGTAGAATTAACCGATGAGTTTAAAAATCAGTTTACGAAGTATCTGAGAAAAAACAATTATGATATAGAATTTCTTGGTGCAACAGCAGTTATTACATCCTCAAGCACAAAGTATATTTATGTCCCGAATCAGTGGTTTGTTATTGCGTCGTATGCTGTTGATGTATTCGAAGAATTACAACGATACAAGGAGTACTTTAAGCAAGTTGCCGCGAGACTCAACAAGCAACCTGTGGACTATGCAAAATACTTGAGAGACAGTGCAACAGCGCAAGATAAAGTAAGCTTTATCAACTGCGCTAGGATGGTTTTTTCATCCCAATTCTCTGACGCAGATGTGGTCGAAGAGGCTGCATCTAGACTTTGGCGATTTGT
>ONNS01000100.1 GCA_900319275.1 uncultured Eubacteriales bacterium
CCGACGCTGACCTTCAACACCATCGGCCGGCATCAGAGCCGCATCGTGCGGACCCGGGTGGCGAGCAATCTGAGCCCGTGGCTGCGGGAGGCGGAGCTGGGCGGAATCTACAGCGTACCGATCAGCCACGGAGAGGGCCGGTTCCTGGCCGAGGAGAGCCTGATCCGGGAGCTGGCGGCGAAGGGCCAGATCGCGACCCAGTATGTGGATCTGGAGGGCAGGCCCACGATGGATCTGCGCTTCAACCCCAACGGCAGCCTGTACGCCATCGAAGGCATTACCAGCCCGGACGGCCGGGTCTTCGGAAAGATGGGGCACAGCGAGCGGGTCGGGAAGGACCTGTACCGGAATGTGCCCGGAAACTACGACATCAAAATGTTTGAATCCGCGGTGAAATATTTCAGAGGATAATACGGCGGGAACGGAAGAAACGGGTCCTGCGTGAAACGGAAGGAGCATAAGCCATGGCTTACCTGTCAGATATCGAGATTGCGCAGCAGTGCGAGATGAAGCCGATTCAGGAGATTGCGAAGACGGCCCATGTGCCGGAGAAATATCTGGAGCTTTACGGCCGCTACAAGGCCAAGGTGGACCCGGCCCTGATGAAGGAAACCGACCGGAAGCCCGGAAAGCTCGTGCTGGTGACCGCGATGACGCCGACCCCGGCGGGAGAGGGAAAGACCACGACGACCATCGGCCTGGCGGACGGGCTGAAGCGCATCGGCAAGGACGTGACGGTCGCCCTGCGGGAGCCTTCCCTGGGCCCGGTTTTCGGGGTCAAGGGCGGCGCGGCCGGCGGCGGCTATGCGCAGGTGGTTCCGATGGAGGATATCAACCTGCATTTCACGGGGGACTTCCATGCCATCGGCGCGGCCAACAACCTGCTGGCCGCCATGCTGGACAACCATATTCAGCAGGGAAACGCCCTGAACATCGATCCCCGGCGCATCACCTGGAAGCGCTGCGTGGACATGAATGACCGGCAGCTGCGCTTCGTGGTCGACGGACTGGGCGGAAAGGCCAACGGCATGCCCCGGGAGGACGGCTTTGACATCACCGTGGCCAGCGAGATCATGGCCGTGTTCTGCCTTTCCTCCGACCTGGCGGACCTGAAGGAGCGCCTGGGGCGGATGGTGGTGGCCTACACCTATGAGGATCAGCCCGTGACCGCGGCGGACCTGAAGGCGGTGGGCGCCATGGCGGCCCTGCTGCGGGACGCCCTGAAGCCCAACCTGGTGCAGACCCTGGAGGGCACGCCGGCCTTCGTGCACGGCGGCCCCTTCGCGAACATCGCCCACGGCTGCAATTCCGTCATGGCGACGCGCCTGGCCATGCGCATGGGGGACTATACGGTCACGGAAGCCGGCTTCGGCGCCGACCTGGGCGCGGAAAAATTCCTGGACATCAAGTGCCGCATGGCCGGACTGGCGCCGGACGCGGTGGTGGTGGTCGGAACGGTCCGGGCGCTGAAGATGCACGGCGGGGTGGACAAGAAAAATCTGGCGCCGGAAAACCTGGAGGCGCTGGAGAAGGGCATTCCGAACCTGCTGCGCCATGTGAGCAACATGAAGAATGTCTATCATCTGCCCTGCGTGGTGGCCATCAACCGGTTCCCCACGGACACGGACGCGGAGATTGACTTCATTATTTCCAAAACACCGTGCTCAGCACCGTCTGGGCGGAGGGCGGAAAGGGCGGCGAAGCGCTGGCCCGGGAAGTGGTCCGCCTCTGCGAGGAGGAGCACGGCCGGGAAACCTTCACCTTCTCCTACGGCCTGGAGGATACGATCGAAAACAAGCTGAACCTGCTCGCACAGCGGATTTACGGCGGCGAAGGCGCGGTGCTGACCCCCGCGGCGCAGAAGCAGGCGGAGCGCCTGACGGCGCTGGGATACGGCAGCCTGCCCATCTGCGTGGCCAAAACCCAGTACAGCTTCAGCGACGACCCGGCGAAGCTGGGGGCGCCGGAGCATTTCAGCATCACCGTCCGGAATCTGAAGGTTTCCGCCGGGGCGGGATTCATCGTGGCGCTGACGGGTGAGATCCTGACCATGCCGGGCCTGCCGAAATCCCCCGCGGCCGAGCGGATTGACGTGGATGACGAGGGAAAGATCACCGGCCTGTTCTGAGCCTGTGACGTCCGGCTGCGCCGGGAAGGAAGCGACAGCATAGGAAACGGGGCGGCCGGATGGCCGCCCTCTTTGTTTTATTTCGCTTTGCGCGCTTCGAGTTCCTTGCAGATACGCTCGTACTCGCCCTCGTCGAGCTTATACTTTCTCTTATACAGCACATACGAGGCGAACATCAGCACACAGGGCAGAACGGTCATGACGATCAGCAAGCCCATGGACTGACCGCTGCGCACGCCCTGCAGCAGCGTGTCGATCTCAGCGCCCTTGGCCTCAGCTGTGATGCGGCCGGCCGCGGCATCCTGCTCGAGCGAGGCGATGCCGTTGGTGTAGGTGATGATATCGAAGGCGATATAGGTCATGTTCGCAATGGCGACCGTCAGCGCCGAGGCCATCTTCGTCAGGAAGGGACGCAGCGAGGAGACGATGCCCTCGTCGCGCGTGCCGTGGTTGAGCTCGTTGTACTCGACGGTGTTCATGATCGAGATCATCATGATCAGATAGAAGCCGTACTGACCGAAGTTTGCCAGCATATAGCCCAGCGTGATCAGCAGGAACTTCAGATCCATACCGGCGAGCGCGGCCGCACCGGCCTTCAGCAGCAGGCCGGGGAAGAGCATCAGCACATAGCCGACCGCCGAGACGGCCATCAGTACGTTCATCAGCGCCTTGCGGCTGTGCTTGCGGGACAGCGCGGGATAGAAGATCATCAGGAAGCCCGTCACCAGCATACCGAGCATCTGGAAGATCGTGAACAGACCGCCCTCGTAGCCGAACTCGACATAGATATAGGTCTGGCCGACGCCGGAGAGGACGATGCCGTTGCCGATCTGCTGCAGCAGGAAGATCAACGCGATCCACAGCAGCTGGTCGTTGCCGGTGATCGTGGAGATGATTTTCTTGAAGCTGACAGGGGGCCGCGGTTCGTCGTTATAGTTGCGCTGTTCCTTGACGCCGAAGATCGTGAAGGCGAGGAAGGCCGGGCCGAGAATGGCGATGATCAGTGCCACACGCCCGTAGGCCGTGACGGCGTTGCCGCCGATGGCGTTGCCGCCGGCCGTCAGCATCGGGATGAAGGCCGCAGCCATCATGCCGCCGATACCGGCAAACAGCGTGGCGCGGGAGGTATACTGGTTTCTGGTGTTGGCGTCGGAGCTCAGCGCCGGGACCATGCCCCAGTAGGAGATATCGTGCATCGTGTAGGTGATCGAATAGAGGAAATAGATCAGCCCAAAGAACCACACAAAGGGCCAGCCCTGCAGCCTGGTGTTGAAGGCCGCCCAGATGACGACCGAAGTCGTCAGGATGCCAATGGCCAGCCAGGGCTTGAACTTGCCCCATTTGGTGCGGGTATTCTCGATGATGTTGCCCATGATCGGGTCGTTCAGCGCGTCAAACACACGGGCGCCGACCATGATGGCCGTGATCGCGGCAAGCTGTTTGGCGTCAAGCTCGCGCGTGAAGAGCACGAAGGTCAGCAGGTAGCTTGTGACCAGGTTGTACATCATGTCGCGGCCGACGGTGCCGAGCGGGAAGAATAACAGGTTTCTTTTTTTGATCTTTTGATCTTCCACAAAATCCTCTCCTTTTATCAAAAAATGCTCGGTGAAGCTGTGACAATTGTACCATAGTTTGTCTGCAGCCGCAAGTGTCCGTTCAACATTCCTGTAAAAGATAAATTAGCATAAAATGGGCTGCCGTATTTTATCTGCGGCAGCCATGACTATGCTTACTCGAGGATATGCTCCATGCCCTGGCCGATGATCGTGCGCACGTGGTCGTCGGCGAGCGAATAGAAAATGCTTTTGCCGTCGCGGCGGCTCTGGACAAGCTTGTTGCGCTTCAGAATGCTCAGCTGGTGGGAGACGGCGCTTGGTGTCATGCGCAGCAGCTCCGCCAGATCGCAGACGCAGACCTCGCACTCAAAGAGTGCAAAGAGGATGCGGATGCGCGTCGTATCCCCGAAGATTTTAAAGAGCTCGGCCAGATCCATCAGCTGCTCCTCGTCGGGCAGCTGCGTCTGTACGGTGTTCAGCCGATCCGGGTGCAGCTCGTGCACCTCGCAGAGCTCACGGTCTGCTTCGTTCATCCTTCTCCTCCCCTTTTTAAAGTCTTTTCACGTTCAGCGCCCGGATGGCGTTGAGCACCGCGAGCACCATCACGCCGACATCGGCGAAGATGGCGACCCACATATTGGCGATGCCGACGGCTCCGAGCAGCAGGCACAGCAGTTTGACGCCGATGGCAAAAACGATGTTTTCATACACGATGCGCAGGCACTTCCGGGCGATGCGGACAGCCTTGGCGACCTTGCGCGGATCGTCGTCCATCAGCACGACGTCGGCGGCCTCGATGGCCGCGTCGGACCCGAGCGCGCCCATCGCGATGCCGACATCGGCGCGCGAGAGCACCGGTGCGTCGTTGATGCCGTCGCCGACGAAGGCCAGGGTCTCTCGCCCCTGCTTTTCGCCGAGCAGCTCCTCGACCTTGGTGACCTTGTCCTGCGGCAGCAGCTCGCAGTAAAAATCATCGATGCCGAGTGCCTTTGCGGTCTCCTCGGCGGCCGAGCGCGCATCGCCCGTCAGCATGACACGGCGGCGGATGCCGAGGGCTTTCAGTTCTGTCATCGCCTGCTCGCTGCCGGGCTTGAGCATATCGGCGATCAGGATGTGGCCCATATAGCGCTCGTCGATCGCGACATGGACGACAGTTCCGCCATGCCCGCAGGGCGTTGCGGCCACAGCCAGCATGCTCATCAGCTTGCCGTTTCCGACGGCGACCGTCTTCCCGTCGACCTTGGCGATTACGCCCTTGCCGGGGATCTCCTCGACGTCCGAGACGCGCGCGGTGTCGAGCTCGTGGCCGACGGCGCGCCGCAGGCTCTGGCTGATCGGGTGGTGCGAATAGCTCTCGGCCAGGGCCGCGATCTCCAGCAGCTCTTCGTCCGCGAGCGGACTGTGGTGGACGCCGACGACCTCGAACACGCCCTGCGTTACGGTGCCGGTCTTGTCAAAGGCGATCAGCCCCACCTTGCTGAGCGCTTCCAGATAGTTCGAGCCCTTGACGAGCACGCCCGCACTGCTCGCGCCGCCGATGCCCGCGAAAAAGCCCAGCGGGATCGAGATCACCAGCGCGCAGGGGCAGCTGATGACAAGGAAGGTCAGCGCGCGGTAGATCCAGGTGCTCCAGTCGGCGCCGAGCCCCAGCACCAGACGCACAAGCGGCGGCAGAATGGCCAGCGCCAGGGCGCTGTAGCAGACCGCAGGCGTGTAGATGCGCGCGAAGCGGGAGATGAAATCCTCCTGCCGGGACTTGCGGGAGCTGGCATTCTCCACCATGTCCAGGATCTTCGAGGCCGTGGATTCGCCGAATTCCTTGGTCGTGCGGACTTTCAGAAGCCCCGTCAGATTGATGCAGCCGGAGATGACCTCGTCCCCGACGGCGGCGTCGCGCGGGACGCTCTCGCCGGTCAGAGCGGCTGTGTCCAGCGTGGAGGCGCCCTCGACGACCACGCCGTCGATCGGCAGCTTCTCGCCGGGCTGGACATAGATCACGGTGCCGACCTCGACCTCGTCGGGGTCGACCTGCTCGAGCTGTCCGTCCTCGCCCATGATATTGGCATAGTCGGGGCGGATGTCCATCAGCTCGCTGATGCTGCGGCGGCTGCGCCCGATCGCGACCGACTGGAACAGCTCACCGATCTGGTAGAACAGCATGACGGCCGCGCCCTCGAGATACTCGCCGAGCGCCATCGCGCCGACCGTGGCAACGGCCATCAGAAAGCACTCGTCAAAGGGTTGTCGGTTTTTGATGCCCTTGCCGGCCTTGATCAGGATATCATAGCCGATCACAAGGTAAGGGACCAGGTACAGCACCGCCTCGAGCCACTGCGGCAGCTGCACAAGCTTTGTCAGCAGCAGGATCGCCGCCAGCAGCCCCAGTGAAACCAGAATGCGGATAAATACTTTTTTCTGTTTTTTATTCAGATTTTTCATGACTGCTCCTTCGCGGACGCACCGTAGCTGTTCCGCAGAAAAAGGATGGAAGAATCAGAAGAATATCTCGCAGTCGTCCTCGACCTTGCGGCAATTGGCGAGTACAAGCGGCATGACAGCCTTGGGATCCGCGCCCTCTTCAAACTCCACGCTCATTTTCAGCGTCATGAAATTGACCACGGCGCTCTTGACGCCGGGCGTTGCATTCGCGGCCTGCTCCATCTTGTTGGCGCAGTTGGCGCAGTCGACCTCGATCTTGTAGCTCTTTTTCATGTTCATGTCCTCCTGTTCATCATTTGAACATTCGTTCATATGTTCATGCTTGCATGATACACCTCTACCCGGTCGCTGTCAAGAGGCAATGCTGTATAGATTACGAAAAATCCGTGCAGAATAGACGGTGAAGTTTACTGTGAAGGCTTCGCTTCCACAGTAAACATTTGATTCAAGCGCCCGTTCCTCGCCCCTGGCGGGGCAACCGGAACGGATGCACAAAAATCTCCATGCGCCGCAGCCTTTCATTTATCGTGGAGCACATGCTATGCGTATGGAGATTTAATTGGAGAGTACGCCATGCTTGCTGTGATCCTTGCACTGTTCTGCCTGTTGAACGCTTTTGTGATGGTCTGCTGCTGCGTGGTCGCCGGGCGCGCCGACCGCGCGGAGGAGCGGCTGTACGAACAGCACGCCGTTCAAGACAGGGCACACAATAAGAATGCCGCAGAGGACCTGTGATTGAGGCTCTCTGCGGCAGTACTATATTTTGATTATGGCTTTATTCGCCCGCCAGCAGCACTTCGAGCGCCGCAATGCGCTCGCAGACGCAGAAGAGCTTCATCGCGCCGGTGAGCTCCGCCACGTCCGGGAAGGACGGCGCGATGCGGATGACGCTGTCGTCCGGGTCGATGCCGTAGGGGAAGGGCGCGCCGGCCGGTGTCAACGTCAGTCCGGCCTCCTTGCACAGCGCGACCGCACGGCTCGCGGTGCCCTTCAATCCCTCGAAGCCGACGAAGTAGCCGCCGCAGGGGCGGTGCCAGTGGCCGATGGCGCGCGGGGCGATCTCGCGGTCGAGGAAGCCCAGCACCACGTTGAATTTCGGTCGCATCAGCGCAGCGTGCTCCTGCATATGGCGGTAGATGCCCTCGACATTCTCGAAATACTTCACGTGGCGCAGCTGGTTGATCTTGTCATAGCCGATGGTCTGCACCTTCATCTGCTGAAGAATGAACTTGACGTTGTTCTCGCTCGCGGCCAGGACGGCAAGCCCCGCGCCGGAGAAGGTGATCTTGCTGGTGGAGCAGAACTCGTAGACCATATCCTCGCTGCCGTACTCGCGGCAGGCGTCGAAGATGTTGAGCAGCTTCTCGTCGCGCACGCCGTGGCTGTGTACAAGATAGGCGTTGTCCCAGAAAATGCGGAAATCGTCAGCCGCGGGCTTGAGCGCGGCAAAGGCGCGCACGACCTCGTCGGAGTAGGTGATGCCGGTGGGGTTGGAGTACTTCGGCACGCACCAGATGCCCTTGACCGAGGCGTCATGCTCGACATACTGTCGCACCAGATCCATGTCCGGGCCGTACTCGCCGAGAGGAATGTTGATCATTTTGATGCCGAAGGTCTCGCAGATGGCGAAATGGCGATCATAGCCGGGCACGGGACAAAGGAATTTCAGCTCTCCCTGCGCTCCCCAGGGCTTGCTGCCGCCGTAGACGCCGAGCAGCAGCGCGCGCACGACCGAATCGTACATCAGATTCAGGCTGGACTGTCCACCCATGATGATATTCTTCATCTGCAGGCCGAGCAGGTCGGCAAAGAGCTCCTTGCACTCGTCCACGCCCGCGAGCTCGCCGTAGTTGCGCACGTCGGTGCCCTTTCTGGTGACGACCAGCTCGGTCGGCTCGAGTGCCAGCATATCCATCGAAAGGTCCAGCTGCGCCGGATTCGGCTTGCCGCGGGACATATCCAGCTTCTGGTCCTTGGCCTTCAGCGCGGCATATTCCGCACGCGCGGCCTTCAGTTCCTCGCGCATCGCGTCCTTTGACAGGCTCGTATACTCTCTCATAACACTACCTCCACGAATCCATAGTGATCACAATATTAGCAGTATAAATGGTTAAAGCGAAAAGTGCAAGCGATCAAAGCAAACAAAAATCCCGCGGCAAAAGCCGCGGGACACAGCATTTTCCCAAAAAGGGAGCGGTTACCAACTATTCAGCGCTGCCTTGAGTAGGGGGGGAGTTCAGATGGGCTTTCTCCGCCCCACTTTTGTCTGCTGCGCAGATATTTCCCCCGCTGGGGGAATCTTCCTCTGATTTTTCGCCTCGCAAGGCGAAAACAGATCAAATTCGTTTTTGACGCGCCGACCAAAGCGGGCCTTAGCCCGCTGCGATGAGCGCGAGTTCCCCTCTAACAGTTCAGCCCCCTCAGGGGCTGAACTGTTACGTGATTACAGATCGGAAAAGAGCTCCTCGCGGTAGACACCCGCCTCGATCAGCTTGCGAAAGCTCTCGACAACGGCGGCCTTATCCTCGTGATAGGTCACGCCGAACCACTTGTCCTTCGTCGGCAGCACCTTGACAGAGACCGCGTCTTTTTTCAGCAGGCTGTCGATATAGATCGGCAGCAGGAATTCGGCCTTCTGCAGCTCCTCGGTGCTGTGGGCGCGGAAGAACTCCTCAAAGCCGGTGCTCAGCAGGTCGATAAAGGCCGGCGACAGGCCCCACATATTCATCGAAACCAGCGCATTTTCATCGACAGCCACGCCGTCCACGGCCGCACCTGTGGGGGTCTTGACGATGTTCTTGGTCTCGACCACGTCGGTCAGCATGCCGTCGGCCATGCGGCAGATGCCGCGCGTGACGCCGCCGTTTTCGCTCAGCGTGTTTTTCAGAACAAAGCCCGCCATGCACAGTTCATTGTCGGCATGCGGCTGCCCGAGGAAGGCGTGGATCGCGCGGAAAGCCTCTTTGCCGTAGTAATCGTCGGCGTTGATGACCACAAAGGGCTCGTGGATCAGTTCCTTCGCAGCCAGTACCGCCTGACCCGTGCCCCAGGGCTTTTTGCGCTCGGGCAGATGCGGCGCGCACGCGGGCAGATCGTCCAGCGACTGGAAGGCATAGGCCGTCTCAACGCCAAGGCGTGCGCAGGTTTTCTCGATACGGTCGCCGATGCGCTCGTGGAAGGCCTCTTCAATGTCGCGGCGGATGATGAATACCACCTTGTTGAAGCCGGCTTCGATCGCATCGTGGATCGAGTAATCCATGATGATCTCATCGTGCAGTCCGACCGGCTCGAGCTGCTTGATGCCACCGCCGAAGCGGGAGCCGATGCCGGCCGCCATGATTAACAGTGTTGTTTTCATTTGATTGATCCCATCCTTATCGTTGAATTAATCTCTCGCCTGATCGCTACGCGGTTTTCTGCGCAGGTTTTGCGGAGGCATCTGGGGAAACGGAACCTTCCCGCTGCCGGTGGCAGAGGAAGGGAAGGTTCCGTTTCCGCAGCCGCGCCTTTGGCGGGCCGTCGCGTAAGCAGGCCCGGGAAAGGCATTCGCG
>ONNS01000098.1 GCA_900319275.1 uncultured Eubacteriales bacterium
CGGGCGAATGATTCAAGGAATCATTCGCTGCCAAACGTGTCGTTTGGCAGCGAAATCAATCGAATCCTCGATTGATTTCGCCATCCGATAATCATTATAGCGACCGGCAGGAAAGAATTCATTGTACATTGAAAAGCCGAAACAAAAAATCTCTATTTTTACCAAATGCTATGTTTAAAATTCTTGCACTTTCTATCATGCTGTGGTAAGATTTAATTGTAAAGAAAACCTTGATTGGAGGAGATTCTATGATCATTACCATCGGAAGAGAACACGGAAGCAGCGGACACGAGATCGCCAGACTCCTCGCCAAGGAGCTGGGACTGGTATGCTACGATAAGGAGATCGTAGACGAGGCGGCCGCCAACTCCCAGTTCAGCAAAGAGATTTTCCACTCCTATGACGAAAAGCGCGTCTCTACCTACATTATGCCGACGCCGCACTTCGGCGCCATGCACGAGGGCGTCCGGCTGAATCTGCAGGTGGCCTCTGCCCAGTTCGACGCGATCCGCTCGCTTGCGAGCAAGGGCGACGGCATCTTCGTCGGCCGCTGCGCCGACTATATTCTGCGCAACCGCCACGACCTTGTGAAGGTCTTTATCCGCGGCGATATTGCCGACCGCATCGAGACGATGATGAGCCGCAAGAACCTGAGCTATGATCAGGCCCGCAAGCTGATCAAGGAAGTGGACAAGGACCGCGCCAGCTATTACCGCTACTACACCGACCAGGTCTGGGGCGAGAGCGAGAATTACGACCTGATCGTCAACAGCAGCAAGGTAGGCATTGACGGCAGTGTAAAGGTCATCCTGTCGTATCTTGACGCCGTTCGCGGCAAGAAATAGCAGCGCGCCGTTTCCCGGCACACAATAGCAGTATACAGCGGCTTCGCCGGTTTGGCGGAGCCGCTTTTTGAATCGGCTCGCCGGATTTCCCGACACGCAGAAAATCATTTTCCATCGCGGAAGTATTATTGGAATTCTTATACACAATTGATTCCTCCCGCCAAATGTTTTTTATCAAAAATGACGGGCTTGGAATTGACAATTCTATGACAGCTTGGTATACTGAATGTGTGTTATTCTGCAGCGTTTGCCCGCGGCAAACGCGACCGAGTGGAAAGAGATCTCAAGGGGGTAATGGATTGAAAGACCTAAAGCATCTGATCTTTTTCGAGGATCTGCTTCAGGAGGCCAACAACGACCTGGTCAAGCAGGGCAAGGCGGACGGTAAGCGCGCCATCGGCTACACCTGTTTTTTCATGCCTGAAGTGCTGCTCGATCTGCCCGGCTGCTTCTCTGTGCGACTGAGAGCGCCGCGCTGCACCTCGCCGGACATTGCGACCTATTACATGTCCGCCCGCACCTGCCACTATGCCCGCAGCCTGCTCGAGCGCGCACTCGAGGGCGGCTACAACTTCCTCGACGCCCAGATGGCGACCGAGACCTGCACGGCCACCTGCCGCTTCCAGGAGCATCTGCAGCAGAAGCACCTGGACACCGTCAAGGACATGCGCATCATTGAAAACGACGATTTCTTCGTCGAATTCAGTGACGTCCCCTTCAAAAAGGACGCCATCAGCATCGACCACTATGCCGAGCAGCTGCGCTTCCACGTGCTGCAGCCGCTGCACGAACACTTCGGCATCGACATTTCGGACGAGGCGCTGCGCGAAGCCATCGAGCAGCAGAACGAGGTCTCGCGCCTGATCCGCGAGATCGGCGACTACCGCAAGCTCGACAATCCCACGATCACGGGCTATGAGTTCCATGTGATCCAGCTTGTGTCCCTCGTGTGCCCGAAGTATCTGATCCTTCCGTATCTGCGCGAGACGGCTGAGGAACTCAAGACCCGCGAGCCGGATCTTAAAAAGGAATTTCGCTGCAAGGTCGTGCTCTCCGGCTCGGAGAACGACGACCCCGATTTCACCAAGCTGATCGAGAGCTGCGGCGCCCGCGTGGTGGCCGACCGCTACTGCTACGGCTCGCAGGAGACCCGCCAGATCATCGAGATCCGGGAAGGGGAGGATCCGCTGCGCGCGGTCGCCCGCCATTATCTCGAGCAGAGCATCTGCCCGCGCTTCATGGACCAGCACGAGATGCGCGCACGCAAAAAACGTCTGGCCGACCTGTGCAAGGAGTATCACGCCGACGGCCTGATCGTCGCCTCGAACAAGTTCTGCGAATACTGGAGCTACGAGCGCGTGATCGACACCGTCATCATGCAGCGCGATTTCGGCATCCCGGTCTGCTCGATCGAGAAGGAGTACATCAACGCGGCCTCCGGACAGCTGCGCACCCGCTTCCAGGCCTTTATCGAAAGTGTTGAGATCAAACACATCCAGAAGGGAGCACAATCATGAATCTACCCTTTGATGTTTCCAGACTGAAGGCCTCCGCCGCTGCGATGAAGGACAGCATCGCCAAAGGCGCGGAGGAACTCAAGCAGCAGGGCTTTGACAAAAAAGTCCACGATTTCTGGTACGGCAAGCCCCACGGCGAGCGCCGTCTGGGCGATCTGTACGCGGGCAAGACCGGCCTCTATAAGCATCGCGAGTGGCGCGGCGTCAAGGACACGATGTACTATTTCTACATGATCTGGCTGTATAACTACATCACCATGGTCATGGATCTGATGAAATACGGCGGCCTCGTGAACTTTGCCAAGGGCGTGTGGCGCTATCGCTGGGTCGGCCAGACCTATCTGCCTGTGCTGCACTGGTTCGACCGCGGCCTCGAGGGTCTGCGCGGCCCGGCGCTGGCCGCTTCCGCCTGGCACTACCGCGGCATGGTCAACTCGACCATCAAGCAGTTCCAGCGTATGTTCGAGGCCGACACCCGTCTGCACGGCGGTGAGAAGAACGAGGCCTACTGGCACACGATCGCCCATAACGAGACTGTCTGGGGCGGTGTGTTCTATCCCTGGTCCGACAAGTTTGCAAACGTGGCGCTGGAGATGATCCCGTACTTTGTCACCTGCCACGTCAACTCGCACACGGTGCTCAACTACATCGACGCGGTGCAGTCCATTGGCCTGCCCGGCGACCCCTGCCCGATGTGCCAGGCCGAGGCCGGCATCTTCGTCCAGGACGACGTGCCCGATTACGCCCCCTTTGCTATCATCTGCAACGAGGCCTGCGACGCCTCGGTCGCCACGTCCAACCTGCAGGACTGGTTCTTTGACAAGCCCATCTATGCGCTGCCGATGCCGATGCTCTTCGACGATCCCCTGGTCAAGAAGCACTGCATGGCCGAGATCCGCCAGATGTGGAAATTCATCGAGGATCAGACCGGCGTGCCGTTTAACTATGAACAGCTGGTCAAGAAGCTCAAGCTGCAGAATGAGCTGCAGGAGTTCGAGTGGGAGAAGTGGGATGTAGCCGCCAACACCGAATCCTATCCCATCAACGGCGTTGCCCAGGCGCTCTACCGCATCTACCAGTCCCAGTACGGTGACAACGATATCTGGCACTTCTGCGACAAGAAGGTCCGCAAGATCATGGAGAAGGCCGTCGAGCGCAAGACGAAGACCTTCCCGAACACGCGCCACCGCGTGATCGCCTGGTCCTGCGCGCCGCTGTACTACTCCAACTGGTGCACCTGGGCCTACAACTGCTGGGGTCTCAACGTGATTATCAATATGGACTCGCTGATGTTCAATATGACGATCCGCACCGACAATCTCGAAAACACGGTCGAGGATATGGCGCAGTACCACATGTGGGCACCCATGCGCCGCATGGCCGTCGGCGGCATGAAGCACATGTTCGAGCTCTGGGAGTACATGGAGAAGTTCAACTGCGACATGGTCGCCATGTACGACCAGCTGCAGTGCAAGGGCGTACAGGGCCTGCACGGCCTGTTCGAGGACGAGTTCCGCGACAGGGACATCAAGGCCTTCTGGATCCCGCACGCGCTGCCTGACAGCCGTACGGTCTCCCGCGCCGAGATCCGCCGTCTCATCAACGATTATATGACCACCGTCATGCACGAGGAGCCGCTGGATCCGTCCCTGCTCGAGTTTGACGACTCCATGACCTGGTAAGGGAGGTAGCCTGAAATGAAGAAATTGCTGTGCAAGGGCCTGGGAAAGCTGCTGAAGATCTTCCTGCTGGCCAATATCGCGCTGTTCGTCGTGTTTTTCTTCGATCTGGACGGCAAGCTGATGTTTTACGTGGTCGAGCCCTTCCTGAAAAAGCACTATGACAACATGGAGCGCAAGGACACCATGAAGTCCCCCTACGATATCGACAAGTTCCCGAAGTACGAATACGACGAATAAACCAGGTCCATACTATACCGGGGAGGTGCGTTCAGCGCGCCTCCCCATATTTTGTGCCTGGGTGCTTCCGTCGAAATATACAAAAATGCGATAAAAACAAAAATCTTTCACTTTTTGCGCGAAGTTCCTCTTCCTTTTTCTGCGGGAATGGGATATAATATCTCCGCACTTGGTGTCCGGGGCGGGAAAATGCCGTGCCCGGTGAATAACCAAAGAATTTAAGGAGGCTTTCATTCATGAAGCAGTATTTAGAGATCGTTGACGTCATGGGCCGTGAGATTCTCGACTCCCGCGGCAATCCCACAGTCGAAGTCGAAGTTACCCTGGACGACGGCACCGTCGGCCGTGCGGCTGTCCCCTCCGGCGCTTCCACCGGCGTGCACGAGGCCTGCGAGCTCCGTGACGGCGACAAGTCCCGCTACCTTGGCAAGGGTGTTCTGAAGGCTGTTGAGAACGTCAACGGCGAGATCGCTGAGGCTCTGCTGGGCCTGAACGCTCTGGATCAGACCTCTATCGATAAGATGCTCATCGAGCTCGACGGCACCCCCAACAAGAGCCGCCTGGGCGCCAACGCCATCCTGGGCGCTTCCCTGGCTGTCGCCAAGGCCGCTGCCGAGGCTACCGGCATGAGCCTGTACAACTACATTGGCGGCGTCAACGCCAAGACCCTGCCCGTCCCGATGATGAACGTCCTCAACGGCGGCGTGCACGCTCCCAGCAGCTCCGCTGACATTCAGGAGTATATGATCATGCCTGTCGGCGCCAACAGCTGGCGCGAAGCCCTGCGCATGTGCTCCGAAGTTTTCCATGCGCTCGCTAAGGTTCTGCACACCTCTTCCGTCGGCGACGAGGGCGGCTATGCTCCCTCCGATCTTGCCAGCGACGAGGACGGCCTGAAGGCTCTGGTCAAGGGCATCGAGGCTGCCGGCTACAAGCCCGGCGAGGACTTCATGATCGCCATGGACGCGGCCTGCTCCGACTGGTTCAATCCTGAGGATCAGTGCTATCACCTGCCCAAGCGCGGCGTCACCATGACCCGTCAGGAAATGGTCGATATGTGGGTCGGCTTCTGCGACCGCTATCCGATCATCTCCCTCGAGGACTGCATGGCTGAGGACGACTGGGAAGGCTGGAAGATGCTGACTGACGCTCTGGGCGACCGTGTCCAGCTCGTCGGCGACGACCTGTTCGTCACCAATGTTGAGCGCGTCAAGAAGGGCATCGAGCTCGGCGTTGCCAACAGCGTTCTGATCAAGGTCAACCAGATCGGCACCCTGACCGAGACTCTCGACACCATCCAGACCGCCAACCGCGCCGGCTATACCGCCGTTGTCTCCCACCGCTCCGGCGAGACCGAGGATACCACAATTGCTGACATCGTCGTCGGCCTGAACGCCGGCCAGATCAAGACCGGTGCTCCCTCCCGTACCGACCGTGTTGCGAAGTACAACCAGCTGCTCCGCATCGAGGAAGAGCTCTTCGACGTCGCCCAGTATCCCGGCAAGGACGCCTTCTTCTCCGTCAAGAACAAGTAATATAAGCTTGCTCCACCAGCAGAGACCGGTTTTAAAGCCGGTCTCTGTTTTTCTGCGCAACAGTGTGTATAAATCTTCCCTCCCGCGGCAAAAATAGGGGCGTAACCAATTCATGGGAGGTAAGATCATGAACAACAGTGGCTCCGGCAATGCGCTGGAGAGATTCTTTGCGGGGAAGGGCTTCTACATAGTCCTTTTCCTGTGCCTGGCCGTTATCGGCATTTCCTTCTGGATGCTGGCATCGGGAAACGAGACTATGCAGAGCGACAGTTCCGTCGTCACCCCGCGCTTTGAGGACCGCAGGGTCGAAACGATCATCGTCACGCCGCAGGAGACGCCCGCCGTCGAGATCACCGAAGAGGCCCCGGAGCTGATCGAAGAGGGACTCACCGAGGTCTCTGAGCCCGTACCCGAACCGACCGAAGCGGTCGTCGCGGTCATGGCGCCGAGCTACACCTGGCCGGTCAGCGGCGAGATCGAGCGCGGCTACAGCCGCGATACGCTGAGCTATGACAACACGATGCGCGACTGGCGCGTGCACCAGGCGCTCGACATCCTGGCCCCGATCGGCCAGCAGGTCGTGGCGGCCCATGCCGGTGTCGTGGAGTGCGTGACGCAGGACGATCTGCTCGGCACCGTCGTCATCATCGACCACGGCGACGGCAGCCGCGGCATCTACGCCAATCTCGCGGCCGAGCCCACGGTCATCACCGGCGACGTCGTCGCCTGCGGCGCTGTGATCGGCGCGGTGGGGGACACCGCCATCGGCGAGAGCGGCCAGCAGACCCATCTGCACTTTGCCATGACGGCGAACGGCCAGAGCGTCGACCCGCTGGGCTATCTGCCGGGATAAGGTAAGAGGAAGGGCTCCGAACACAGATTCGGAGCCCTCAAACTGTAGACAAACCCAAGAACGGGTAAGGAAAAGACAATAGAGCAGCGGGGGAGCTCGAGGGAAAGATTCCCCCGGCGGGGGAAATGTCCGCGAAGCGGGCAAAAGGGGGGCGGATCAAGGCCCGCCTCGTGTTTCAATAACCGCCAGCAAATGCCTGCATTGCAGGCAATTTGCCGAGCGCAGCGAGATTTTTCGTGAATATACGACTTCACGAAAAATATGGCGGCCTCTGCGTTTAGACAAAGTCCCTTATGGACTCTGTCTAAACGCAGAGGGCTCCGAACACGGATTCGGGGCCTTTCCTCATAATGGGAAAGATTTTTCGGAAAGGGCGAAAAAACTATTGACTTTTCTATCGCCCTTTGGTATAATTCCACTGCTGTTCGATAACAGATTTGGCGGCATAGCTCAGTTGGCTAGAGCATGCGGTTCATACCCGCAGTGTCCCCGGTTCGAATCCAGGTGCCGCTACCAAAAAGGCGCAGCAAGCTGCGCCTTTCCTTTTAAGGCCCGTTGGTCAAGTGGTTAAGACACGGCCCTTTCACGGCTGTAACATGGGTTCGAGTCCCGTACGGGTCACCACGTCAGAATAACACCATAAGGTCACCAGCCGCCGCGAGCGGCGTCAGGTTGACCGATGGTGTTATTCTTCCTTTTCAGACCCGCGGGACTCGAACGGCGCGGGAGTGAATGACCTGCCGGTGGCAGGTCAGAGCCGCGCCGCGGCCCGCCCGCAGGCGGGGAGTCCCGTACGGGTCACCACGTCAGAATAACACCATAAGGTCACCAGCCGCCGCGAGCGGCGTCAGGTTGACCGATGGTGTTATTCTTCCTTTTCAGA
>ONNS01000149.1 GCA_900319275.1 uncultured Eubacteriales bacterium
CCATCCGCATCTCCTCCAACAGTGAGTTCACCGAGGCCATGCTGGCCCCGAATGAGAGAATCCGCACCGAGGCGCTGAAGGAAGGCGACCGTATCAAGGTCTACGTCGTTGAAGTTCGCAATTCCACCCGCGGCCCGCAGGTTCTCATCAGCCGCACGCACCCCGGCCTTGTCAAACGCCTGTTCGAGCTGGAGGTACCGGAAATCTATGACGGTACGGTCGAGATCAAGTCGATCGCGCGAGAGGCGGGCAGCCGCACGAAGATGGCAGTCCTCTCCAACGACCCCGACGTCGACCCGATCGGCGCCTGCGTCGGACCCAAGGGCGGCCGTGTTGCCAGCATCGTCAACGAGCTCGGCGGCGAGAAGATCGACATTATCAAGTACAGCGAGAATCCCGAAGAGTATATCGCCGCGTCTCTCTCTCCGTCCGAGGTCGTGAGCGTAACGATGCTTGAGGACGGCAAGAGCTGCCGCGTGATCGTGCCTGACAACCAGCTTTCTCTGGCCATCGGCAAGGAAGGACAGAACGCGCGCCTGGCGGCAAAGCTCACGGGCTATAAGATCGACATCAAGAGCGAATCTGAGGCCTGAACAGACTGAAAGGAAAGGCGGCGGAGCATATGCAAAAGAAAATACCGATGCGGCAATGTCTCGGCTGCCGTGAAATGAAGCCCAAGAAGGAACTGATCCGCGTTGTGCGCTCCCCGGAGGGGGAGATCAGCCTTGACTTTCGCGGAAAGGCGCCGGGAAGAGGCGCATATCTGTGTAAGGACGGAGACTGTCTTAAAAAGGCTGTAAAGGGAAAGGCCCTGGAGCGCGCCTTCTCCTCCCGGATACCGGATGAGGTCTATGAAAGACTTCAGCGCGAAATGGAGGCGGAGCATGACGGATAAGCCATTGAAACTGCTTGGCCTGATGCGTCGGGCCGGCGCGGTCGAAATCGGAGCCGACCGCAGCACGGAGGCCGCGCGTGCGGGAAAGGCAAGAGTGCTGCTCCTGGCCTCGGACGCAGGGGATAACGCCGCTAAAAAGGCGGAGTATGCTCTTGCCGGGAAAAGTGCGCTGAAGCTGGAACTGCCCTTCAGCCGGGAAGAATTGTCCGAGGCGCTCGGCGTCGGCGACTGTACGATGGCCGCCGTAACGGAGATCGGGTTTGCCGAAGCGCTGGTAAAACAGCTGGCTGATGAGGACGCAGAGCGCTACGCCGCTGCAGCTGGGGAGCTGAAAAGAAAGCATGAAAAGATGCAGCGCCGCAAGAGCGAAAAAGGGTCAAAAGGGCAAGCGAAGAAGAACGGAATGAGGAGGACGAATATATGAGTATGATGAAATACAGAGTGCATGAGGTGGCAAAGGATTTTGGCATCCCGACCAAGTCCGTTACCCAGATCCTTACGGATTATATCGCGCCTCCGAAGAATCATATGCAGGTGCTGGAGTCCAGCGAACTGGACGTGATCTTTGAGTACATCACACAGCACAACCAGGTCGAGAGCCTGGAGGAGATCTTCAAGGTTGAGCCGAAGGCCGCCCCCAAGCAGGAGACGAAAAAGGCAGAAGCCGCTCCCGCGAAGGAGCAGCAGAGTGCCAGAAGCGAGGCTCCCGCTGCGAAGGCTGCCGCGCCCGCACCGGAAACACCGAAGGCTGAGAAGAAGGACAAACCGCACGTCCCGCGTCAGGTGGCGGAAAAGCGTGTCGTCGATACGAGAGGCGGCGCGACGGTCAACATCGAAAAATACAACGAGAAGTTTGAAGATCTTGCCGGAAGTCGCGGCGGAAACAACTTTAAGAACAGCAGCGGCAAGAAGGAAAAGATCGGCAACAAGAACAAGCAGCGTCAGAACGCGCAGGCCACCTCGGCCAAACGCCGCCAGGAAGAGCGCGAGAAGATGCAGCGCCTGCAGCTTGAGATCGCCAAGAAGCAGCCCGTCAAGGTCGAGATCCCCGATGAGATCGCCGTCGGCGAGCTGGCTTCCCGCATGAAGAAAACCGCGGCCGAGGTCGTCAAGCAGCTGCTGAAGATGGGCGTGTTTGCTTCTGTTTCCGATGTGATCGATTATGATACGGCGGCGCTTGTCGCCATGGAACTGGGCTGCAAGGTCGAGAAGGAAGTTATCGTCACGGTGGAAGAGCGGCTGATCGACGACCACGCCGATACCGAGGAGGAGCTTGTCCCGCGGGCTCCTGTCGTAGTCGTCATGGGCCACGTCGACCACGGCAAGACCTCGCTGCTGGACTATATCCGTCATGCCAACGTCGCCTCCGGCGAGCGGCCGACGACGGCATCATGCCGCAGACCGTTGAGAGCATCAACCACGCCAAGGCGGCCGGCATACCCATTGTCGTGGCGATCAACAAAATGGATAAGGTGGGCGCCAACCCCGACCGCATCAAGCAGCAGCTGACCGAGTACGATATCGTCAGCGAGGAGTGGGGCGGCGACACGATCATTTGCCCGATCTCCGCCAAAACCGGCGCAGGGATCGACAACCTGCTGGAAAACCTGGTGCTGCAGGCAGAGGTGCTGGAGCTGCGCGCCAATCCCAACCGTGCGGCAAAGGGCACCGTTATCGAGGCGCGTCTCGACAAGGGACGCGGCCCGATCATGACCGTACTCGTGCAGAACGGCACGCTGCATCTCGGCGATATCATTATCGCCGGCACCTGCGTGGGCCGCGTGCGTACGATGATCAACGACAAGGGACAGCGCGTGACCGAGGCCGGCCCCTCCACGCCGGTCGAGATCTCCGGCTTGAACGACGTGCCGAGCGCAGGCGATATTTTCAACGCCGTCGCAGACGAGCGCATGGCCCGCGAGCTTGCCGAGGAGCGCCGCATCCAGCAGGCCAGCGGCTCTGCCGTGACCAAGAAGGTCAGCCTGGAGGATCTGTTCAGCCAGATCCAGGCCGGTGAGATGAAGACGCTGAACCTGATCGTCAAGGCAGACGTGCAGGGTTC
>ONNS01000130.1 GCA_900319275.1 uncultured Eubacteriales bacterium
CGCCGCGCGGGCGGTGCGGCCGGTGTAGATCACGTCGTCGCAGAGCACGACGTCGCGGTCGGTCACGTCAAAGGGCAGCGCGGCGCGTCTGGTCTCGGGCTGCTCGGCGACGTGGCTGAGATCGTCGCGGTAAAACTTGATGTCCAGACTGCCGCAGGGCACGTCCTTGTCCTCGATCTTGTGGATGTTGCCGCGGATCCGCTGGGCGATCGGCTCGCCCCGGCGGCGCACGCCGACGAGGACGACGTTGTCAACCCCGCGGTTGTGCTCGTCGATCTCGTGGGAAATGCGCATGAGCGCGCGGCCCATCGCCGCTTCATCCATGATCTGTGCCTTGAGCTTCACGCTGCTTCACACTCCCTCTTAAGATCTATTCGGTAAACAAGCCGCGTTTACCCCAAAAAAGGGCAACAAAAAAGCTTTGCCTGATACCGGCAAAGCACAACAAGATTAAAGGATGCGTCCATGGCATCCGATCTATATGAGCGATTTTGCCGGTCTCTCGTACCGCGCTTAAAAATCTGTTTTCTGTGTGGGAGTATACGCGAGAAAGCGCGAAATTGCAAGCCCTTTTTTCGCTTTTTTTCCAGTTCGTCGGAATTGCCGATTCCCCTCGCCGGCGCGCGTCTTTTTTCCCGTGAAACTTGACAAATCAGACAAAACAAAAAACCGGCCGGGGCTGCGCCCCGGCCGGGAATGCTTTCTGTCTGGGAAATCAGAACTCGAGGTTCTTTTCCGTCTCCTTGGAGAACACGTGCGCCACCTTGCCGTCGAAGGTGAAAATGTCGATCGTCGGGACAATGATGATCACGTCGCGGCCGTTGGCGTTCACGTGCAGGTGCACGCTCGAGCCCATCATTTCCGCCACGTCCACGCGCGCCGTGATGCCCTCGTCCGAAACGTCCGTGTGCTCCGGACGAACGCCCAGCGTGATGGCCTGGCTCTGCACGTCGTTCTTCAGCAGACGCTCTTCCTTGTCAGCGCTCAGCTCGACCTTGATGCCGCCCACTTCCACGAAGAACTTCTCGCCCTCGCGCTTGAGTTCCGCGTCAAAGAAGTTCATGACGGGCATGCCGATGAAGCCCGCGACGAACAGGTTCGCCGGATGGTTGAACACGTCTTGCGGCGTGCCGATCTGCTGGATGTAGCCGTCCTTCATGATGACGATCCGGTCGCCCAGTGTCATGGCCTCGGTCTGGTCGTGGGTGACGTACATGAACGTCGTGTTAATCCTCTGGCGCAGCTTGATGATCTCCGCGCGCATCTCGTTGCGGAGCTTCGCGTCCAGGTTCGAGAGCGGCTCGTCCATCAGCATGACCTTCGGGTCACGCACGATGGCGCGGCCGATGGCAACACGCTGGCGCTGGCCGCCGGACAGGGCCTTGGGCTTACGCTCCAGGTACTGGGTAATATCGAGAATCTCCGCCGCCTCGCGCACCTTCTTGTCGATCTCGTCCTTCGGAGTGTGGCGCAGCTTCAGGGAGAAGGCCATGTTGTCATACACAGTCATGTGGGGGTACAGCGCGTAGTTCTGGAAGACCATGGCGATGTCGCGGTCTTTCGGCGCAACATCGTTCATCAGCTTGCCGTCGATGTACAGCTCGCCGCCGGAGATCTCCTCGAGACCGGCGACCATGCGCAGGGTGGTGGATTTGCCGCAGCCGGAGGGGCCGACCAGCACGATGAATTCCTTGTCCTTGATGTCCAGGTTGAATTCCTGCACCGCGACGACGCCCTCGTCCGTGATCTGAAGGTTTACCTTCTTCTTCTCGGGCTCGTCAGCCTTTTTCTTCTTGCTCTTCTTCTGCTCGCCGCTGACGAAGGGGTACACTTTCTTGATGTTTACCAGTCTGACTTCTGCCATGTTACACAGCTCTGCGTGTACAGCCTTCGCTCGATACACGCTCGCGGCCGCCCGCTTGGGACGCGCCGCCTTACGACAGGTCTCCACACTGCCGCACCCTGAGCCTCAGGGTCGCTTTTTCCTCCTTATTAAAGCTGTGTGCGACTTAAAAGCGGAGAGCCGCACACGCAGTCAGGCTGATGGCGTAAGCCACCGCAAAGAATAGTTTACCCTATTTTGTCGCGCTTGACAAGGGAGAAAATGGTACGCCGTTTTTGTCTATTCTCTACAACAGCTCCCGCTGTTTTGTTCTTTCCCGGCTGTTTTCGGCATACGATAAAAGGCGACTTCTCCGGGAAGGGGGATATTTTATGAGAGTTCTGCGTTTTTCCGACCGAGGCCCCGCCGTGCAGCTTCTGCAGCTGGCGCTGAATCGCTCAGGCTTTGGCCCGCTTGCCCAGGACGGCGTGTTCGGCCTGCGCACCCGCGACGCACTCATCCGCTTTCAGACAACCCGCGCGCTCGCCGCCGACGGGGTGGCCGGGCCGCGCACGCACCGCGCGCTGATGCCCTGGTACACGGGCTTTATGCGCCACCGTGTCCGCCCGGGCGAGAGCTTTTATGCCATTGCCCAGCTCTACGGCGCAAAGAGCGAAGCCGTAGAGCTGGCCAACAGCGCCTTCTCGGCGCAAAATCTGCCCGTGGGCGCGGTGATCGTCGTGCCGCTGCCCTTTGACGTGGTGCCGACGGACATCGCCTTTTCCGCCGCGCTCACCGCGCTGTGTGTGCGGGGCCTGACGGCACGGTATCCTTATCTGACCGCCGCCTCCTTCGGCCGCAGCGTGATGGGCCGTCCGCTGTGGTCGCTGTCCATGGGCGCGGGGGAAAACCGGGTGCTGCACAGCGCCGCTCACCACGCCAACGAGTGGATCACCACGCCGCTGCTGCTGAAATTCACCGAGGAGCTGTGCGCTGCCTTCGCCGCGGGCGGCAGTCTCTTTGGCCAGAGCGCGGCAGAGATCTTTTCCTATGCCCGGATCTGTCTTGTCCCGCTGGTCAATCCCGACGGCGTGGACCTGGTGACCGGCGAGCTGCAGCGGGGCGAGCGGTATGAAGCCGCCCGCGCCATTGCCGCGCGCTGGCCCGAGATCCCTTTCCCGAGCGGCTGGAAGGCCAACATCGCCGGGACCGATCTGAACCTGCAGTATCCGGCGGAGTGGGAGACGGCCCGCGCCGTTAAATTTGAGGCGGGCTATACCGCACCCGCTCCGATGAACTATGTGGGTCCGGCACCCCTGTCGGCTCCGGAGAGCCGGGCTCTGGCCGACCTCACACGCCGCTTTGATCCCGCCCTGGTGCAGGCCTGGCACACCCAGGGCGGCGTGATTTACTGGCGCTTTGGCGGCTATGAGGTGCCCGGCGCGCAGGACATTGCCGGGACCTTTGCCGCCGTGTCCGGCTACACGCCCGCCGACACGCCCTACGCCGCCTCCTTCGCGGGGTATAAGGACTTCTTCATCCAGGAATATCGCCGTCCCGGCTTCACGATCGAGGCCGGCCGTGGGGTCAATCCCCTGCCGATCGGCGATTTTGATTCGATCTATGCCGCCTCCCGCGGCATCCTGACGCTCGGCGCGCTGGTGACGTAATTTCTAGTTTCTTGTGTCTGGAAGCAAAAAAAGAAGGAGCTTTAGGGCGCACAGATTAGGGATACGGCAGCGCAAAAAGGATCTTTTCGCGCCGGACATCGTTGAAAATGCTCGGAATACATATCCAGTATTCCTGTGCTTTTCGCCTCGCCCGACACAAAAATCTCACTTTTTGCGTGCAAAGCAGTTTTGAGCGAGAGATTTTTCGTCCAGACAATATAGAAAAATCCGGGAATACTTGATGTATTTCCGGATTTTTCTGTGCAGTATGGGCGGAAAAGGTCCGATCAAAACCTGCCGTCTCCCTAATCTGTGCGCCCTTTGGAGCTGTCCGTTTGTATAATTGATGTTTATCGCTTCGCTGTTTGCAGCTACAAAATCTCAATGGCGTTCGCTTTGTCCTCTTTCAGCCGTTCGACCTTGCGATCAGGCGGCCTCTTTCTCCGCCTCGCGGCTGCGCTTGGTCAGAATCATGATGCCGTTCACCGCCAGCAGAGCCAGCATGGCGATCGTCCAGCGGTC
>ONNS01000012.1 GCA_900319275.1 uncultured Eubacteriales bacterium
TTTTTCTTCTATGCTCTACTCTTTTTTTCTCAATTTACAAAAAATGTTGGGTGTAGCTCTGCCTTTCGGCTTCGCTACCCCAACATTTATTATAGAACCTCAAATTTACGATATACAATATGTATTCTTACGCATCACGCCGCAGCACGGCAGCAATCGCTTCGTTGATGTTTTTCACGGATATCAGCTTCAATCCTTTCGGGGCTTCGAGCTCATCCTTGATATGGAACGGCACTATGCAGCGGCCAAAGCCCAGACGGGCAATTTCGGCAAGACGCTGTGTCAGATTGCTGACGGAACGGATCTCACCGGAGAGTCCTACCTCGCCTACCGCTGCCAGATCCAGTCCGAGCGGCCTGTCGAGAAAGCTGGAAGCGATCGCCAGAATTGTGGCGAGATCGGCCGCCGGCTCTTCGAGGAACAGTCCGCCGATCACGTTGATATAAGTATCACATCCGGATACCTGTAATCCGCCGCGCTTTTCCAGCACAGCCAGCAGCATGGCAGCCCGGTTGTAGTCGATGCCATTGCTGCGTCGGGAGGCATTAAAGCTTGAGGTGCTGACCAGCGCCTGCACCTCGGCAAGAATCGGACGGCTGCCCTCCATAACGCAGGCCACGCAGGTGCCCGGCGCGTTTTCCGGACGGCCGGACAGCAGCAGCTCCGACGGGTTTTCAACGCAGTGAAGGCCGTTGCCCGCCATCTCGAACACACCGATTTCGTTGGTGGAGCCGAAACGGTTCTTAGCCGCGCGCAGGATCCGGAAGCTGGTGCTGCGCTCTCCTTCAAAATAGAGTACACAGTCCACCATATGTTCAAGTACTTTGGGGCCGGCGATGCTCCCCTCTTTGTTGATGTGCCCTACAACAAAGATCGTAATGCCCTTTTCTTTACAGACACGCATCAACCGCATGGTGCACTCGCGCACCTGGCTGATGCTACCAGGGGCTGAATCCATGGTCTCGTCAGAGATCGTCTGGATAGAGTCGATGATCACAACCTGCGGAGCAAGATCGTCCATCGAGGCGATGATGCGGTCGATCCCGGTTTCCGCGAGTACATAGACAGAAGGCTGCTCGACACCGAGCCGCATGGCCCGCAGCTTGAGCTGCCGCTCGCTCTCTTCTCCGGTGACATAGAGCAGCGTTTGATCGGCGGGCGTATGGCCGCACATCTGCAGCAGCAGCGTGGATTTGCCGATACCAGGCGCACCGCCGACAAGCACAAGCGATCCTACAACGGCACCGCCGCCCAACACCCGGTCGAATTCCGAAATACCGGTCGTAAATCGGATTTCGGCCGAGGTATCGAGCTCGCTGATTTTTTTCGGCCGTTGGAAGCCGCGTCCACGGCCTGCTTCTCCGCGCCGCAAGGCAGGCTCGGTCTTAAACTCGGACAGCGTGTTCCAGGCGCCGCAGTTGGGGCACTTCCCTGCCCAATTTGCAGTCTCAGCGCCGCATTCGCTGCATACATAGACGGTTTTCTGCTTCGATGCCATGATTGTTTTCCTCTGTTATCAAATGGTTTGGGTTTGCGAGAGATACTGCAGCACGCTCCCCACCATTACAAGGGCAAGCATTCCGCGGTAGCTTTCGCTGTTCAGCTTTTCAACCTCAAAATTATTGGACATAAAGCCACACTCGGCTAAAACAGCCGGGCATTTCACATGGGAGGTAATATACAGCGACTTTGGTGCCGGAGCCGCTACACGCCGATTTTGCGGGTCCAGAAGGCGGATCAGATTGCCGTGCATTGTCTTTCCCAGATCCTCACTGCCGGGAGAGGCGGCATAGAGTACCTGAGCGCCGCTGGGCTGCCCGGTGGGAAAATCGTTTTGATGCACACTGACAAGGATCGCCCCAGGCGTATTGTTCGCGATCGCCGTGCGCAGCACGAGATCCTCATGCTCGCTGTAGCTTGCGTAATCGGTTCTGGCGCTGTCATCGCTGCGCGTCATCACGGTGTTCAGACCAACGAGCTCGGCCAGAGTGCGCATTTTCAGCCCGATTGCAAGATTGATATCGCTCTCCTTGCTGCCGTCATCGGAGATCGCGCCGCCGTCAAAGCCACCGTGGCCGGGGTCGATCACAAGTGTATGCTGTGTAGTCGAGACAAGGGTCGGCCATCTCTCACGCAAAACAGAGACAGCGGTTATCGCAACCATCGCTGCGGCAATCATCAGAACAAGTGCCAGCCTGCCCCACTCGCTGATAAATATATTATACCGTTTACGGCGCTTCAAGTCAAACATATTGCCGTTTAGAACAGGATGCAGATCAGATTGTTGCAGTTTTCATTGACAAGACGCTGCAGCGTCTGCTTCAGCTTGCGGCGGGCGCTGTCCGGCAGCGAGTCGATCTTGGCGTATAAGCCCTCCTCGGCCAACTCGTTGAGGGATTTTCCGAAGATATTCGATTCCCAGATCCGATTGACATCGCCATCAAAGCCCTGCAAAAGGAAGTTGATGATCTCTTCCGAGGCCGCCTCACCACCGATAGCCGGACGCACCTCGGTCTCAACATCGGTGCGCAGCAGATGGATCGCCGGCGCGCTGGCGGAAAGCTTCACGCCGTATTTGCCATTTTTTCGCACGATCTGCGGTTCTTCAAGCCTCATCTCTTCCGGTTCAGGCAATACAACGCCATATCCGGTCTCCCACACGCTTTCAAGCGCAGGTCGAATCCGTTCGTAATCCCGCTGCATCCGGCTCATTTTAGTGAGAATAGAAATCAGGTCGCCGTCGTTGCCGACCTGCAGACCGGTCTGCTCGCTGATTGTCTGGTAATATAGCGCGCGCGGCATCTGTATCGAGATGCTGACAGCGCCGCGTGACAACTCATGCTCCACATCCTGCACCCGGCTGACTGTGTCCATCGCCTCAATGCGGTTTTTTGCTTCTGCCAGATCGCCGAGCTTATGGCAATTAGTAAAAGCATCCCGCATTCCACACAATAGATCGCGGCTTAGATCGCTGTCCTCAGGCAGAGCGGAAAACCAATCCGGCAGATGGATGCCGATCGAACAAAGCGGGAATTCTTCGAGCAGCGTGGACAGGATACGCGTGATCCGCCCCTCGTCCAATTTCAGACAGTTGACACATAGTACGCGAACATTGTGCTGCGAAGAAATAGCCTGCGCCAAAGCCCGCGCGCCTTCCCCCTCCGGGTCGGCGGAATTGAGAACAACCAGGAACGGTTTCCCGATACGCTGCAGTTCCCGAATCACACGGCTCTCAGGCTCGATAAACTTCTCCCGCGGCAGTTCTCCGAAGCTGCCGTCTGTTGTGACAACGATCCCGATTGTTGAGTGTTCCTCGATCACCTTGCGCGTACCCAACTCGGCCGCTTCGGTCATGGTTACCTCATGGTCAAACCAGGGTGTCGTCACCATGCGCTCGTTTCCGTCCTCGGTGGCACCGGCAGCGCCATCCACCATATACCCTACGCTGTCGATCAGTCGCACCGAGATTTCGCTGCTGTCGTCAAGACAGATGCTGACGGCCTCCTCGGGGACAAATTTGGGCTCTGCCGTCATGATCGTGCGGCCGGAGCCGCTCTGCGGGAGCTCGTCTCTGGCGCGCTCCCGCGCATATTCGTTTTCAATGTGCGGGATCACCAGTGCATCCATGAACTGTTTGATAAATGTGGATTTTCCAGTTCTGACAGGCCCTACAACGCCGATCAGAAAGGCACCGTCTGTTTGGGCCGCCAGTCGGCGGTAGATACTGGTATCGGTCATAAAATCGCCTCCGCTTCTCATTCTCGTTTGTACGAGTGTATGAGCGGCGGAGGCTGCTTATGATTTCTTTCAAAAGAGCTGGACCGTTTGCCGATGGACAGCGGATTTCATAAAACGCACCTCCGGAAAGGCCGCTGACAGGCGATCCCGCAGGTCAGAGATGACAGGATCCTCGGTGCAGAAGTGGTCGGCATCAATCAGATTGATCCCCAGCTCTTTCGCAGTGAGAAAGTCATGATACTTGATATCCGCGGTCACATAGGTATCACAGCCGAGCGCTGCCGCCTGGGCCATGCTGTCCACTCCGGCACCGCCCATGACGGCCAGGCGCTGCACATGTTTCCCGGCACTGACGTAGCGAAGGCCGTTGACTTGAAGTGTCTTCTTGCAGTGGGAAAGAAAGTCTTCGAACACCATCGGAGCGGGCAAATGCCCCACACGACCGCAGCCGTCCGCATCCAAAGCACCCTCTGTTTCAGCACCGAGCACTTGCATCAGGACATCGTTGACACCGCCCTCGGCAATATCAAGGTTGGTATGCATGGAAATCACGGCGATGCGGTTTTCGATCAAACGCAGAAGCTTGACGGTATCCGCACATACATCGGTGATCGACCGAACCGGATGGAAAATCACAGGATGATGGCTTACAATCAATTGCGCACCGGTTTGCACTGCTTCCTCGGTCACCTCATCTGTCACATCGAGCGAAAGCAGTACCGTTTGAACCTCGCTGTCTGCATGGCCGACCAGAAATCCCGCATTATCGAAGTCCGCCTGCAGTTCCAGGGGTGCCGCCGCTTTCAGAAAAGCAAAAATATCCTGTACTGTCGTCATAGGAGTGCCTCCTCTATATTTCTGAACTGTGCCAGGATCTCACGGTACCAGCGGATCATCCCTGCGTCAGAACTGCGGTCAGACGATTCGAGCCCGCGCAGCCGCGTCTCGATCCTCTTGCGCTGAACGTCGATAAGCTGGCCGTAGAGAGCCGGATCCTTCGCAAGTGCTGGAGCGCCGACAAAGCACTCCGCGTCGCTCAGCGGCGTATTCTGCCCGGAAAAACGCGCCGACAGCGCCTGGTAGAGTGTACCGCTGTCCACAGTCAAAGTTTCCTGTTCGATGCCGTAACCGTTGCTGACAAGCCAGGCGCGCAGCACCTCCGGTTTTGTCATCGGCTGCAGCACAAGCTGCACACGGTCCTCCATGGTCCACTCCGCTACATCGAGAATCGAACAGATCGTATCCCCTCCCATACCGGCGATCACAACCGTGTCGACCTCCGCCGGAGGACAAAGCGCCAGACCGTCACACAGCAGAAAGCGAATGCGCTCTTCCAAATGGGCCGATTGGGCATTGTTGATTGCTGTATGCAGCGGGCCGGCATTGATATCCGAGGCAAAAAGCGCCCCTTTGTAGCCTCGCTCGGCCAGGCAGATCGGCAGATATCCGTGGTCAGTCCCGACGTCAATGACGCCGATACGGCTGTTGATCATGGAATAGAGACTTTCCAAACGTCGGTTCATAGGATCCCTCTATGTAAACGCCGGGTATTACAGCGAGAGCAAATAGTCATTCAAGCCGTCCAGGAATTCATCCGGATCGATCCCGTGCGCAGCACAGGCTTGCTCAATCGTCTCTTCCCCCGCCAATGCACAGCCCATGCAGTGCATGCCTATGGCCTGAAAAGCAGGCATCGCATCAGGGCAATTGGTCAGAACATCGGATATTTTTGATTCACGAGTGATTTCCATAGTTACACCTTCTGAATAGATAATAAAAAAAGTCGGGACAAATACATGCCCCGACTCTCTGATTAGAAAACTCAGCCCTGAGCTCTCATCTTTGCAAAGCACTCGCTGCAGTAAACAGGGCGATCGGACTTCGGCTCGAAGGGAACGCGAGCCTCGCCGCCGCAAGCAGCGCAGGTAGCGGTGAAGTACTCACGGGGACCACGGGCAGCATTCTTGCGCGCGTCGCGGCAAGCCTTGCAGCGCTGGGGCTCGTTCTGGAAGCCGCGCTCGGCATAGAATTCCTGCTCGCCGGCAGTGAAAACGAACTCTTTGCCGCACTCTTTGCAAACTAAGGTTTTGTCTTCGTACATGATGAATCCTCTCTTTTGATCGTGTTGCCATTTAGGCTGTATTTGCGTTCAGCTTTTGCTGAAATCGCCAAGATTAAGGTTCCGCGCCAGCTTGCGCCTGATCCGTTGCACTGCGTTATCCACGGATTTTTGATCTTTCCCAATATTGGCCGCTATTTCCTGGTAGGACAGGCCATTCAAATAATCGTGAAGCACACGTTTTTCCAGGGCAGACAAACAATCGGATAAGGCCGCAAAAAGTTCTTCCCTACTCTCTCTGGCTAGGACCAGATCTTCCGGCATGCGTTGGAAAATCTCCTCTACAGCCGACAACCGAGAATCGGATTCTTCTGAGAGCTGCTCATAGGACAAACAGTCTTTGAGTGGAAAATGCTTTTTTCGGGATGCGGATTTGACTGCGGAATGGATACGGTTTCGAATACAATGCTCAGCAAACGTTCGAAAACTGGCTCCGGCCTCAGGCCTATACTGCCGGATCGCAGACACAAGGCCGAACATACCTTCCTGAACCAGATCTGTCTGCTCTCCTCCAAAAGCCTTTATGCCGCAAGTGCAGCGCTCGACCAATGGAGCATAGCGGCGGATCAATTCTGTCTCGGCATCTCTACTGCCGGAAAGGCACAAAGCCTGCAAACGCTCGTCGCTATATTCCGCAAAATCAAACATAGACATACTTTATCTATTCTTACCAAAGATACGAGCTTATTATACAACGTTTTGAACTAAAGTCAATATGAATTTGTATTATTTTTGGCTTTTCTCTAAATATTTCCTATGTTGACCCGTACTGAACTCACAGTTCAAGCTTCTGCTGGCCAACATAGGCAATTCCCAGGTGCTCATAGGCTTTTCTGGTGACGCAGCGCCCCCGCGGGGTACGAATCAAGAAGCCGTGCTGCAGCAGATACGGCTCGTAGACATCCTCAAGCGTCACGGCGTCCTCATTGATCGTGGCCGCCAACGTATCCAATCCCACGGGGCCGCCGCGATAGAATTCAATAATGCTTCGCAACATCCGCCTGTCCAGAGAATCAAGCCCCAGCTTGTCAACCTCGAGGGCCGACAGCGCTTCGTCCGCCACTTCCCTGCTGATCACGCCGTTGGCCTTCACCTGTGCGTAATCACGCACACGGCGCAGAAGACGGTTGGCGATACGCGGTGTACCACGGGAACGGGACGCAATTTCATAGGCCCCGTCATAGTCGATATCGACCCCGAGAATGCCCGACGAGCGCACAACGATCTTTCGCAGCTCCTCAGGAGAGTACAGCTCCAGCCGAAGCGTGACGCCAAAACGGTCACGAAGCGGCGCCGTCAGTTGTCCCGAGCGGGTTGTGGCTCCAATCAGCGTAAATTTAGGAAGATCCAGATGGATAGAATTGGCCGAAGGCCCTTTGCCAAGGATGATGTCAATGGCATAATCCTCCATTGCCGGATAGAGGATTTCCTCGTAGGCCCGGTTCAAGCGGTGGATCTCATCGACAAAAAGGATATCACCTTCATTGAGGTTTGTCAGCATGGCAACAAGATCTCCCGGTTTTTCAATGGCCGGGCCGGAAGTGATGCGCATATTGACGCCCATCTCGTTGGCTATCACAGCCGCCAGTGTCGTTTTACCGAGTCCCGGGGGGCCGTGCAGCAGCACATGATCCAGCGGCTCGTTACGCATTTTGGCCGCGTTGATAAAGATTTCCAGATTGCCCTTGGCCTTTTGCTGCCCGATATACTCATTCAGTGTTTTCGGACGAAGGCTGCCTTCGTTGCTGTCCTCGGCTATGCTGGCCGTGGTCGTAAGGATCTCGCCGTTGTCCTCATCGGAAAAACTGATGCTCATGCTCTGCTCCTGTTATTTCACCATCTGCTTGAGAACTGTCTTAATGATCTGTTCGGTCGTCATGCCGCTGACGTCGGTTTTCTTAAGCGCGGCGGCGATCTCCGAGCTGCTGTAGCCAAGCACGCCAAGTCCTGTGACAGCGTCGTTGACCGCACTGCTCTCCCCTGCTGTCTGAACGGCCGGCGGCACAAAATCGCTGCTCTCGCGCTGCTCTTTGCTGATCTTGTCTTTCAGTTCAAGGATAACGCGCTGTGCAATTTTCTTTCCTATGCCGGGTGCGACCGTCAACGCCTTTTCATTGTTGTTCATGATCGCGAGAGCCAGACCCTCAGGCGTGTTGGCCGACAGGATCGAGAGCGCAGCCTTCGGGCCGATGCCGGAAACAGAGACCAGCATCTCAAAGCATCTGCGTTCGCTCTTCGTTGCAAAACCGAACAGGTCGAATGCATCCTCACGGATATTCTCGGTAACATAGAGCTTGGCTTTCTCTCCGGATTTCAGATACGAGAGCGTATTGAGCGTGACATTCAGGGCAAAACCTATGCCGCCGCAATCGATCACGGCTAAATTCTGTCCAAGCTCTGATACGATCCCTTCTATATGGTGGAACATTCGTCTCTCTCTTTTCTGGCAAGTAATGACGTTGAGCTGCGCGCATGGCATAAGGCCAAAGCGACAGCATCGGCAGCGTCGTCCGGACGAGGCGCCGCTGCAAGACCGCAGATACGGCGCACCATTTCCATGACCTGCTTTTTTTCTGCGCGGCCATAGCCAACAACCGCCTGTTTGACCTGAAGCGGGGTATACTCGTAAATATCCACACCTGCGCGCTGGCAGGCAAGTAAAATCACGCCGCGGCCATGGGCCACGGCAATGCCGGTCGTGATATTGGTGTTGAAAAACAGTTCTTCGATGGAAACCGCATCCGGTTTAAACGCCTCCAGCAGTTCGGACAAATCGATGAACAGCTGATCAAGCCGTGAAGCAAGGCTGGTATGCGCCGGCGTTGTGATCACGCCGCAGCGGATCAGACGGATCTTGTTTCTCTCTGCTTCGACCAGCCCAAAGCCAATGGTAGCGATCCCGGGATCAATACCTAAAATACGCATAAAATCACATCCTATGGCATCATAACACATTTGTCCTTTGAGTGCAACAAAAAATGCAAACCCGGCGGCCAGCCGGCCGCCGGGCGATATGAAAACAAAAATACAAGAAATTCGAGGCGCTACGCTCTCGGATGCGCTTTGTTATAGACATCCTTCAGCTGTTTCTTGACAAGCTGTGAATAGACCTGTGTCGAAGAGAGATCGGCATGGCCAAGCATCTCCTGGATCGAGTGGATATCCGCTCCATTTTCAAGCAGATGGGCTGCAAAGGAGTGGCGCAACGTGTGCGGCGTGATGTCCTTCTCGATGCCGGCTTTTTTCTGATACTGCTTGATCAGCTTCCAGAATCCCTGCCGGGACATGCGGTCGCCGCTGACGTTGACAAACAGCGAGGGTTCATCCGGTGTTGCGATCATCTGCGGACGAACCAGCTCCAGGTAATCCTGCAGTGCCTGGATCGCCTTGGGATACATAGGAATGAACCGCTCTTTATTCCGCCCCTGTACCCGGATTACACCGGCGGACAGACTGACATCGTCAGCGTTCAGATCGATCAACTCTGTCACACGGATACCCGTTGCGTACAGCAGCTCCAGCATGGCCTTGTCGCGGTAACCTTTGGCGTCTACGCGCTCGGGCTGCGCAAGCAGCAGATCCACCTCTTTGTTTGTCAGAATCTCCGGCAGCTTCTGCGTGTTCTTTTCCGGTACCAGCTTGAGTGCGGGACTGCGCGGAATAACACGATGGATGGTCAGATAAGAATACAGACACTTGATCGAGGCAATATTGCGGGATACCGTGGCGACAGATTTTCCCATGGCTTTCAGAATAGAAATATACTCGCCAAGATCGTCCTCATCAGCCTCTGTCAGGGCGTGTCCGCTATGGGATGACATAAAGTCGGCCAACTGGCGAATATCTCGCATATATGAACTGAGGGTATTATCCGATGCCTTTTTCTCCTCTCTGAGATAGGTTTCAAACAGGATCAGACATTCAGAATTCAGCACGGAACCACCCTCCTTTCTATCTATTTCTATGGCAGCCGGTGCTTCCACAGCATTACAATGCTGCATCATGCGGCTTTCAGTTATCGCGGCGCAAATAGTATGCGCATGGGTATTTACATGAAAAACCGTTCCACAAAAGCGAGCAGCACAAGTCCGCAGATCGTCAGTACAAAACTGAACCAGAAATACGGTGATGGGTCTTCGCTGTGTCCTCCTCTGCCGCTGCAGCCGTTCCACGCGGCTCGCATACAGGCCAGTGCACTGCTGAGAAAAACAGGCAGATACGCAAGCGTCCACTGTATGCAAGAGCGAGCGGCGTAAAAATCCGGCAGACCGGATATGCGGAACATGGCTGCTGTCAGAAGCCCGGAGCTGAAACAGAGACCGGGGATCACCGCCAACTGTACCGGTGAGGCACATCCAATCAATAGCAAAAGCATCATCGCAAATTCCATCGTCACAACGGTCTTCTGCGAAATTTGTTCGAGAAAAGCCATCGGCCGCCAGTAGCAGCAGCCTGCCCCCGCAATGAAAAGGCAGAACAAGACCAACGGAAGAAATCGCTTTTGCCAGGCTCGACGAGCTCGGTTATGAATCATCAGCGTTTGTTTGCATTTTGTAATTTAGTTGATAATAACTCGCTTAACATAACAACAGCCTGGTAACAATATATTACAAACCATTCAATTTATCAAGTCCTTTTTTTCATTTTTTCGAAAAATTTTTTAATGCATAGGGTAACATAACCGACGATGAACTGTGAGTTCAGTTGCACCATCTTTATTTGTATCGATAGTTCAACTCATGCTGTGTTTTCTGTGCCGGGACGATCGAAAGGCTTTCACTGCCGGATGCCTTGAGACGAACCTAGTCCCAAGCAGCATACCGAGCACTGTGAGTATGAATACCCCTGCCGCCTGCTGCACGGAGAAGTCTTCCCCGTCCGCGATCCATCCGATCAGAGCGAGTAATGAACCAAGCAGGATGCCGAACAAAAGAGCGTATCCGACACCGATCCGCCCCTCAGCCGCGGCACCGCGCCCGGCGAACAGCGCCGCCGCAAACGCAATAGCCAGGCTGAAGGCGGAATAGCTGGAGGACTTCACATCGCTCACACTGAGCACCAGCGCACAAAGCAACAGCAACACCAGAGCCGTGATCACCCACATCAAGACCGCCCTGCCCGCCATGCGCAGTACTGCGCCGAACTCTTTTTTCTGTTCCAAAAAAACACCCCCGAACCAATGGATTGCTACCATCCTATTGGTCGGGGGCGTACAATATGCAATCTGCCGTTTACTTTTTCTTCTTCTGGGCAGCAGCAGCCGCTTCGGCGGCTTCCATCTTGGCTGTAGTGGAGATGCTCCACTTCTTGGCCTGGATGCGGACACGGTCCTCACCGGTTTCGAAAGTAATGGTGTCTTCGGTGATCTGAACGATCTTGCCGGTCAGACCGCCGATAGTCGTGATCTCATCGCCGAGAGACAGCGAGTTACGCATATCTTCGGCCTGTTTTTTCTTTTTGTTCTCGGGACGGATGATCATGAAATAGAAGATGGCCAGCATCGCCACCATCATAAGGATCATAGATACTCCGCCGCCAGCGGCTGTGGCAACTTCTTCAGTGAGAATCAGAGACATGAGGGTTCCTCCTACGTACAAAATATATTGATATTATACACGGGCTTTTTCCGGATTTCAAGATGATTAGATTCTTTTATCCAGAATTTCGACAGCTTGCGCGCGGAAAGCAGCAAAGGTCCCGTTATCAAGGCTTTCGCGGATCTTTTTCATCAGGTCATTATAGAAATATAGGTTATGCATGACCGAAAAACGCATGGCGAGCATCTCGTCAGCCTTGACAAGGTGGCGAAGATAGGCGCGGGAATAGCGGCGACACACCGGGCATTGGCATTGCGGATCGATCGGCTGCTCATCGCGCTGGTATTTCTCGTTTTTGATGTTGATGATACCGTTCCAGGTGAACAGATGGCCGTGGCGGCCGTTGCGAGCAGGCATAACGCAGTCAAAGAAATCAACGCCGCGGGCAACACCTTCGATGATATTGCAGGGGGTACCGACGCCCATCAGATAGCGCGGGCGGTCCTTGGGCATATGCTCCTCAACAGCCTCGATCGTGTCGTACATCTCCTGGTGGGTCTCCCCCACGGCCAGCCCACCGATAGCATAGCCCGGAAGATCAAGCTCAGCAATCTTCTTCATATGTTCGATGCGCAGATCGTGGAAGATGCCGCCCTGGTTGATGCCCCAGAGCATCTGTCCGGGATTGACGGCATCGTCACGGCTGTTATACTCGCTCAAAGCAGTCTTGCAGCGCTGCAGCCAGCGGGCCGTTCTATCGCAGGAGCGCTCAAAATAGTCCTTCGGAGACGGGATCTTAACGCACTCATCAAAGGCCATGGCGATGTCCGAACCGAGATTGGCCTGTATGCGCATACTCTCCTCCGGCCCCATGAAAATCTTTCGGCCGTCAACATGGGAGTTGAAGGTGACGCCCTCCTCCGTGATCTTGCGCAGCTTGGCCAGAGAAAAGATCTGAAAACCGCCGCTGTCGGTCAGGATTGGGCCGTTCCAGGTCATGAAGCGGTGCAGCCCGCCCAGATCGCGCACCAGCTCGTCGCCAGGGCGCACATGGAGATGATAGGTATTGGAAAGCTCGACCTGACAGCCGATTTCTTTCAGATCTGCGGCAGAGAGCGCACCCTTAATGGCGGCGTTTGTGCCGACATTCATAAACACCGGCGTCTGTACGGTTCCATGCGGCGTCTCAAAGCAGCCACGACGGGCATGGCCTTCTTGTTTTAATAATTGATACATAAGTACCTCAATCGATCAGCATCGCATCACCGAAGGAAAAGAATCGGTATTTTTCCTCCACGGCGGTTTTGTAAGCGTTCAACACATGCTCGCGTCCGGCCAGGGCCGAGACCAGCATGATAAGTGTACTCTCCGGCAGGTGGAAATTCGTCACCAGCGCGTCAATGCATTTGAAGCGGTAGCCCGGATAGATAAAGATGTTGGTCCAGCCGGAGGCGGCTTCCATATGGCCGTCCTCACGGGCAAAGCTCTCGAGCGTACGGCAGGAGGTCGTACCGACGGCGACCACGCGTCCTCCGTTTTTCTTTGTCTCGTTGATGAGGTCTGCGGTCTCCTGCGGCACCATGCAGAACTCCGAGTGCATGTCGTGGTCTTCGATCTCTTCTTCCTTGACCGGGCGGAAGGTGCCGAGACCTACATGCAGCGTCACAAAGCCGGTCCTGATGCCCTTCGCGCGCAGCTCATCCAGGAGCTCATTGGTAAAATGCAGCCCGGCCGTAGGCGCCGCCGCACTGCCAAGTTCCCGGGAGTAGACCGTCTGATAGCGTTCGGCATTGGCAAGCTCTTCCTTGATGTATGGCGGCAGAGGCATCTTTCCGAGACGCTCCAGCACTTCAAGGAAAATGCCATCATAGTGAAACTGAACGATGCGGTTTCCGCCCTCGATCACATCGACGACGGTAGCTTTCAGTTCCCCGTCGCCGAAGCTCAGCTCTGTACCGGGGCGCGTTTTCTTGCCGGGGCGGCTCAGGCACTCCCACTTGCCCTCGCCCAGATCGCGCAGCAGAACAAGCTCTACCCCGCCGCCTGTGGATCGGCAGCCGAGAAGTCTTGCCGGCAGCACGCGCGAATCATTCATGATGAGACAGTCGCCGCTTCGCAGAAGCTGCGGCAGTTCGTAAAAGTGCCGGTGCTCGATAGCGCCGGTCTGCCGGTCAAGGTGCATCAGCCGCGAAGCATCGCGCCTCTCCAGCGGGGTCTGCGCGATCAGCTCCTCAGGCAGATCATAATAAAAATCAGATTTTTTCATCCAATTGTTGCTCCTGTAAAATAAAAACCAAGAATATCCTCATAGGAATAGCCATACTCTTTGGCCATCGCATAGGCGCCCCACTGGCTCATGCCGCAGTTGTGCCCCCAGCCGCGCCCGCTGAAGCGAAAGCTCTTTCCGTCACCGGATACGGTAAAGCGGCAGCTGTCAAGCCCGAGTCCTGTATAAGACTTACGGGCGTTGAGCATAACGCTCACACCTTCCGCGTCGGTGCAGTGCAGAGCGGTCACATTGCCAAAGTCGGAATAGCTCGCCTCCACTTCGGCGATTGGGCCGAGCACATACCCCTTGCCTGCAAGCCAGGTCTGCAGTTCCTGACTGCTCCGCGTTATTTCCCAATTGTTATTGGATACATGGGCCGCAGCTTCAAAGGGATCGAGCTTGCCGCAGAGATATGCTCGCGAATAGCCAAATACATGCACACAGTTTTCTGTTGCGCCGCCGTCAGAGGAGAAATAGTAGGCTTCACACAGTTCACCCTGATAGCGCAGCAATTGTCCGCGAGTCTCGTCTACGGCTTCGTTGCAGCGATCGGATGAGGCTGTCAGACCGCGGTATACCTGACTGCGGGTATCTGCGGTCACATCAAAGCCGTAGTCGCCATACTCTCCCCGGCGAAAGACGACATAGCTGCGCGCACAGACGGCCTGGGCTTTCAAGGCCTCAAGAGGCCAGGACGCGCTCATTTCATAAGGGAGCACGCCTTTCACGTAATCCTCCAGATCGACAACATTGACGACCAGTATGCTGCCATTTACAACAGGAAAAGCAAAACTGCCGCTGAAGCGATCCCCGTTGAAAACAGTGACCGGCGTAACGTCCCCTTCCGCCATAATACCAAGCGTATCTGTGCGTTCCGAATACCACAGCACTCGCCTGCCGCAAACCAGTACAGAGCCTTCAGGCGCGAGATAAATCATGCCGTCCAGATCAGTCGTTGAGATAACGGATTCCGCTTCTTCCAAGCTTTCAAAGCTGCCCCAGAGTACCCGGAAACCGTCGGAAAAATGGCCGACAAAACCGCCGACTTCTTCCGCCATGGCCATAGCGTCCATGGGCGACATTCCGCTCTCACCGAGCAGCAGATGCCAGGAGCTGTCTGCCAGGATTTCCAGCCGTGTCTCTTCAAAGCTGTAGAGCGGCTGAAAAATATTGGCCTCATCATAACTGCCAATTGAAAAACCCGTGCCTCGCTGAATTGACAGTGCCGCCCGCCGATCGCCGGTATCTCCGTAGCGAAGGCCGATCCGCACCGGAAACAGATCGCTGCTCTGCGGCGGTACATACTCATGTCCGGCGTCCGTGCGTTCTGCCAATTGTGTCGACCAGGCGGGTATTAGCCCCTTGATCTGCTTGTCAGCCGGAGGGTCCGCATATGCAGAAGCCGAAAATGCACCCACAAGCAGCAGGAAAAGCAGATACGATATGATTTTTTTGGTTAAGCTTTGTCTATTCATGCCGCATCTGCACCTTTTTTCTCGGATTGCACGATTATAACAGAAATAGTTTTGTTTTTCAATGCCGCATATTGCGAAAAGCAAGGGAATATGCTGATGTGAAGAATCGTGTGGAGGTAAGAATGTTGAAAACGCCACTGTTCAAGGGCTGCTGTACAGCCATTGTTACTCCGTTTACAGAGCGAGGCATTGATTACGGTCGATTGGAGAAAAATCTGAATGACCAGTACGATAATGGGGTCTCGGCCGTGGTTGTCGCCGGGACGACAGGAGAGATGGCCACCCTCAGCGGTGAAGAATACCGGGAGCTGCTGCGCCAAAGCGTCCGCTGCTGTCGCTCCCGATTGACCGTCATCGCAGGGATCGGCGGCAACAACACACTCACTGCGCTGAAAAACGCTGAGTACGCTGCTTCCATCGGGGTCGACGGACTGTTAATGGTTACGCCCTTTTACAACAAAACAAGTCAAACCGGGCTGATCGAGCACTTTCGCACGGTGGCCGACCGGGTGGATCTGCCGCTTATCCTGTACAACGTGCCAAGCCGTACCGGAATCGGCATCCAGGCCGAAACCTATGAAGCACTTGCCCGCCATCCGAACATCAACGGCATCAAGGAGGCTTCTGGCGATTTCAGCCTGATCGCAAAAACCAGAAGTCTCTGCGGCAGCAATCTGAACCTTTGGAGCGGCAATGACGACAACACCGTGCCGATGATGGCGCTCGGGGCTATCGGCGTGATCTCCGTGGCAAGCAACATCGTCCCCGGCGTCGTATCAAAGCTCTGTGACCTTGCCCTATCCGGTGACTACCCGGCGGCAGCAGAGCTCTACGCGCGCTACAGCGCCCTGTTTTCTGCGCTGTTCATCGAGACAAATCCCATGCCTGTCAAGGCGGCCATGCAGATGCTCGGCACCGACAGCGGGCTGCTGCGTCTGCCGCTCGTTTCTATCAGCGAGGAACACTCGGATGCACTCCGCAACACGATGCGCACTGCCGGCCTGTCGGTCTGATTATGGCAAAATGACACGCTGAACTGTCAGAGGCTCTTTGCAATTTCCTTCACAGCAGAATGCGTAATGGAACGCCTCCGTCTGTCCGGATTGAAACGAATAGCGACGATTCTGAAAGTCCAGCTCGCCACGCAGTACCTCAAAGGATTTCAGATCGACACTGAGACCGAGCCCAGAGGCTTTCAGAAGGCTCTCCTTGCGGCACCATATGCGCGTAAACGTCTCGTCCGGTTCAGCACTGTCCAACACAGTCTTTTTCTCATCCGCCGTATAAAAGCGCGTCAGAAATCGCTCCGGCACATGCTTGGTCTCCTGAATGTCGATGCCAAGCGGACGATCGTACACGCAACAGGCGGCACACGAACCTGTATGGGACAGACTGAACTGCCAGTTCAAGCCATCCAAAACGGGCTTGCCCATATTCGTTCGACTGATCGGCAGGGGCAGCTGTATCGTATGATCCAACTGCTGCAGCGCATAAATCAACAACAGTTCCGCACCGAGCCCCTGCTGTCGGACATTTTCGTTTTTCAGGGCAGACAAAGCGGCACGCCGATCCTCAGAGATCGGATAGAGATCCGGAGCGGTGTTCATCCGTGAAACATCGGCCCAGTAGAGTATAGGGGACATGATGACACTTCCTTTATGCCCCATCATACCCCATGTATTGAGCGCAGGCAAGCAAAAAAAATCGACCGGGTCAAGCTCGACCCGGTCGATTCTGTCAGGGCGTGTGTGTACCCGGCTGTCTGGTGGCTTCCGGGCGTGTACTCTGTACGGGTGCGGAGGGCATTAAATCCCCCATAAGCCCATCTTCGTTCCGGGCGTCATCCGCTGCACGCTCGTCCGTATTACGGTCGTCACGTGCCGTGCGTCCGGTATCCCTGTCTTCAATGACACCGTCCCTGTCAGTGACGACTCCGTCGTCCGCATCCGGGGTGAGTACCGGCGGCATACTGGCTATGAGCGTGTCCTCGTCCGTTCGATAGCTGCCGCAGCCGCTGAGCGCCAGGCACAAAACCGCCGCCAGGATTCCGCCTATCATCCGTTTATTCATTGATTGCCTCCTTATCCCATAACGCTTTTAGAAATCAGTGAAGAGAGCGCTGTGTACATCATTTCCACACACGGTGCTCTATTCAACGCTCCCTTAGTTTGCCCGCTGAAAGAAATACTATACACAGATTGCGTAAAGGAAAATAATATGTTACAATCAACGCCATGATGGAACTTAAAAAGAACCAATTACATACGGTTTTGATCGAAGGCTATTCCTCGGAGGGGTACGGCGTCTGCCGCATTGACGGCCGCGCCGTTTTCGTACCGCGCACAATTGTCGGCGAGCGTTGGACGATCCGCATCGTCAAGGTGACGTCCACTGCCGTCTACGCCCGCGGCGAAGAAAATCTGTCTCCCTCCGCTCAACGCCTTACGCCTCAATGCCTCTATTTCTCCCGCTGCGGCGGCTGTGATCTCTGGCACATGAGCTATGACGAGGAGCTGCGCTTCAAGCTCAGTCGGGTCAACGATGCCTTATCGCACATCGGCAAACAGACGCTGCGCTGTGAAGAGATCATCGGCAGTGACTCGATCACGCGCTATCGCAACAAGGGGATCTTTGCCGTAGCAGATGTGAACGGTCTCCCCTGCTCGGGCTTTTACCGTGAACGCAGTCACGAACTGACGGCCGTAGAGAGCTGTCTCATCCAGCATGAGCTGGCCGACCGGACTGCCGCTGCGCTGATCCGTTTCATGCGTGAGAAAAAGCTGTCCGCCTACGACGAGTCTACGGGAAAAGGGCTTGTACGCCACGTTTTCTGCCGCACGGCACGCCATACCGGCGACGCCGTCGCCGTGATCGTCGCTGCCGGCGGCTTCGGCACGGAGACGCAGGCACTGGTTGATACCCTGCGGACAGCTTGCCCCGAGCTCACCGGCATTGTGCTGAATGTGAACAAGACGAGCGGGAACACCGTGATGTCCGGCAGCTATTATACACTCTGGGGCAAGTCTGATATCGAGGATACGCTGTGCGGCAATCGCTTTGTCATTGCACCGCAGGCTTTCTTTCAGATCAATCCGCCGCAGGCCGAGCGCCTTTACGATCGGGCCGTCGAGTACGCCGCCCTCTCCGGCGACGATCTGGCCTTTGATCTCTACTGCGGGGCGGGTACGATCAGCCTGTGTCTGGCCAGGAAAGCGGATAAAGTTATCGGCGCCGAGATCGTACCGGAGGCGGTCGAAAACGCGCTGCAGAACGCCCGGATGAACGGCATTGAAAACGCCGAGTTTCTCTGTGCCGACGCCGGCGAGGCCGCACAGACGCTCGCCGCGCGTGGCCTGAAGCCGAAGGTCGTAGTCGTCGACCCGCCGCGCAAAGGGATGCAGGAAGCAGCTGTAACCGCTGTCGCTTCGATGCAGCCCGAGCGGGTCGTATATGTTTCCTGCAATCCGGCCACGCTTGCAAGGGATATTCTGCGCTTCAACAGTCTCGGCTATGTGCTGGAAAAAGTCACCGCTGTGGACATGTTTCCGAGGACAAGCCACGTCGAGACTGTATGCTGCTTGTACCGCCAAAAGAAAGACTTCATTTCTGCTCCTTATGAACCGAAGATAGGAGAATGTCTGCAACAACAGAAATAAAAACCGGCTAATCAGCATTTGAGGGAAAAGAATATGGAACATAACTGTGGATTTACGGATGAAAACAGGTGGTTCAGATATCGGGCGGCTGCAATCATTGTAGAAGACGGGAACGTGCTGTTTGCTGGAAATGAAAACGAGGATTACCTTTATTCGATAGGCGGCGCTGTTCATATGGGCGAGACGGCGGAAGATGCCGTAAGAAGAGAAGTGTTTGAAGAAACTGGCGTTGAATATGCAGTGGATCATCTTGCCGTAATTCACGAGAATTTCTTTAATGAAAATACAGGCTCGTTAAAAGGAATGGAATGTCACGAGATCGCATTTTACTATGTGATGAAATCAAGAGGTACCAGAGTTCTTCATAGTGACAGTTATACAATGGGTGTAAGAGAGACTATGCACTGGATTCCAATCGAAAAAATCGATCAGTACAAGGCCTTCCCGACTTTTTTAAAAGACTATCTGCTGTCTGACCATTGTGGAATTGAACACATAGTAACAGACGAAAGGGCTTGAAATTCTATTCTGTTTTTTCCGATTTGGCAATTCTTTGAAACAATATGCTGCCTGTACCGCCAGAAGGACCTCATCTCTATTCCTTTTTTATCAGAAGATGCGGCGTATCTGAAAACCATTCAACAGGGAGCGATCAGAAGCGGTTGAAAGCGCTATTTACCCTACCCAACCGGCAGTAGAGTCGCCGGAAATCAACCCATGGTTCGTGGAACAGAATGATACTATCGGTTATACTTGTGTCATGAAAGGAGGAGCCCGATATGGATCAGATCAAAATCGGAAAGTTCATAGCTTCCTGCAGAAAGGAACAGGGCCTGACTCAGGCGAGCCTTGCTGAGAAGCTCGGTATCAGCGACCGGGCGGTGTCAAAATGGGAAACCGGAAAGTCCATGCCGGATTCCGGGATCATGCTGGAGCTGTGCGAGCTTTTGAAAATCAATGTAAACGAACTCCTGTCGGGCGAAAGAATCATGGCCGAATCCTTTGATAAACGGGCGGAAGAAAACCTGATTGCCATGCGGCGGGAAGTTGAGGAAAAGAACCGGCAGATGCTTAGAATGGAATATTTGATCGGAGCTCCGGCGACTGTTGCAGGTTTTATTATATGCGCTGTTGCGGCTTATGTGGAAATGCCGACCGGTCTGCAGATCGCTCTTATCGCATTTGCTCTGGTAATGATCGTTACTGTTGCCTTTATAGCCGTAGGCATCGAGCAGAAGGCCGGATACTACGAGTGCCAGAAATGCCATGACAGACATGTGCCAACCTATTGGCAGACAAATCTCGCCATGCACTTTGGCAGAACAAGATACATGAAGTGCCCGAAGTGCGGAGAGTGGAGCTGGCAGAAAAAGGTCCTCAGCAAGGAAGACGCGGAGGTGATTTGAAATGCTTGAGAACGCTCACGTCGGAGTTGCCTCCTTCGCCTTTCTGATAACAGGCGCTGTTATCTTTATCATAGCGCCGCTGGTGATGGCTGTTATCTGGAAAATCAGAAAAAACGAAGCTTTTCAAACGATTATTGTCGGCGCTGTGACTTTCCTGCTGTTTGCGCTGATACTGGAAAAGCCGGTCCAGAACGTGCTGGCGTTTCCTACGGCAATGGGTCTGTCCGACCATGCCGTCAGCCGGTTCCTGAACGCAAACCCGGTGTTTCTGGCGCTTGTGGCCGGCCTTTTCCCGGGCGTTTTTGAGGAAACAGGCAGACTTGTCGCCTTTAAGACGGTCCTCAGAAAGCGCAGAAACAGAGAAACGTCGATCTCATACGGCATCGGACACGGCGGCTTTGAGGTAATGCTGATACTCGGTCTTACCTATATTCAGTACATTGCTTACGCCGTTATGATCAACACCGACACCTTTGGCGCCGTAATCGATCAGGTCAAAGCGCAGGCTCCGGAGCAGCTGGCCAGTGTCGAGACTATTGTAGGGTTGCTCACCGGATTCTCATTTACAGATTTGTTCGTAGCCATAATCGAGCGGATATTCGCGGTCTTGTTCCATATAGGCGCATCGATCCTTGTGTTTTACGCCTGCCGGGATAAAAAGCGCTTCTGGCTGTATCCTTTAGCCATTGTCCTCCATACCGGAATGGATTATATCGGAGCCTTGAGCATCTTTCATATCATCAGCATTTCCGCATGGGCACTGGAGGGCTTTACTGCGGTTTTCGGGCTGCTGACATTCTTCGGTGCATACCACCTGCTTTATAAAAAGGACAATGTAAAAGAGTTCTGACAATATACGAAATAAGACTCCCCTGCTGCGCTGTATCAGTTCGACAACGGAAATCAAAGATTTCCGGTCTCGCTTATGCCATCATTGAAAGTAAGGGAGCCTTGTTCTTTTAGTTAAGACGCGAAAAACCATGCGCTCGCCATGAATATATAGCTGCTGTTCCTACAGCACAGGGGGTAAATCGATCCATGATCCGGAATATCATCTTTGACGTCGGGTATGTTCTGGTAGACTATACCTGGAAATACAAATTCAAGGAACTCGGCTATAACGACGAGGGCGTAAAACGTCTGGCCGCCGGGATCTTCGGCGGCGGCGTTCAGGGTGAAGCACTGGCGCTCTGGCACCGCTATGACAACGGTGAGGTTTCCGACGCAGAGGTCCGCGCCGATATTCTGCGGCGCTTTCCCGACGACGGCGCCGCCCTCACGTGGTTCTTCGATAACGCCGGTGATTGGTGCACGGTCCGTCACGATCTGGCCGATCGCCTTAAGACGCTGAAGGAAAAAGGCTATGGCGTCTTTCTGCTCTCCAACTATCCGGACAGGCTGTGGCAGATCCATGTGGCCGCCCGGCCATTTCACACCTTTGTAGACGGCGAGGTTATTTCTTACGCCGAGCACACCGGCAAACCCGAGCCCTGCTTTTATCAGTGCCTGCTGTCACGCTATCGTCTGAAGGCAGAAGAGTGTCTTTTTCTGGATGACCGGGCAGAAAATACATACGCTGCCGAGGCCTTTGGCATTCAGACACTGACCCTTGACAGCGAGGCCGCAAGGCAGCACGCCATCGAGGTCATCGACGCACTGCCGCCGTTGAAGGAGCCCTGTCGCGTCGATTGGATCGAAACGGCCGATCTGCTGCTGGCCAAGGGCCAGCTTTCCGACTGGCGGGCTATGTTTGAAAACGTCTGGTCCCACGCCGAGACGGCCCAATATATGCTATGGTCCGTCACGACGAGCGAGACGGACGCAGTTTCCCGTATGGAGCGGACGATCCGCTTTCAGGCCGAGCACGATACCTACCTTGTATACGACAAGCACAGTATGCAGGCGATCGGCTTTGCCGGACTCGAGCAGCTCGATGCCGATACCTGCGGTGAGACCGGCATTGCCCTCGGCCCCGCTTTCGTGCGCAAGGGCTATGGCAGACAGATCGTACAGGCGTTGTGCCGCCGTGCCAAAACAGTTTACGGTGCAAAAACCTTTATCTACTCTTCGCGCGAGGCCAATATGGCCTCGCGGGCGCTGGCACAGTCCCTGGGCTTTGAGCCGCTTGACTGCGAGGCGCGCGTGGACGAACGAAACAGCGAGCCGTATACGATCATTCGCTACCGGAAGGCCCTGTAACAAGGTGCTGGAAGAACTTGTTCCTTGTCGAATCCCGATCTCTGCTGTACAATGAACGCGAGGTGATGCCATGAAACTCCGCGCCATTGTCAACCGGATGCTCCACATGAGCGATCCGGCCTGGTTTATCTTCATTCGCAGCATTCAATTGAGCGCCTTCATGCTGTTTTGTTCGTTCATGCTGCATTTGAACATATCCTGCTCGCTTGCGCATTACACGCAATACATGACAGCCCAGGCGCTATCCGAGGTGCCGCAGGGTCTTTTGCTGATCGGCATTCTGGCCTCGGCCATTCTCGAAGATCAAAGCTCCAGGTAACTAATTCATTTCGCCCTTGTTATGGGGGGAGTTCAGAGGGGGAACCCCGCCCCCCTTTTGTCTGCTACGCAGACATTTCCCCCGCCGGGGGAATCTTCCTCTGATTTTCCCGTCGCAACGGGAAAAGAGGACGCAAAAGCTCGCTCACTCCACTGTTCGTCCTTTACAAAATCAAAGCAAGTGCTTTGATTTTGAGAGGAAAACGGAAGGAGCGTATATGCAGCTCTTCCGGCTCTTCGCAACCGGGAGAGCGAAATGGAGCGAGTTTCGTTTGACGTAGCGAGTGCGCGCGGCGCCGTGCTTCCCTTCTAACTGTTTAGTCCCGTCAGGGACTGAACAGTTATAGCTCCAGATCATAAAAGGCATCGCGGCTCATAAGGGCGTTCAGCACATCCAGCAGCGCGTCTGCTGAGAGATGCTCTGGCAGCTCGAGACGCTTCTGAAGCGCTTTACGTTTGCTTGCGCTGTCCGTCCCGCCGCTGAGACCGCGGGCATAGAGATCCGCTTTGGTAATGCGCGGCACTGCTTCCCCGCTCTCCTCAAGACTCGCACCGGCGCGCCGCAGCGCATCCAACAGTACCTGCGGACGCATGCCCTCGACGCCGAGCTTACCTTCCTTCGAGGGGGCTGTCTTTCGTTTCTCCTTGCCGCGGATGTCCGGAATATAGGCGTGGCAGACAAGCTTCGGATCGACACAGCCCTTGATGAAGTTGCGGATGACAAAGCCCGCGCCGTCCGAATCGGTCAGAACGATCAGACCGCGACGCTCGGCCATCGTGCGAAGGAGCTTTTGTTTTTCCCTGTCGTTAAAGATCGCAAAGCCCCCGGTTTCCAGGATGACCGCGTCCACGACCTGGCTTAAGGCGTTTTTATCGTAGCGCCCTTCGACGACAATTACTTCTTTAAGCTTAAGCACGCTTCTCCCCCGTCGCGATATGCAATATCAAGTCCTTGAGCAGCTCCATATCATCTGTGGAGCTGCTTTTCATTTGATAGTCAGTTTCGGCACAAAGCTCGACCGCCCGCCGAAGCTGATCCGGCGCAAAGCCGTGCGCGGCAGTGATCAGTTTTCTGGCGATGAAATCGTAGCGTATGCCGCAGGTGTCCATAACGAACTTCGCGCCAAGCTGGTGGTCGATCGCATAGCGGGCAACATACAGCCGGCGCATCTGCGTGCCCAGAAGAGCCAGCAGTGCAATCGGATCACTGCCGTCACTGTCGGCGGCGATCAGGTCATGCAGCACCTCCATGGCCCGGTCATACTGCTTCTGCCCGATATAGTCGGTCAGATCAAAGACCTCCGCAGCTGGGAGACGGTTGCCGACTGCATTCACGTCGGAGAGCGTGACCCTGTTTCCCTTGGCGTAGCCCGCGATTTTCTCGATCTCCGGGATCATATTGTTCATAAGGCCGCCCGAGAAAAAGAAAATCTGCTGCGCTGCTTCCATCTCAACCTGCTTGCCGACCGCCTCGAAGCGCCGGGCAATCCAACGGATCAGTTCCCCCTGGGACTGCTCGGTAAAGACGAGCTCCGTCCCAATGGCCTTGATACCTTTGACCAGCTTCAAGCGGCCGTCCGGGACGTATTGCTCCTCCTGCGTATAAAAGGCCACCGTGCAGTAGTCCGGGATATCCTTTAAAAGCTTCAGCAGTTCGTCGCCCTGCTTGACCTTCCCAAAGTCGATATCTCTCAGTTCGATAAAGGTCCGCTCCGTCATGAACGGCATGGCGTCGATCGATTCACTGAGCTGCTGCAGATCAAGCTCCGGGCCGTCCATCCGCCGGTAGCTGAAGCTGTCCTCTCCGTCCGGGAGGCAGACTGCTTTCAGTTTGTTGAGATAAAACTCACTGAGATAGGTCTCCGGGCCATAGAGCAGATAGAGCCGCCGCGGCCCCTCGGCACGCAGGCGCTGTACCTCGGCATTGACGTTGATTTTCTCCGGTTTCTGCGTTTTTTTACTTGCCATAGCTTACTCCTGCGGGACACGAAAGCTGACGTTCCCCTCCGTGTCTGTTCTGTGTATGCTGTATCCGTTATCCCTCAGCCTCTCCAGTGTTTCGGGTGTGGGATGGCCGAAGGTATTATAGCCCGAGCTGATAACGGCCGTATCGGCGCCGATCGAGCGCAGCAGCTCCATTGAGGAAGAGTACTTCGAACCGTGGTGACCAACGATCAGCAGCTCGATGTTCCGGAGTTCCTGTTCGGCCAGCAGCGCTTTTTCTGAGGTAGTATCCATATCGCCTGTGACAAGCAGATCGTACTCTCCGCAGGAAATGACCGCGGAGATGCAGCGCTCGTTTACGCTGCCCTTGCCGACCGGGGCAAATAACCGCAGCCGGAGAGCCCCCGCCTCCATCAACGTATCCTTCGTTAATCGAGTAATGCGAATCCCCTTCTGTGCCGCTTTTTCAAGAATTTCACTTTGCACATCGGTGTCGGAATCCGCCTCGTCAGAGAGTACAATCGTGTCTATATCTACATAATTCATCAATCGGCAGACACCGTCGGCATGGTCGGTATGCAGATGCGTCAGCAGCAGAATGTCCACACGCTTCCGACCACAGCTGCGCAGCCAGCCGCCCGCCACATCTCCGGCATTTTCCAGCGTGTATATAGAGCCGCAGTCGACCATGACGGTCTTGTCCCCGGCAAACGCCGTGATGCACTGTCCCTGCCCCACATCCAGCACGGTAAAGGTCGCAGTACCTGCACTGTAATACCACTTCGTCGCCATCAGCGCCATGGCCAGCAGGGCCGCTCCAACGGTTGTCGGCAGCACAAGCTTTACCCATGGCCGCAGCCGCGAAACGGCAACCGCGAAAATCAAAAACAGACTGACGCATAGCCAGACGACAATCACAGGATTATCCAGATACAGCGCAGCAAAGTTCCACGCTGAGATCCATTTTGTCACAGCAAACAGATACCGTGCCAGCCAGGAGAGCACAGCGGCAGCGGCCATACCGAGTTTGCTCCAGAGGAAAGACAGCAGGCAGACCGCATATCCGCCGCCAAAGCAAAGCGGCACGCACCAGAGAGCCAGCAGATTGCTGAGCGGCGAGAGCACATTCAAGACGCCGAAATGAATGGCCGACAGCGGCAGTGTGAACGCAAGGACAGCCAGGGAACTTGCCACGGTGTCGATGGCATAATCGAAAAGCCGCAGCCTGTTGTGCACATGAAACGCACGTTCCAGAACCGAACGGATCGGCTCGGCAAAGAGCATCAATCCCGCCATGGCACCGAAGGATAGCTGCAGGCTGACGCTGGTACAGGCGTTGGGGTTTGCAAGCAGAATAAGCCCAAGGGAAGAAAGAAGCGAAGTCGGTGGGTCATTTTCCCGGCGTACGAGTGGGGCAATCAGCAAGGTACTCTGCATAAAGGCGGCGCGCACGGCAGAAGGGCTGGCGCCGGTCACCAGCACAAAGCACCAAATCAAGCCGAGACACACGAGCGAGCTGCGTGGGCCGACACCCATCATCATCTGCAGCAGGCTGACCAGGAAGGCCACGTGCATGCCGGAGACCGCCACAATATGCATAAAGCCGGAGCGGCTCATGGCAAAATACAAGTCCTCATCCTTATAGAGGTCGCTTTTATCGCCCAACATCAGCGCCTTAAAAAAATGCGCCGTGTCTGTTGGAAAAAAGCCACTGATTTTCCCTGCGAGCAGGCGGTTAACGCGCAGTGCGAGTGTACGAAGAGTTGCGCTGTGGGATATTTTCTGAGGAATACTGATCAGATTCGCAATCAAATAAATGTCGCTGGCATTGTAAGCGTCATAGCGCTCGCCGTAGCGGAGATCTGCGCGGCGAAGCTTTCCCCGACAGGCAAATCGGTCGCCCGGAATAGCCATAGAGAGCGCATCAGAGCCGTCATAGACAACAGCGCGCAGATCCGGCTCTCCGGCGATCGATAGCTTCATCTCGACGCGCCAGCCCTCCCCGCTTGGAACAGGATAGCTCTCGACCGTGCCGAAGAAAGACCTCTCCTGTTCAGAGAGCGCTTCCGCCGGGCGAAGCGTCAACTGTGTGTGGACAAAGCACAGCAGGAATCCGAAGGCAAGTCCAAACAACGCAATACAGCCGGGACGAAGCCAACGTTCTTTCAGAAATAACAGTGCCGATCCGCCTACTATACCCACAGCCGCAAGCGGCAACAACAACACAGAGGGCAGCAGATAGCACGAAACGAAAACCGCCGCACTGAATGCACCCGATGCGATCGCCAGCCGTCTCATGCCTCTTTTCCCCCTCTATCCTAACTGCCGCGCAGAATAATTCTGCGCGGCAGATGGAATTACTACATCGTTTTTTAGAGCATTTTCTCGGAGAGCTTTTCGCCGCCGAGCAGATGGAAATGCAGATGCATAACCGTCTGGCCGCCGTCCTCCCCGCAGTTGTTGATGACACGGTATCCGGTATCGAGCCCCTCCGCCTTGGCAATTTTGGCAATAGCCTCGAAGCAGCGCGCCACGGCTACAGAGTTATCAGCATTGATATCGGCCGCGCATGCGATGTGCTCCTTGGGAACAACCAGAATATGGACCGGTGCCTGGGGATTGATGTCACGGAATGCGAAGACGTGCTCGTCCTCATACACCTTATTGCTCGGGATTTCCCCGGCGATGATCCTGCAAAACAGGCAATTGTCAGCCATTTTGATTACCTCCGTGTGAATGGATCAAAGCTTGCCGCTGACAAAGGGCTCAACAGCATCCATGGCCTCGCCAAGCTTTGCGAGATCGCTGCCGCCGCCCATGGCAGAGTCAGACTTACCGCCGCCGCGGCCGCCGACGATCGGAGCAATAGTCTTGATGATATCGCCGGCCTTGACACCCTTGGCGATCGCGCCCTTGCCGCAGACAGCCAGCAGACTCAGCTTCTCGCCGTTGACCGTGGAGAGCACCGCCACCAGGTTTTGCTCCTTATCCTTCAAAAAGTCGCCGATCTTGCGCAGATCATCGACGCTGACATTCTCGAGAGACAGCTTCACCAGTCGAAGATCACCCAGTGCACGCGCGGCTGCCAGCTGACGGCCGGCCTCGTTGAGCAGTTCCTTATTCTGGAACTGCTGCAGGGACTTTTTGAGCTCCTTGAGCTCGTTCATGTGAGCCATGATACGCGCGGTGAGATCCTCGGGCTTGGCCTTGAGCAGCGCCGCTATATCGTCGAGGGACTTGCGCATACTGGTGATCGTATTGAGACTCTCGCGCCCGGTGATGGCCTCGATACGGCGCACGCCGGAGGCGACGCTGCCTTCGCTGACGATATGGAAAGCGCCGACCATAGCCGTGTTCGGCACATGCGTGCCGCCGCAGAACTCCATGGAATAGTCCTCACCGTTTTCGTCTTTCATACGGACAACGCGGACGCGATCCCCATACTTTTCGCCAAACAGAGCCATGGCACCGAGCTTCTTGGCCTCGTCGAGACTCATAACCTCGGTCACGACATCGCCGCCGGCCAGGACCGCGCGGTTGACCAGCCATTCGATCTTGGCAAGCTCCTCCGGCGTGACGGCGGAGAAGTGGGTAAAGTCAAAACGCACCTTGTCCGGATCGTTGCGGGAGCCGGCCTGGTGGACGTGCTCGCCAAGCACGGTCTGCAGGGCCTTCTGCAGCAGGTGAGCCGCGGAATGGCTGCGGCAGATCGCGCGGCGGCGTGTCAGGTCGATGCTGGCGGTCACCTTGTCACCAACGGAGAAGGTACCGGCTTTGACCACGCCGTAATGCATATACTTGCCGCCCTTGTTCTTCTGCACATCGGTGACGGCAAACTCGCTCTCGCAGCAGCGGATCGTGCCGTGGTCGGCCACCTGGCCGCCCATCTCGGCATAGAACGGAGTCTTGTCCAGGACAATGATGCCCTCGACGCCGGAGCCGATCTCGGTCTGAGTCTCATCCTCAGAGATCATAGCGAGAATCGTGCCCTCGTCACTGGTGTGGTCATAGCCGGTAAACTCGGTGTCGGGGATGTCCTTGCCGAATTCAACGCCGGCCCAGCCCAGATCGCCAAGCGCCTCGCGCGCCTTGCGGGCACGGACACGCTGCTCTTCCATGAAAGCCTTAAAGCCGGCCTCGTCCACGCTCATGCCCTCGTCGGCGCACATCTCGATCGTCAGATCCACGGGGAAGCCATAGGTATCGTAGAGCTTGAACGCGTCCTCACCGGAGAAGACTGTCTCGCCCTTGCGCTTGTGCTCGTCGAGGAGCTCGGCAAAAATCTTCATGCCGGCGTCGATCGTGCGGGCAAAGTTCTCTTCTTCAGTCTTGATGACCTTGGTGATATAGGCCTGCTTCTCGCGCAGCTCAGGATACTGGCACTCGTTTTCGTGCACGACCGTGTCGATGACCTCATACAGGAAGGGCTCGTTGACGCCAAGCAGCTTGCCGTGGCGGGCAGCACGGCGCAGCAGACGGCGCAGCACATAGCCGCGGCCTTCGTTGGAGGGCAGCACGCCGTCACAGATCATGAACACGCCTGCGCGGATATGGTCGGTGATGACGCGCAGGGACACGTCCTTCTTATGGCTCTGCCCGTAATAGGCGCCGGTCAGCTCGCTGACCTTGTGCGTGATATTCATCACGGTGTCGACATCGAACAGCGAATCGACGTCCTGGCAGACGACGGCCAGACGCTCGAGACCCATGCCGGTATCGATATTCTTCTGTTTGAGCTCGGTATAGTGGCCCTCGCCGTCGTTGTCAAACTGCGAGAACACGTTGTTCCAGACTTCCATATAGCGGTCGCAGTCACAGCCGACCGTGCAGGTGGGCTTGCCGCAGCCGTACTTCTCGCCTCTGTCGTAGTAGATCTCCGAGCAGGGACCGCAGGGGCCGGAGCCGTGCTCCCAGAAGTTGTCGGCCTTACCAAAGCGGAAGATACGATCGGCCGGAATGCCGATCTCCTTATTCCAGATTTCAAAGGCCTCATCGTCATTCTCGTAGATCGAGGGATACAGGCGATCCGGGTCCATGCCGACCCACTCGGGCGAGGTCAGGAATTCCCAGCTCCAGTGGATGGCCTCGCGCTTGAAGTAGTCGCCGAATGAGAAATTGCCCAGCATCTCAAAATAGGTGCCGTGGCGGGCGGTTTTGCCGATATTCTCAATATCGCCGGTGCGGATGCACTTCTGGCAGGTGCAGACGCGGTGGCGCGGCGGCTCCTGCTCGCCTTTGAAGTAGGGCTTCATCGGAGCCATGCCGGAGTTGATCAGCAGAAGGCTTGCGTCATTCTGCGGAATCAGCGAGAAGCTCGGCAGACGGAGGTGGCCCTTGGTCTCAAAAAAGCGCAGGAACATCTCTCTCAGTTGGTTTAATCCGTACTTTTCCATGTGTTGTCCTCTCATTTCTGATAAAAAAGATACCTCCGTCCCTGTACACAGGGGCGAAGGTTCGTTCGCGGTACCACCCTGATTTGCCGCATGATGCGGCCTCTCAGTCCCCATAACGCAGGGCTGCGTCCCACTTATCGCAGGAGGGCTCAGAAGTGGCCGCCGGATTCTGACACAGGACCTCGCACCTTAAGGAATTGTTCAGAAATAACTTGTGCATTCTGGCTTGTCTTTTCGCCTGCAACTTCGTTGTCAAAGCTTGAAATACACAAAGTATTCCTGCGCTTTTCCGCCTCGCTGCAGACGAATAATCCTGCGCCAGCTTTGCACAACTTATTTCTACACAGTTCCTAACGGTCCCTCTCTGCAATGACAGAATTCCGGCTCGTTTCCTCAACGCCGTGAATATATGACTAATTTAATATACCATCTTCGCGGATTTTGTCAAGAGCGATTTTTCCGCACGATCGCGTTTTTCGGAGCCGGGCAAGGCAAACGCATCGTGAAGGGCATCATAGCCCGGCGGGTATCTTCGATCTCCGTGCCGTCTGCATCATAAATATGTTCCGCGATAAATGAAATCGGCTTTCCCTCCGGCAGCAGCAGCTCGAGCGTATCACCGCGGCTGAATTTTCCGCGCTGTGTCAACTGGGCAAGTCCGTCTGCATCGCAGCTTTCCACCACGGCCATGACGTCAGAACTGCTCTCATAGCTGCTCTCGCCGTAGACCTGGCCGGGCTCCCCAAAATAAAAGCCCGTGGAATAGGGCCGGTGGCTGAGCTTCTCGGTCTCCTCCACCCAAACACGGCTCAGCGGTACCCCAGACAGTGCTTCGTCGATCGCATGGCGATAGGCGTTCGTGACAACGGCTGTGTAATAGGCGGATTTCATGCGTCCCTCGATCTTAAGGGATGAGACGCCGGCCTCCAGCAGCTCCGGAATATGTTCGATCATGCGCATATCGCGCGAGTTCATGATATGTGTGCCGCCGTCCTCCGTAATCTCGAAATACTGCCCGGGGCGTTTTTCCTCGACGAGATGATACTTCCAGCGGCAGGGCTGGGCGCATTGACCGCGGTTGGCATCCCGCCCGGTCAGATAGTTCGACAGCAGGCAGCGTCCGGAAAATGAGACACACATCGCACCGTGCACAAATGCTTCGAGTTTCAGATCTGGCGGTGTATTATTGCGGATCTGTCGGATCTCTTCCATCGTCGTTTCACGGGCGAGAACAACAGTGTCGGCCCCCATCCGAAACAGTTCGTTGGCCGTTGCACTGTTGATTACGCCCAGCTGTGTGCTGACGTGCTTCCGAACGCGAGGTGCAAATTGTCTTGCCAGCGCGAAGACGCCAAGATCGGCAATGATCAGCGCGTCGACACCGATCTCCTGCAAAAAGCCGAGATACTCCGGCAGCGCGGCAAGCTCCTGCTCACGCGGAAGCGTGTTGCAGGTCACGTGGAGCTCCGCTCCGGCGCGGTGACAGAGCGAAACCGCCTGCTCCATCGCGTCTCGGCCGAAATTGCAGGAGGAGGCGCGCATACCGTAGGCCTCCCCTGCCAGATACACCGCATCCGCACCGTAGAGGAGGGCCATTTCAAGGCGCTCCCTGTCTCCGGCCGGAGCGAGTAAAATTGTTTTACTGTCCATAGCTCTGTGTGGCGACGAAGGCGTTGAATTCAGCCGCGTTCGTAAAGAAGCGGTGCTGTCCGGTTGCCTCGTCCAGGGTAAAGTAGTATTCACCGGTGGTTTCGGGATACAAGGCCGCTTTGATTGCGTCCAGCCCCGGATTGCAGATCGGCGTGGGCGGCAGTCCGGGATAACGGATCGTATTGTACGGGCTTTCGGTATTGAGCATTTCACTCGTCGTCGGCCCCTCGTGGTCGGGATAGAGGTACAGCAGCGTGGACTCAAGACCGAGCGACATGCCGGCATTAAGACGGTTATAGATGACAGCAGCTACTCTTGCGCGCTCGTCCACACCGTTTGCGACATCGACAGCCGCCTCTTTTTCGATCATCGAGGCCACCGTCAGTACCTCCTGTATCGTCATACCTCTTGCGTCAGCCGCCGCCTGCAGATCGGCGTTCCAGACATAGTGGAACTGTGTGAGGAACTTATTGATCGTACTGGACGCCTGCATCCCCACATAAAACTCGTAGGTCTCGGGGAACAGGTAGCCCTCAAGCCGCGTTGCTTCTCCCGGCTCGACACCTTCAAGGAAACTGTAGTTGTACTGGTACGTCGCGGCGGCCTCCATCAGGTCCTCCGCTTTACAGACGCCGTTCTCCTCGAGACGCTTGAACATCTGGCGCATTGTGAAGCCCTCGGGCAGAGTGACGAGGACGGTCTCGCTGGCACCGGCGCCGACACGCATATGATTGACAAGGGCGCGGTAGTCATAGCTTGAGCGGAGTTCGTAACTGCCGGGGTCGATTTTGCCGTCGGCATTCGTCATCTTGCAGAAAGTGGAAAACAGCCATTTATACTCGATCAGCCCCGCTTCCTTCAGGGCGGAAGCCACATAGTCGATATCCGCAACCGTGACGCGCTCGGTTCCGGTCTGATTGCCCTCCTTGTCATAAGCGGCCACGGTTTTTGTTTCAAAAGCAGACGCGGGGAGCGTGACCGTTGCGGTAAAAGTCTCTTTGTTCAGTGCAAGCGTGTCACTGGCAGCCATCCAGGCGAGAGCGGCAAACACAACGCTGACGCAGACGATAAAGACGAAAAACATCAATCCTCCGAGACAGCCGGAACGGTATTCACGGCTGCTGCGCACAGGACTAAAATCCCGCTCGGACATCTTGTCGCCCACGTAATTGGTTTCTTCGCCGGACGTCTCAGCCAGCAGGAGCTCATCTTCCCTGCGCTGCTTTGCTTTTTTCTCCGACCGCTTCTCAGCAGGGCCTTTCGCGCGCTTTGGGCGTTCTCCCTGTGCCGGCTGGCGCTGTTTGCCGGTTTTCTTCTGTTCTTCTGGCATAGTGTGGCCTCCTTCTTTGCCGGAGCGGATTCATGCACCCAATAGCGCATGCTGTCATAGGATGGCATGAACAGCGGGAAACCTGTTTTGGTTCCCGTTGCGGGCACGGTGTTCTTCAGAACACTGTGCCGCCATTCCCGCCATCTGCCGCGCCGGATGACGGAATAGTAAATATCGCAGCGCGGAGAAAGGGATAACTATGTTCTGCAATTCCTGCAACAACGGCATCTGGCTGATCATCCTGATCATCATTCTTTTCGGCTGGGGCGGAAACGGCTGCGGCTGCAACAACAACTGCGGCTGTGACAACAACTGTGGCTGCAACAACGGCTGCTGCTAAGTCTTCACCCCGGGGTCTCTTCTGAGACCCCTTTCTTTATATCATCGCACGGATCAAACGGTAGAGTTCTTCGTTCTTCTCCTCCGCCGTGCGCTCGGCACCGTTTTGGCGGCAGGCAATGCGTGTCCAGCCGTAGAATTCGGCCGCACGCTCCGCCGTACGCAGACAGCGGCGCAGATAGTCTGTATCCTGCTCATGAATATCGGCGTGTGTGTTGGTCTGCTGCTCCCGCGTGCGCATACGGCGCAGGGATGTTTCAATATCCACATCCAGATAGACAACAAGATCGGGCTTTGGCAGCCCCATTTTATCATATTCGAGATCGCTGAGCCACGCGAAAAAGGACGGCAATTCCTCATCCGGCAGCTTGCAGCCCTGATGGACCGCGTTCGATGTCGTATACCGGTCAGATACGATCAGGCCGCCGTTTTGATAAAGCCTTCCCCAGTCGTCACGATAGGAGGCAAAGCGGTCCACTGCATAAAAGGTCGAGGCGGTATACGCATTCACGTCGTCTGGATGCGAGCCGAAAGCCCCATTCAGATACAGGCGGATCAATGCACTGCTTTCCTTATCATAGCGCGGGAACACAATATGGTTATAGTCTATGCCGTCCCGACGCAGCTTCTCGCACAGCATTCGATACTGTGTGGATTTTCCGCTGCCGTCGATCCCTTCAAGAACGATCAGTCTCCCCTGTTTCAAGCCTGGTTTCCTCCCAATCTGATCTTTGCTGCCGCCAAAAACAGCAGCGGCAATCTGGCAATCCGCCCGATCCGCCGCGGCTCGCAGATGAGTCTGTACAGCCATTCGAGCCCGACGCGCTGCACAATTACCGGTGCGCGGCGCTTATAGCCGGAAAAAACATCCAACGCTCCGCCGAGTCCGATGCCAAGACCGAAATGCAGCTTCCCCGCATTCTCGTCCAGCCACTTTTCCTGTCGGGGACTGCCCAGGCATACCAGCAGCAGCGCCGGACAAGCCGCATTGATTTCACGCCGAAGCGTTTCTTCTTCGTTTATGTTGAAATATCCGCCGCAAACGCCGGCAATTCGAAGTCCCGGATACCGCATTTGCAGTCGCTCTGCTGCCTGTTCACCAACACCATTTTCCGCCCCCAGCAGATACACGCTCTCCCCTTTTCCGGCAAGCTTCGCCATAACGGCAGCGGCCAGATCGATCCCCGGGACACGGTGTGTAAGCGGTTGCCCCAGCAATCTTGAAGCAAGGATAACCCCGATGCCATCCGCCACCGTGAGATCGGCGCGCTGCAGAATCTGCCGCAGCCGGGCGTCTCGCCTGGCTGCCAGCAGGATCTCGGCATTGGGTGTGACGGCGATGGCCGAGCGCCGCTCTTCACTCATGGCGACGGCGCGTTCTGCGGCCTCCTCCAGGCTTACATCATCAAAGGGGATGCTGAAGACTGTGGTTTTACTCATATCTGGCTGAAAACGTCTCCGATCTTCTGATGGATCACCAGATTGGCATAGCTGTCATAGGGTGTCTCGCTGAGATTGACAAGCGCCAGCTTTTCTCCGCGATAATAGCGGATCAAACCGGCTGCCGGATAGACGTTCAGCGATGTACCGCCGATGATCAATACATCGGCCGCGCGGATATAATGGATCGCGCGCATCATCACGTCCTCATCCAGCGGTTCTTCATACAGTACGATATCCGGCCGGATGACGCCGCCGCAGTCACAGCGGGGCACCCCCTCGCCGTGATTCATCAATTCAGCGCTGTAAGGTTTGCGGCAGCGTGAGCAATAGGCGCGCAGGATGCTGCCGTGCAGCTCCAGCACGTTTTTACTGCCGGCGGCCTGGTGAAGTCCATCGATATTCTGGGTAATCACCGCACGCAGCTTGCCCTCCTGCTCAAGCTTAGCCAGACGCAGATGGGCACGGTTGGGCTTGACCCCATCAATCACCAGTTTTTCCCTGTGAAAGCGGTAATATTCATCGGGATGCCGTGAAAAAAACGTGGCGCTGAGGATCTCCTCGGGCGGATACTTCCATTTCTGATGGTAGAGCCCGTCCACACTGCGAAAGTCGGGGATCCCGCTCTCGGTGCTGACACCGGCGCCACCGAAGAAGACCACATTATCGCTCTCCGCGATCCACTGCTTCAACTGAGCAATTGCCTGATCCATGCGGATCCCTCCCCTATTATTCGTGTATGGTATTATACACCACAAGCATCCTCTTGACAAGCCATGCTTTTATAACGCATCCTCATATGCATTCAACCTTGCGTCCCTTTGATCCATTCGTCCAGGAACCGCATCTGCTCGTCTGTGTGAAACCAATGCTCTCCCTTTTCCATCACTGTCAGTTTTGCGTTGTGCTCCTTTGCAAAGGCCGCGATTGTTTCATAGTCTGTCAGATCATCTCTGCCGCCGTAAAGGATCTCCGTGGAGGCATCCCATTTTACAGGGTGCTGTCGGACGTAGCACAGGTATGCCCATGAAAGATCCTCTCCGAAATCGGTGCGGATCACGCCCTCTGCTTTCAGCTGCTCTTCTGTCACATTGGCCCAGCCCATCATATTGCAGATTAGCCGCTCCATGTCGACAATGGGCGAAATGAAATAAGCCTTATCAATCAGTTCGTCGATCCCGGCATTCATGCTGAAATACGCGCCGATGCTGTTGGCAACCAGCGTGATGCTGTCATATCTCTTTTTCAGCTCGTTTAGCTTACCCCGAATCTCTCTCCCTGCCTCCCATGGAGTGGTGCATGAATAAACCAGACCGATCACGTCTCGACCGGGAAACAGCGGTCGGTAATGCGCGCTCTCTGCGGCGCTTCCGCCTTTTCCGTGGACGTACAAAACCAAATCACTCATACGGTTCTTCTTCAGATCAAAGTATCTGACACGGGATTCTAATCTTTCCCCCGAAGGAAATGCTATGCCTTTATTTTTTCCTGATCGGATGCCGGATCACCGTTTTCAACTTTTCCGGCGGTACTTTTCTGGCGTCGCTCAAATAGATCTCATGGTGCATTCTCTGATTTGTTATGTCCAGCACATATCCCTGGTTCTCCATGTACTCATGCATCCTGGCAACCGTAGAGGGTTCATCGTCATAGGAACCTGCATGCATGCATTGGACGCACAGCCCTTCATCGTAGGTCAGGAACTCTGCCGTCGAGAAGTCTGTCTTCTTTTTTCTTGTCGCTTCCTCGACGGCCCATGCGAAATCATCTGCGGTCACGAAATCAGGCAGACGAATCACGGAAATCCACTGAAAGGCATCTTTATGCGCATAGTCAATGCCCTGGACGGCGTCCTGCCACCAAAAGCCTTCCAGCGGCGGAACAACGTAATCAAAATAGCCCTCGATGCGATGATCCCCCATTTTGCTCATCTTAATGGTAAAGGCAATGCCGTACAGCAGAGCGATGGACTGCTTGTACTCACCCTCCTCCTGATTAGGGTCGCCCTGTCCCCTGACTGCAATATAATTCATGGACGGAACGGTTACGATGCCGGGTTTATTTTTCGGCATGTAGAATTCTTTGTATTCCTTTTTAAAATCAAACGCCATTGCTTTATCCTCCGCATTTACTATTTCTTATCTGACAATCTTAACAGGATGGCGACGGCCCCGAGCGTCTTTGCCCGGTTCAGCGCTTTGGCAGCCAATACTGAATGCCCCAGTGTTCAAAGTCCCACTGCTCACTGTAGTCGTTGCATTCGTAATCCACGTACCAGAGCAGACCGTCATGAATAACGAAATTGGTCGGGTAATAGTCGATGTTCAGCCCGGCCGCCATGGCCTTTGCCGCCATGTCACGCACCTGGGGCAGGTACGGCTCGACCGATGCGCCAGATTGCACCAGCTCCATCACGGTCGGCCCCTCGATATAGTCCTTGACGATCCGCTCGGTCTCCCTGTCCACGGCATGCATCCGGGGGATGCGGATGCCCGCCTTTTGCAGCCGCTCATAATCCCGCAATTCAGCCTCGATCTTGTTGCCGAAGGTATAGTAATCGCAGGGCTCGTGATGGATCTGCTTGACTACCACCTGCACCCCATCTTTTTCCGCGAGATAAGAATACCCGCCCTTGCCTTTCCCCAACAGGCGAAGGATCCGGTACGCTGTTTCGTCGACAACAAGATTTCCGTTCCTTTCCATATCGTTCATCTTGTTCCTTCCGTTGCATCAATCGGGCGGTCCAACGTGAAGCGGGGCCCTTCCTCTCCAAATGTTCCGTTGGGGCGAAAGCCGCATTTTTCGAGGACTCTCTGCGACGTGGCATTTTCTTCGTCCGTTTCCGCTTCCAGCGACCTTACAACCGGATGAAGGAAAGCCCAGCGGCAGGCCGCATGCACCGCTTCCGTGGCATAGCCCTGCCCCTGGTATTCTTCCAGAATCCCGTATCCGATCTCCGCAATCCCGTTTTCCTGGAGCCCTTTGAAGCAGAGATCCCCGACATGCGTGCCGTCCGTCTTCTCGATCATCCAGATGGCATACCAGTCCCATTGCTCAGGGTTCCGGACGCAGCCCTCCAGCATTTCGGAATACGCTTTTTTGAGTTCTGCGTCCTGCTCGGAAGCGATCATAGCCTTCATCTGCTCTCGCGAGGCGGGATAGATACGCAAGCGTTCTGTATTCAGCATAGATACCTCTCTTGAAATTCTGTTTTTTCGCAAGAGCCGGTACACCGCCAGGATGCACCGGCTCCCGTTTTAGTTCGCCATTCGGTTTAGAAGATCTGTCCCGGGAGTCTCAGCTTCACTTTGTGAGGAAATGCTTTGTCAAATTCCTCCAAATCCGCGTCGTCCACGTAGTAGCCCTGCGGCGTCTGGTAGACGCCGGTGATCCCGTCGAGATAGCCGGGAATCAGCTCTTTGCAGAGGAAGAAGGAGTCGTCCGCGCCCTCCGGCAGATCGTGATAGCGGATGCCGAAGTTCCGGGCATAGCTAAAGCCGCTGTGGCCGTAGAAGCCGATGTTGCCCTCAAACAGCACCGCGCCGAAGCCCCTGGCTGCCGCCTTTTCCAGCGAGTAGTCCAGCAGCTTTTTGCCGTAGCCTTGGCGCTTGAGCTCCGGCGTGATGCCGATCGGCCCCATAGTCAGAACTTCGATTACCCGGCCGTCGTCGGCTTCGATGACAGTGCGCATGAACATGTTCTGCCCGATCAGCACGCCGTCTTTTTCTGCGGCAGAATGATCCCCCGGATCATTCTCCTGCACGCTAAGGCGCATCACAAAGTCCAGTTCCTTCACGAATGCCGGATCGTCCCGGAGCACATGGATCACATAATGTTCGCTGCACCCCGGACGGTACACGTTCCAGAACGATTCTCTGACGAGGTTTTCCACTTCTCTGTAGTCCTCGGTTCTTTCCAAACGAATGGTATAGTCATTGGTATTCATTGTGTTACCTCAATTTCATAATTCCGAATGTTTTCATTACCAACAGCGCAAAACAGAGGATTCCGGCATAGGGCTGTCTTGCTGCGATAAAAACGGCAACGGCCATAACGGACAGCGCCATGCCCGTGACCAAGCGATGTTTGTTCCAGACCGGTCTGTCAAAACGGATCAGGATCAAGCCGCAAAGGCCGTTGATGGCTGTAAGTCCGATCACAGTCAGGAAGACGATCCTCACCCAGGCATGGACATCGGTCAGTCCAAGCAGACTTACCGCTGCCGGTGAAGCTTCTCCGTTTCCAAACACCGGCAAAAACAGCAGAAGCGCTATAAGAAGATCCAGTGTATTGCAGATGAAAGCGAGCGTCCTGCCGGCAAGCGCCTGCTTTTCCTCCTCCGCAGCAGAGAGGATCTCCTCCGGGCAGATCAGTTCATCGATCGTCACGGAGAAATAACGGGATATTTCTTTTAAGGAGTCAATGCTGGGATATCCTCTGCCGGATTCCCATTTGGAGATGGCCGTTCGGGAAACGAACAGCTTTTCAGCAAGCTCCTCCTGAGTAAGCCCCTTGCTTTTTCGTAATTCCTGCAGTTTTTCATTGAATTCCATCTGTAGCCTCCCTGCGGCGATCCGCCACATCGACAGCGTATCGGTAGAGCAAAAACAGCCCCGCGCTCAGGAAAACAGCGCCGATAATATCCGTCGCCCAGTGAACACCCGATACCGATCTCCCGATCACCATGAAGGCAGAGAACAGGACGACGAATATGCTTACAATTCGTTTAACAATCATTCTTTCGCATCTTCTGTTGACCTGAAATACAAGCGTTGGCATAACGCTCAATACCAGAAGCGTAGTTGAGGATGGATATGACGCTTCCAAAAATCCATTGATCAGGATCGGCCTGTAGTTGATCGGGATCATTTCAAAGACCAGGTAGGCGAGAATCACCAGAATGTAATAAAACCCCAGAAGAATGATGTCCGGATCGACACGGAACAGGCTTCTCCGTCTGACCATTTGGATAGCCCCTACCGCTCCAAAACAAAGGCAGATGACGATGGGGACAAGTCCCAGCCAATCCGTAATCGTGTATATGGTCATATGTACGCCCATTAGCTTGTGAAACCATAGATTGAGTGTCGCAAAGCCGACCTCTGTTCCGTTTGGGCATGCCGCCTGTACGTCAACGCATCGGATCAGCGCCGTCCACAGCAGAAACGCGATCAGGAAACCGATTCCCGCCCACAAGTGCTTCTTTTTGTTTTGCTCCATCTTCATTCCGTCCTTTCTGTCTGCACATCTGACGGAATCAATTATAATGCGTCTCTATGAAGTCCGCAAGAAACGGGCTTTCACATCCGTGATACGAAGCGTATCATCTCAAAGAAATGCGAATAATCTGCTTATTTTTTCTCTTCACCGGCACCCAGATCGCGCTGTGGTAGTCGGGATCGGTTTTTTCTCCGTTTACACAATCATACCACTCCACACTGGCATTACCACAAAGCTCATACTTCGGATTGCCGGGCAGCCACTCCCGGAAGATTCGCGTGTTCACGCTCTGAAGTGCATCCGGGATCGGGCCAATGCAGTTGAACACCGCCCAGTCGCTCCTGGGAAATTCATAGACAACCATGCCTTCCGGTACATCGCCGCCCGTGTATTTACCGGCAACGAGATACCGGAACTATCCGCCGCCAATGTCATCGATACAGACGCCATATTCCCCGATGCAGTTGTCCACCAAGGCCTGCTCATAGGGATTCGCCGGAGCGTTTCCGGCATACACGTTGTAAGCATACTTTTCACAAATCTCATCCCAGAATTTCGGAATCTCCGCGTAAGCGGTTTCATTGTCAAACTCTTTCTGAAAGCCGATGACCTTGAAAGGGAACATCGGTGTGATTTTGTAGTCCATCTGATTACCTCCATGAATGGATAGTTTTATTGTCAAGGGGAGGAAGGTGTTAATGGCCGCTCCACTGCGCACCTGCGATGGTGTTGCGCCATGGAACCGGGAGAAAGCCTTTGTAAAGCTTTCCGGCGTTTCATACCCGTACCGAAATGCAATGTCGATCACTTTCTCATCCGTATGCTTCAGATCCACTGCCGCTTGGTACAGTCTGCGGTTCCTGATATACTCTCCGATGCCGTATCCGGTCATCAGCGAAAAGCCCCGTTGGAGGAAAAATGGTGAAAGATGCACCCGGTCAGCAACATCATGCACACCGATGTCGTCGGTCAGATGCTCTTCCATATAATCGATTGCTGTACGAATACTGCTAAGCCATTCCATCGGCGGAGCCCTCCTTCCCTTGATAGGATCATTGTATCTCTCAAAGAGGAAGTTGTCCTGTTATTTCCTGCTCGGATCTGTCTCGCCGCTAACCGGAATCTGTTAATCTACCACTTCTCCATGAATAGAAACTCTTCCTTCATCCGGACATGCTGCATCAAACATTTTTGCGCGGCAATCTCCATAGTCAAGCGAAGCTCCATTCTGTAATGCATAAACAAACGGATATATACTGTTCCATAGTTCATGGCACAAAGGCGGGCACAAATCTTCAACGATAAACTCTTGTCCTTTTTTGAAATAACGACCTCTGCATGTACTCTCTGTAATTGTCAGCTTAACCCTCGGCATCAGGATTCCCCCTGCACTATTTCAAAATCAACCGTCTTCCCTTTGAGTGAGATCTTTCCCACCTTATATCCGTAATTCAACAGTTCCTTCTTGCTATTCAGGAAAGAGTGGTCAATCGATATACCGGCAATCTTCTCTATCTCATCAAAAGTCAGCTTGATGCTGTCCGTATCGTTTTCCCTGATCCAATTCCATAACGGTTCATATTTGCTCATAGTATACCTTCGATCGTCATTCATTCTGCTGAAGCTGCCACAAGCTGAGCTGTCCGAACGGCTCCTTTTCTTCAAAGCGTTGCAGATAAGCGAAGATCTCGTCGTTATTGTGCATGATCCCGTTTTGCTCGCAGGTGTGATGAAACAAGCTCATCAGCTCATTGCTGCGCGGACTGGGGATCTCGTAGCGGTCTCCGTATTCTCTGATATAGCGCTCCTTCAATCCGGGGAAATGCCTGTCAAGCTGACGATAGAAATACTCCCGGCTGCCATCGCGAAGTGTCAGCCCCATTCCAAAGCAGATCACGCCGCGTACCTGAGCCTCTATACACATCCGAAGGATCGACTCAATGTTCTCGTGGGTATCGTTGATATAGGGCAGGATCGGACACAGCCACACGACGGTGGGAATACCGTTATCGCGTAAGGTTTTCAGCGCCTCGAACCTCTCTTTTGTCGAGCAGACATTCGGCTCGATGATCTTGCACATGTTTTCATCCGCTGTTGTCAGCGTCATCTGAACAACGGCTTTGGTCTTTTCATTGATACGTTTCAGGATATCCAGATCTCTGAGCACACGGTCGGACTTTGTCTGCAGCGCGGCGCCGCAGCCGTATTTATCGATGATCAACAATGCTTTTCGTGTGTATTCTGTATTCAGTTCCAGCGGGATGTATGGATCGCTCATGGAACCGGTAGCGATCATACAGCGTTTTCTCTTACGGCGCAGCGCGTCTTCCAGCAATTCAAGGGCGTTTTCTTTGACCTCGATATCCTCAAAAGCGTGATCTATCCGATAGCAGCTGCTTCTTGAATCGCAGTAAATACATCCGTGCGTGCAGCCCCGATATAGATTCATTCCGTTTTGAGAGGATAAGATCCCCTTTACTTTCACATAATGCACAGCGTTCCCTCCGCGCACTCAATCTGCATTATCATATCTTCTCCAAAGAAGAACTCTTATCTGCATCTGCAGAAGAGTCGTTGTTATAACACAGGCTGTACCTGGTTACTCCGTTATCTGCCGTCACCGTATTATACAGTTCACAGCCGAAATGCTGATACATATCGGCATAATCCTTAAAGATGGACATATATTTCAGAACATCATCCCGGCGTTCGGATTCAGATCCCCAGTTATGGAACAATTCATTGGAAACAAAGGCTTCCCCAACGGTTTTCCGGATCGTTTCCAGTTGTTCCGTTGATATATTTTCAAGCTTTTTTATCATAATATCATAACCTTGAAAGACGGCAGAACCTGTGTCCTCCGCAACGGAACAGCGGAGGATGGACAGGCGCTGCTCGACATCTTCAACCTCACCGGGTTTCTGCCATACTCCACGAAGCCCACGCTCTTGTACAGGGCGAGGGCGCTTTTATTCTCTGCAACCGCCTCCAGCTCCAGCTGGACATACCCGGCCTTTCCGGCACATTCGATGCAGGCCTCGGTCAAAGCCCGCCCAATTCCGAGGCCCCAGTACTTTTTGTCCACGCTGATGCCAAACTCCGCGCGGTGCCTGGTCTTTTCCTTGCGGGCGACGCAGCCAACGCCGGCCGAGCCAACGATCGTGCCGTCCACAAACGCAAGGAGTTCGATTTCGTCGGCGCTGTCTGTCTTTCTCCGCAGCAGCTCCGCCTCATCCTCGGCGGTATAGCTGTGCTCCTCCGGGTACGTGAGCAGATAATCCGTCTGCGCATGGGTGAGGTTGAAGATGTCGAGCAGCGCCTGTCCATCCTCCGCTGTTCCGTTGCGGAGGACACAGGTTCTGCCGTCTTTCAAGGTTATGATATTATGATAATTTTGCCGCAGTCTCCACAGGTCTCCAGGCCTCTCTCCAGCGCACACTGGCGGATTGGACAGAGCGATTCGCAGTAGGGCGTCTTGACCCCGTCGATCCGGCAGCCAACGCAGTTAATCATCTCCGGTGTAATCTCCACGCCGTTTAAGTCCGACCACTCTTTCGCAACCTTTTGCCTTAAGGAATCATCGTCATTCACGGTTGCGATCCTTGCCTCGCAGTTCTCACAGTCCAGTCCGCAATAGGCAATGTATTGTTTCATAGTCAATTACCTCAAATCACTGATAACGTAATATGTCAGATCCCGGGGAACATCCAGATAGATCAGTTCTTTTTCCACGAAATGGCTGTATTGCATGCCGCACTTCTCCATCACACGGCGGGAGGCGTCATTCCCGGTGAAGAAAGAAGCATAAACGGTTTTCAGTCCCTTCTCCAGGAACAGATACTCCAGGAAGCGATGAACGGCCTCCGTTGTATAGCCCTGATTCCAGAATCGAGATCCGATTCCGTATCCGATCTCGCAGGAACCGTCCTTCTCGTCGAAGTAATCAATGATCCCGATGAGACGTCCGTTTTCCTTCAGCCGGATAGCAAACAGGTCTTGCCTTCCCGGATAGGAAGAAAAGTCGAATTCCTCCATCGTTTCCGCATAACGGCAAATAAAGGTTTCCAGTACCTTTTTGTCGTGGGAAATGTTGAAAAAGTAGTCCTCTTTGTCGGATTCCTGAATTGGATTGAGGATCAGTCGTTCCGTTTCCATGTAATGAAACTCCTTCGTTTACACTGGTCATGAACTGCGGCAATGATTTTAATCATACTATCCTCCTATTTTTTGGATGTTCATCAGTTGCTTGGGATTCCGTATGTTTTTATAAAATGCCTGCTAAAGGCCTCCACTTGCCGGATCGCGTCCCCTGCCTTCTCCGGCTCCCGGTCGCAAAGGTGAATCAGGGCGGAAATCGGCGCGGTATAGGCAAAAGCCAGCATCTTAGGATCATCTTCCCGGAGCAGTCCCCTTTCCATCATGCCGGTGAATACATGGGTGAACATGTCGGTAAGGCCGGTCAGGAAGTGCCTGGTTGCCAACTCCCGCGCCCGCGCGTCCCGAAATTGCTCCAGCGTCAACACCTTGCGTGTCATGATGATCCGTTCGTCACGGACAGTGAAGTTCACCATCTGCATCGTCATGTCCACCAGCCCGTCCAGGGAATCCGGCACTGGCGGAAGGTGCTCTGCTGAGCCGAAATGCTCTCCGTAATAGGCGATCATCTCATCCAGCAGCGCATCCCAGATCGCTTCCTTGCTCGTGTAGTGCTTATAGACCCCCGACTTCACAAGCCCGAGCGAGGCGCTCAGTTCACGGATGTTGGTGCCTGCATAGCCGTTTTGCGAAAACATCTCCAGCGCGGCAGCCAGTATTCTCTCTTTTGTATCATTCGCCATAATATCCTCCGCATAATGCAAAGTGACCTCTCGTTCACTAATTATAGTGAGCGAAAGGTCACTTGTCAAGATTGCGTTTTATCAGAGTTCAATATAAAACAGCCGCCCCTTGCGGGGCGGCTGCAAAGATTGAAGCATAGATTACATCAGCTTGCGGAAGAGGTTGGTCAGATCCTCCATCGTGCTGTCCTTGGGGTTGCCGGGACGGCAGGCATCGTCAAAGGCGCTCTTGGCCAGGAAGGGCAGATCCTCTTCCTTCAGCGCTTCGAGCTTCTCAGGAATGCCGACATCGCGGCTGAGCTGCTTGACCGCGTCAACAGCGGCCTTGCGGTACTCTTCCTGCGTCATGCTGTCGACACCCTCGACGCCCATGGCGCGGGCGATCTCGCGGTACTTCTCACCGGTGGCATCGGCGTTGAACTCCATGACGATCGGGAGCATCATCGCGCAGGCGACACCGTGGGGCGTGTCGTACACAGCACCGAGCGTATGAGCCATGGAGTGGGCAATGCCCAGACCAACGTTGCTGAAGCCCATACCGGCGACATACTGGCCGAGAGCCATGCCCTTGCGGCCTTCGGGATCGTTCTTCAGCGCAGCGCGCAGATTCTTGGAGATCAGACGGATGGCTTCCAGATGGAACATATCGGTCATCTCCCAGGCGGCGGCGGTGGTATAGCCTTCGATCGCGTGGGTCAGAGCGTCCATACCGGTGGAGGCAGTCAGCCCGCTGGGCATGGAGAGCATCATATCGGGGTCGACAACAGCGACCTCGGGGATGTCGTTGACGTCAACGCAGACAAACTTGCGGCGGCGCTCAACGTCGGTGATGACGTAGTTGATGGTGACCTCAGCGGCCGTACCGGCAGTGGTGGGCACAGCGATCGTGAAGACAGCGTGATTCTTGGTGGGAGCAACGCCCTCGAGAGAGCGGACATCGGCGAACTCGGGGTTCGTGATGATGACGCCGACAGCCTTGGCCGTATCCATGATGGAGCCGCCGCCGATGGCCAGGATGGAGTCGCCGCCGAACTCCTGGAAGGCCTTAACACCGTTCTGGACATTCTCGATGCTGGGGTTGGACTTAATATCGTTAAAAATGGCATACTCGATGCCGGCGCCCTTGAGCAGATCGAGGATCTTGTCAATCTCGCCGGACTTGACAATGTGGCGACCGCAGCAGATCAGCGTGCGCTTGCAGCCGCGGGCAGTCAGCTCGTTGGGGATCTCTTTAATTGCGCCGGAGCCATGATACGAGGTCGGATTGAGGATAATTCTGTTAGCCATACATATTCTCCTTTGTAATAATCATTCATCACACAGGCAATCCTTGTCTGTATAACTGGTATAATTTTAAAATAGAGCAACGATGAAATCAAGTATAAATCGTAAATTATCTGGCGATCGCTTACGTTTGATCAGGAAGGATACGCTTTTCTGCCCCTGCACAGATTCGATCCGCTTTTTCCCGCTGCTGAGTGAGCGTCAGCTCATTTTCCCGGCGCGTGACAAAGCGGAAGGTCTCGTCCTCACTGCGGGCAGCCTGCCCCAGCAGATAGTACCGGCAGCTCTCGGTGACAGACAGCGCCATGCGGGCCGCCGCACTTACATAGACGGCTGATTGCGCATCACAGAGCGGGTCAAGCTCTTCCAGCAGATCCAGAAGACTACCCGCCATGCACACGAGCTCGTTGGCGATCGCGCAGGATGCCTCCAGGGCGGGCTGGAAGCGCTGGGTGTCATTGTCCCGCAAAGCGCGACGAAGCGGTGCGCGGCAGCGATTGTCCTCGTCGATCAGCTGCAGCATATACTGCCGCAGATTTTCGAGATTGCGTGTCACATAGTCAAGCCGCTCACTGCTACCAAGCCGCGCTTCGCTCAGCCGCGCCGCGCGCAGGGCGAGCGCAAAGGCGTTTGCCGCGCTCGCCGCCGCTGCCGTCCCGACGTCGGTATGGCTCTCCGGATCGGCGACGATCTGGCTGAGTTCCGCGGTACTCTTGGTTTTAAAAACCTCAATGACGATTTTTTTCTTTTCCTGGTTTTCAGCCATGTCAGCACCTTTAATCCTGATTGAATTCCTTCAGCTCCAGTCCTGGATTCTTCTGCAGTGCCCAGTTGATACACCATTCCGAGGTGAACAGCAGCAGATTGTTGCCCTTGAAATCCTGTACCCACTTGGTATCGCTGGTCAGATTCAGGCTGGAAATGTCAATATTCTCATTCTCGACCCAGCGGACAAGTTCAAAGGGCAGGTTGCGGCGATGGACTTCAACGCCGTACTCGGTGCGAAGCCTGTACTCGAGCACCTCAAACTGCAGTACACCGACGACGCCGACGATGACCTCCTCAACACCGGTATACGGCTCGTGGAAGATCTGGATCGCGCCCTCCTGAGCGATCTGCATGATACCCTTTTCAAACTGCTTGCGCTTCATCGTGTCGATACGCTCGACGCCGGCGAAGTGCTCGGGGGCGAAGGTCGGGATGCCTTCAAAGCAGACCTCCATCCCCTTCTCGCAGATCGTATCGCCGATCGAGAAGATGCCGGGGTCAAAGACGCCGATGATGTCGCCCGCATAGGCCGTGTCGATGACCGCGCGGTCCTGAGCCATCAGCTGCTGCGGCTGGGCCAGGCGCAGCGCCTTGCCGCCCTGTACATGGAAATATTCCCGCTCGCGCTCAAACTTGCCCGAGCAGATACGCATAAACGCGATCCTGTCGCGGTGAGCCTTATTCATATTGGCCTGGATCTTGAACACAAAAGCCGAAAAGCGCTCGTCAAAGGGATCGATGATCTCCTCGCCCGACACGCGCGAGAGCGGCGGCATCGTCAGCTTCAGGAAGCTCTCAAGAAAGGGCTCAACGCCGAAGTTATTGAGCGCCGAGCCGAAAAACACCGGACTCAGCCGACCGGCGCGAACCTCCTGGATATCAAAGTCAAAGCCGGCGCCGTCCAGCAGCTCGATATCGTCCGAGAGCGTCTGCCGAAGCCGCGGCCCGATCAGCTCATCGAGCTTTTCGGTCTCGTCCAGATGGCATTCGATCGCACGGATTTTACTCTGGCCGCGGTGGAATTCGTTAAAGGCCAGAATCTCCCGCCGTTCACGGTCATAGACGCCCTTGAAGTCCTGGCCGCAGCCGATCGGCCAGTTCATCGGATAGGTACCGATACCGAACTCGTTCTCCAGCTGCTCCATCAGCTCGTAGGGGCTGCGGGCCTCGCGGTCGAGCTTATTGATGAAGGTAAAGATCGGGATGTGACGCATCGCGCAGATCTTGAAGAGCTTGCGCGTCTGCGGCTCGATGCCTTTGGCGGCGTCGATGACCATGACGGCGCTGTCGGCGGCCATCAGGGTACGGTAGGTATCCTCGGAAAAATCCTGGTGTCCCGGCGTATCAAGGATGTTGATGCAGTAGCCCTCATATTCAAACTGCATGACGGAGGACGTGATGGAAATACCGCGCTGCTTTTCAAGCTCCATCCAGTCAGACACCGCGTGACGGGCCGTTGCCTTTCCCTTGACCGAGCCCGCCTGCTGAATGGCTCCGCCGTAGAGCAGCAGCTTTTCCGTTAATGTAGTCTTACCGGCGTCCGGGTGCGAGATAATGGCAAAGGTTCGGCGCCGTTCGATTTCTTTTTGCAGATCAGTCATATATGCTTCAATCCTTTTGTTTCATTCATTGGATGCAAGTCCGATTTTCATATTTCCCGCAATCATTCATTTCGATTAAGGCGGAGAACAATTCGATATTGTATTTTTATGCCAATCAGTCATAGATACAGTTCGATCCTTCTGTCAGCTTCAGTGATTTCCGCGAAGTATACCATAAGGCCTCTGCCTTATGGTATACTTCGCCATGTTTTTCGGTTGCCGCGCAAGCGGCGAGAAAAACGGCATAAATCAAATATAGTAAGCGCGTTTGCGCTTACTATACCATAACCCGGAGGTGGTTTTCAATATAATACCGTCAAATATCTGGATTTATCCACCGTAATATCACGGTGCCGGTCGATATAGTCGATAATCATTTCGACGATCTCGTTCGGCTGTTCGCGCAGAATCGGACAGCCGGTATAGACCTCGTAGCCGCCGGTCCCGGTGGCGCGGTAATTGTTCATGCTAAGGCTCAGTTTTGTCTCTCCGTCCAGCTCGCGCCCCCGGTAGCGGATCGAGACGACACGCTCTCCCACCGCGCGGCGCAGATCATAGGTCACCTCGATGCCGGAGAAGAAATCGTAGTTATAGTGCTCCACCTTGGGCTTTAAAAAACAGTCGCTGACACGCAGCTCGCCGTTCTCCACCGCAAAATACGCGGCACAGCGCTCCAGGGCGGTTTTGAGCACAGCGCGGTCCACCTCGAGCGTTATGAGAGTGTTCGGATAGATATAGGTCGCGACCACATCCCGGATCGTGACATCCCGGTCAAAACCCCGCACCTCGTTGCCGAGCGCCGTGCAGGAAATATCCGCGCCGCTCGCCTCCAGCTGGACCTGGTTAAAGAAATTCGCAATCAGCGAGCCCTCGGCCGCCATCCGGATCGGCGTGTCCGGCAGCAGCGGCACATCGAGATGACCTACCGGCCGGTCGAGCCATTCCCCCGTGGCGCTCTCGACTTCCGCAAGCGCAGCGGCCGCGGCCGGCAGCGGCTTATCCCCGGCCGGAACCAGAGTCGATCGGACACGGACGTTCTCTTCTCCGGCCGTGATATCCATGCGGATGAAGCTGCGGGCTTTATCCGGAGTCTGGCAGGTATAGGTGCCATTGAGCCACAGCCCTTCCACGGCCATGTGCTGGTGTCCTGTCAGCAGGATATCGAAATCAAGCTCGCGGCAGAGTCGACAGGCCTGATTCTCGCTGGTTGTCGAGAGAGTCACCCCGCTGTGCAGATCGTTCTCATAGCCGCCGTGGTAAATACATACGCTAAGGTCGACCTGCTGCGCCTTCAGCTCGCGCAGCGCCCCGGCGGCAGCCGGCAGCGGCTCAGAAATCGTGATGCCGCTCAGATTCTCCGGCTTCTCCCATACATTGATATACTGGGTCGTAACGCCGGTCAGCCCGACGCGCAGCCCGTTTTCCAGTGTGACAACAGCGGTTTTCCGTACCTGCGGCAAGCCGGAGACGTTTGCGCAGAGACAGACGGCATCCAACTCATCAAGGTACTGCTCCAGCACCGCACGTCCGTAGTTGAAGTCGTGATTTCCAAGCGTTACGAAGGAATATCCGCCCAGATTCATCAGCTTGGCCGGAAGAGAGTGCTCCTGCATGCCAAGCGTATGCAGATAATAGGTCAGAGGGCTGCCCTGAATGGTATCGCCGCCGTCGATGATCAGCGTATTGCCGTCGCGCGTAAAGCGATTCATACAGTTTGCAAGGCCTGCCGCCTCCGTCTCTCCCGTGGCGTAGTTCACCGGGGAGAAATAGCCGTGCGTATCACTGGTAAAGCAGATCGTACATTCTTTTTTCATTTTGCTTCTTCCATTCTATATAGAGCCGCAAACGCAAAGCGTATCGCCTTGCGTTTGCCTTTGCATATATATTTTCTGTTATTTACCCTGTGCGAGCTTTTTACGCACGCGGGTCGAGAGGAACTCGATGATCAGAACAAGCACCATCAATCCCCACACGAACGAGCCCACCATGGCCCAGCGCCGGCTGTTCAGGCACTGCACAAGCGAGGCGCCGATGCCGCCAGCGCCGACGATACCGAGCGTCGTGGCGTCCTTGAGGTTAATGTCGAAGCGATAGATCGTCGTGGAGATAAAGCTCGCCGTCAATTGCGGGATCACGCCGTAGCGAATCTTCTGAAACGCTGTGCAGCCCATGGCGTCCAGGCTTTCAAGAATGCGGGTGTCGAGATCCTCGATGGCCGTAATATACATCTTTGAGATCATGCCGATCGAGCACACCGACTGCGTGATGACGCCGCAGGCGGCGCCGGGCCCGGTGACGCGAATCCACATCAGGGCCCAGACCAGGCTGGGAATCGTGCGGATTAACAGAATGAGGACACGAAACAGATAGGCCACAGGCTTTGACATGATGTTTGTAGAGGCAAGGAACGCAAACGGGATGGCGAGGATCGCGCCAAAAATCGTGCCAAGAACAGCAATGGCCATTGTCTGCAGCAGCAGATAGGGCACGCCAGTATCGCCGGTGCCGAACATCAGCGCAAGGTCGGGGTGGGTTATGCCGCTGATAATGCCCTTGGCTACCTCAGAACCGGTGACAGTCATCCCCTCAAACTTCATCGTTGTGGAGGACCAGCCGGCGAGACCCACGACAATCAGGACAATCAGCGTGTACAGCAGCCAATGGCGCGGCCGCATTGCATAGGCCTCGGCCACTGTCAGCTTTTTATCCACCGCCTGCTCCAATTTTTTGATTTTTTCAGACATAGCGCTCTCCTTTCAGCTCAGCTTCTTGCGGAGGTATTCGCTGAAGAACTCGATCGCGACGACCACCACAAAGAGCATCAGCAGCACCATGCCGAGTCCGTTATAATCGCGCCAGCCGATACGCTCGTTGATCATGATGCCGAGGCCGCCGGCGCCGACATATCCGAGGATGGCCGAAGCGCGGACATTCATTTCAAAGCAGTACAGGCTGTGGCTGAGATAGACCGGCAGGATCTGCGGCATGCAGGCCGACCAGAAAGCCTGAAACTTGTCGGCGCCCAGCGCTTCCATAGCCTCAAAGGGGCCCATGTCGATGACCTCGATGCTCTCGTAGAGCATCTTCGCCACGATGCCAAAGGTAAAAAGTGCAATGGCCAGCGTACCGGCAAAGGTGCCAAGGCCATAGATCAGTGCGAATACCAGCGCGATCACCAGCGTCGGAATCGTGCGGATCAGAGCAAGGATAAAGCGAAATGCACTGACAACAACGGCATTTTTATTGATATTGCTTGATGCGAGAATCGCGACCGGAAGACCGACCAGGCAGCCGATCAGCGTACCGAGTATCGACATCTTGACGGTGTCCACCAGCGGGCCGACGACCTTGGAGAAATAGCTCCACTTCGGGTGGAAGAGCTTGAAAAACAGATCAAGCAGCTTGTCGAAATTTCGGGCAATGGCGGCAAAATTGAATTCCGTCATGCGGAAGGACAGAACGATTGCCGCCAATACCAGCGCCAGGATCAGCGGGGTGCGGCTGCGGCGCCGAATGGTTTGATGGCCGTTGGCAAGCGTAATGACCTGGGGCTTGAAGATTTTATCAAACCAGGTCAGCTTCAGCACGGAAGAAGTGTTTTCGTCCATAGCTCACTCTCCATCGCCCATGGTAGGGGCCTTGGTACCGTTGTAGACGAAATCGATTTGTTCCTGCGTGATGGTCTTGGCCGGGCCGTCGAAGACGATCTCACCGGCGCGCACGCCGATCACACGGTCACAGTATTGTAAAGCCAGGTCGATATGGTGGATATTCAGCAGAATGGAGATATTGTACTCTTTGTTGATACGAACAAAGTCCTGCATGACCTGGCGGGCCGTAATCGGGTCCAGCGAAGCCACAGGCTCGTCCGCAAGGATGATTTTAGGATTCTGGTTGAGTGTGCGGGCGAGCGCTACGCGCTGCTGCTGTCCGCCGGACATCTGATCGCAGCGGGTATAGGCCTTGTCCAGGATGCCGACCTTATCCAGACTCTCCAAGGCGCGCATCTTCTGTTCCTTACTGAAAATGCCGCAGAGCACACGGAAGAAATCCATATCGGGCACATCGGCTGTCAGAACATTTTTCAGTGCCGTGCTGCGGGAAACCAGGTTGAAGCTCTGGAAAATCATGCCGACGTTGCGGCGATAGCGTCGCAGCTCCTTGCCCTTGAGCGTATTGACATCGACACCGTCAACCGTCAGTGTGCCGCGGGTCACATCGTGCATACGGTTGATGCAGCGCAGAATGGTCGATTTGCCGGCGCCGGAGAGGCCGATAATAGCGACAAATTCGCCCTGCTCGATGTTCAGATTGATATCCTTCAGCGCGGTAAAGCCGTTGGGATAGGTCTTGTAGACATGTTCAAATGAAATCATATGACAGCTCGTTCCCTTTCATCTGTAGGTAATATAAGATGCTTTCCATAAGCGGCGTTTTGTAACGCCGCTTATGGAAAGACAGCCCCCTGTATTCAATTACAGGGGGCTGTCGGTCATTCAGGTTCGATTGTAGATCAGTCAGAGACCGCAACCATGGCCATGCGGGCGCCGTCATAGTCGGAATCGACCGCTTTGGCATAGCCGGTGTGGCTGTACACATCGAAGATGGCCTTGCCTTCCTCGGTGTTGATGATATTGATGAAGCAGTCCTGAAGAGCAGCCTTCAGCTCATCGGTGTAGAACGGGCTTGCCTTGGAGACAGCTACGGTATCGTTATAGATGCCCTCGGTCACGCCGATAACATTCAGTTCGTTCCAGATGCTATCCTTGCGGCCCATGCCCTGCTTGCCGGTTGCATCCTTCTGGTCGGTGGGCAGCGTCCAGGAAGCCTCGTAGTCGTTGCGGCCGTCGGCATAGCAGACAATGATGTCGACAGACTCAGCGGCGGCATAGGAGAAGGAGGTGCCGTAGCCGGAGTCGATGGGGATCACGTTGGAGAGGTCGGAAATCTTCTTGCCGTCATAGTTTTCCATCAGCCACATGGTGGGATAGACATAACCGGCGGAGGAAGAGGTCTTCTGCACAGCCCACTTGGCGCCGTCGAGATCTTCCCAGGTGAGCTTTTCGCCGTTGTTGACCTTCTCGGCCAGCTTCTTGCCGTAGGCAGAGGGAGTGGCGTAAATCAGTGCACGGTAATAGGTGACCTGAGGACCATCCTTGCGGGTGGCGTTCTCTTCGCCGTTCCAGTCGGCGGGGTTGGTGCTGTCGTTGGAGAGGCCGTTGCGGGTAGCGGTCAGAATGACCTCGGTATCGTCGGAATAGAGAGCATAAGTGCCACCGGGCAGCCAGCCGACGTCGATCGTGCCGGCGGACATGGCCTCGCCAGTCGCATCGTAGTTGGTGCCGACAGAAATCTTGACCTCGTCGATATCATAGCCCATCTTCGCCATCTCAGCCTGGACGAGATCATCGAGATTCTCGGTGCCGGCGATAATGACGTCCGCATCTTTGGAGGGGACGAACTCCAGCGTCAGCTTGTCGAAGTGCTGCTTCTCACCGTCGGCAAAGGCGACAACGGAGAGAGACAGGACGCAGGCAAGTGTCAGAACAAGTGCCAGGGTGCGCGAAAGCATCTTTTTCATCTTATGTTCTCCTTTATTTCTGTGTTAAGCGTCTCTGCGCTTACGGGTAAAGTATAAAGAAAAGCCCGTGCAAAGTCAACACGGGCTTTTGACAGATTTTTTTATTGCCTCCACAACATTTTGTTGCAACCTGACAAAAAATGCTGTATCCGGCAGAAAATATAGTTTTACTATTTAAAGCACCCGGCAGCGCAGACGTCCGACGGAGACCCAGCCGTTGAGCAGTGCCCAGATATCGCTGCCTTCGGGAGCCGCATCCAGACACGGTGTGCTGACATTCTTCAGGCAGAAGCTCTCGCTCCCGCCCTGCACATCATACAGATCGGGAAAAACTTGCAGCGGTGCAAGCGTCGTATCGCGCAGGATACCGCGGCAGTCGTTCAGCGAACAGGCGGGAAAATTCACATTCCACATTTCGTCCTTCGGCAGCGGTGAATCCAGAAGCTCCCCCAGCAGTGCGGGCAGCAGCGCGTCGGACAGTGAATAGTCATCCCCGAAATTCTGGGAAACCGCGATAGCCGGTACGCCCTTCATCAGCCCCTCCATAGCCGCACCAACGGTGCCGGAATAGATTGTGTCGTATCCGGCATTGTAGCCGCTGTTGATGCCGGAGAGGACAACATCGGGCTTTTCCGGCAGCAGTATATTCACCGCCGCCTTCACGCAGTCGGCCGGCGTGCCGCCGATGCGCCAGGCCCCGCTCACCGGGAGGTCATAGGGCACACGCTGCACGGGGATCGGGTCAAAAATGGTGATCTTCTGACTCATACCGCTGCACTGTTCGGCCGGTGCCGCAATGGTAACCTCTCCAAAAGCGAGCGCCGTCTTTGCCAGGTGGCGCAGTCCTTCGGCCGCGATACCGTCATCATTGACGATCAGAATCTTTAAGTTTTTTTTCATAGGCTCAATCCAGTTTTTTCATATTCTGTGCTGCGATGCGCAGCATCAGCTTCTTGATACCGACACGCTCAAACTGCACCTCGATCAGAAAATCGCCGCCCATCGGCGTCATTTTTGTCAGGCTCCCCACACCGAAGGCCTTATGCTCGACCCTGTCCCCCACGGCAAAGCTGGCTTTGGGCGTCTCATCGCGCGGCGCGGCGATCGGTGCGGTTTTTCGGGTCGTTGTCCGATAGTTGTCGGCGGAGCGCCGGTAGGAATAACTGCTGTCGTAGCTGTCCGAATAGCTGTTGTCGTGATAGCCATAGCCACGCTTCTCGTTTTTCTTATCAAGTGTCTCCTCCGGCAGCTCATCGACAAAGCGCGAGGGCTTATAGGCGTTTGTACGGCCGAAGATCATGCGCTGTCTCGCACAGACGAGGTGCAGATGCTCTCTTGCGCGGGTAATGGCCACATAGCAGAGCCGCCGCTCCTCTTCCATCTCCTCCGGTTCGCCGATGGCGCGCTGGCCGGGGAAGATGCCCTCCTCCATGCCGACGATGAAAACCGTCGGGAATTCGAGCCCCTTGGCCGCGTGCATCGTCATCATCACCACGCTGTCGGATTCGCGGTCATAGTTGTCGAGATCGGTATAGAGAGCGACATCCGCCAGAAAGCCGGAGAGCGTATTGTCACCGGATTCCTTCTGGTAGCCGAGGATCGTGGATTTGAGCTCGCGCACGTTTTCGGCGCGCGTCGTGTCCTCAACGGTGTTTTTTTCTTCCAACATGCGGAGATAACCGGTGCGCGCAAGTACCTCGTCAAGCAGGAAATCCGGTTCAGACTCCGCAGAGAGCCGGTGCAGCTCGTCGATCATGCCGGCAAGCTCACGCATGCGGATCGCGGCGCGGCTCAGCTGCGGAAATTCGTCGGCGCGGCGCAATATCGCATACAGGCTGCACCCCTGATCGAGCGCGAGCTCCTGGGCAGTCTCGACGCTTTTAGCACCGATGCCGCGCGGCGGGTTATTGATGATACGCACAAGCCGCAAATCGTCGCTCGGCGTGTTGATGACACATAGATAGGCCAGCACATCCTTCACCTCTGCGCGGTCAAAGAAGCGCGTGCCGCCAATGATGCGATACGGTATGCCGCTGCGCTTGAAGGCGTACTCGAGCTGGTTGGACTGGGCGTTCATGCGGTAAAGCACGGCATTGTCACGCCAATGGCCGCCCTTACTGTAGGCGGCGAGGATCTCGGAGGCGACATACTCCGCCTCTTCATGCTCGTTGCCGGCGAAGTAAAGCTGCAGCTTTTCCCCTCGCTTTTTATCCGTCCAGAGCGTTTTCCCCTTCCGCATCCGGTTGCAGCTGATGACGGCGTTGGCCGCCTCCAGGATATTGCCGGTGCTGCGGTAATTCTGCTCGAGTCGGATCGTCCGGCAGGACTTGTACTCACTTTCAAACGAGAGGATGTTTTCGATCGTAGCACCGCGGAATTTATAGATGCTCTGGTCGTCGTCACCGACAACGCAGATATTCTCCCAGCCGCCGGCCAGAGTTTTGGCCAGCAGATACTGCAGGTGGTTCGTGTCCTGGTACTCATCGACCAGCACATACTGAAAACGCCGCTGCCAGTAGGCGCAGGTCTCTTCATTTTCCTGCAGCAGCTTGACGGTAAAGAAGATCAGATCGTCAAAGTCCATGGCGCCGGCCGTGAACATGCGGCGCATATACTCACTGTAGATCTCACCGATATGGATCTTGCGCGCGTCGCCGCTGCGCCGGGCTTCGTTCAGATAGGCCGCCGCGCCGAGCTGGGCATCCTTTGCCGCGCTGATCGCCGCAAGGACCGCGCGAGGGGCAAAGGTCTTTTCGTCGAGATCCATGTCACGGACGATATGTTTTATGAGACTCTGGCTGTCGGATGTATCATAGATCGTGAAGTCCGAGGGGAAGCCGAGTTTCTCGGCGTCGCGTCGCAGGATCCGCACGCAGGCCGAGTGGAAGGTGCAGGCCCAGATATCGTTGGCTTCCGGGCCGATCCGGCGCTCGAGTCTCTCCTTGAGCTCGCCGGCGGCCTTATTCGTAAAGGTGATTGCCAGAATGCGCCAGGGGGCAACGGGATCGAGCGCGGCGGCACGGCGGCCGTCTTCGCTGCCCGCTTCGATCGCGGCGAGCATCTCCTCGTCGGCATAGGGCGGCAGCTCACGGCTGTCGCTGGCCCTGCCATATCTCAGCAGGTTGGCAATGCGGTCAATTAGAACCGTGGTCTTGCCGCTTCCGGCACCGGCCAGGATCAGCAATGGCCCCTCCGTGGCCAGTACCGCCTCCAGCTGCATAGGGTTCAAGTCGGGAAAGTCGGAGCGAATCAGCTTTTTGCGCGCTTCGACAAATCGGGTTTCAAAATCAGTCATCATGCGTCGTATTCTATCATATCCATTGCGACAAGACAAGAAAAAATCACCGTACTCACAAGTACGGTGATTTTAAACATCCTGCAGCACCTGACGCAGCGCCTCGATCGCTCTTCGCTCCAAGCGAGAAACCTGTACCTGGCTGACGTGCAGGACTCTGGCACAGTTCTGCTGTGTCATGCCGTGGTAAAAGCGCAGACAAATCACCTGCCGCTCCCGCTCCGGCAACTGTTCGATGGCGGCGCGCAGCGCCACCTGCTCGACCATGCGCTCCTCGGCCTGGTAATCGCCGAGCACCAGTTCGAGCGTGAAGCCCTCCTCGCCTGTCGGCCGCTGCAGGCTCTCGGTCGGGCCGGTGGCGGTCTCGACCAGGGCGATATCCTCGGGGCTGACGCCGGTCTCGCGGCTGAGTTCGGTGACGGTCGGCTCGTGGCCGAGCTTCTGCTCGAGGGCTGTGCGCGCCGTGCGCAGCTGGGCCGCCTGTTCCTTGATGCCGCGGCTTACCTTGATCGCCCCGTCATCCCGCAGAAATCGCCGGATCTCACCGGAAATTTTCGGAACAGCATAAGTCGAAAACTGTGTACCAAATGCAGTATCGAAACCATCGACCGCCTTCAGAAAGCCGACACAGCCGAGCTGATAGAGATCCTCCGGGTCGACGCCGCGGCCGAAAAAACGGCGGGCGATGCTCCAGATCAGCCCGGAATTCTCTTCCACGAGCCGTCCGGCCGCCTCGCGGTCCCCGCTCTGTGCCTCGCGGATCGCGGCAAACAGCGTCTCGCTCACTTCCCGCTGATCCGCGCACGGATCGTGCGGCGCATCACGACCGTGGTCCCCTTTCCGCTCGATGAACGCACGCGCAGCGTATCCATGAAACTCTGCATGATCGTAAAGCCCATGCCGCTGCGCTCCTCGCCGCCTGTGGTATAGAGCGGCTTCATAGCCTCGTCCACATTTTCAATGCCGCGGCCCCAGTCGCGCACCGTGATTTCAAGGGTGTTCTTCTCAAGGATACGCAGCTTCATGCCGATCTGACCGATCGTATCCGGGTAGGCATGAACAATGGCATTTGTTACAGCCTCACTGACGGCCGTTTTGATATCGCCGAGCTCCTCCATCGTCGGGTCCAGCTGCAGGGCAAAGGCCGCGGCCGCCGTGCGGGCAAAGGCTTCGTTGACACTTTTGCTGGGAAATTCCAGCCGAATGATATTGACGGTATTCACCGCACACCTCCTATGTTTCCGCTGGTCACAGGAACCAGCCGTTCAATACCCGCCGCGTCGAGTACGCGCTGTACCTGCGGCGAAGGACACTCGATCCAGATCCGCCCATTGAGAGACTGCATCCGATACCTCGTCCTCGCAATCACAGCGATCCCCGAGGAATCCATAAAGCTCAGTCCAGAAAGCTCCAGCACGCAGTCGCGCGGCAGATACTCGTCGAGCAGCTCCCCGATGCCGTGGATGGCCTCGCCCGCCGCGTGATGGTCGAGCTCGCCCGACAGATAGACGGTCAATCGTCCCCTGTCATAGGCGCTCGTGATCGTCATTGTTTCTCCCTCCCTTCCGGCAGTACCGGCACTGCCGGTAAAAAAATAGCACTGCATCCGAAAATGCAGTGCTATTGTATCGCTGTTCGGTTGTAAAAGCTGTCGAATCAGCCAAGGCTTTCAAGGCTTGCTTTCAGGTTTTCGATCAACGCCTCGAGCTTGGCCTTTTTCTCGCGCTCGGCGTTGACGACGGCCTCGGGCGCGCGGGTGACGAAGTTCTGGTTGGAGAGCTTGCCGATCTGGCCCTGCAGCTGCTTTTCGGCGTTGGCCAGCTCGCGACGCACGCGCTCGCGCTCTTTTTCCAGGTCGACGAGCTCGGCCATCGGCATAAACATGCGGGCATTGTCGGTGACGACCGAGACCATGCCGGCCGTATCTGCAGGGGCTTCGGGCATAACCGCTACGCTGCTGGCGTAGGCCAGCTTGCAGATATAGTCGGTGCCGGCCTCAAAAGCGGCCTTTTTGTCCGTCGCGATAATCAGATGGGCCTTGCGGGAGGGCGGCACGTTCATCTCGCTGCGGCGGGCACGGACGGCCTTGATCGCGTCCATGACCATCTCGAAGTTGGTCTCGTCCTCGGGGAAGCTCAGAGCCTCATTGTACTGGGGATAGCTCTGCATCATCAGCGCATCGCCTTCGTGCGGCAGCGCCTGCCAGATTTCCTCGGTAATGAAGGGCATGAACGGGTGGACGAGCTTCAAAATCTCGGTCAGCACGTACAGCAGCACCTTCTGGGCCGCAAGCTTGCTTTCGGCGTTGTCGCCGTTGAGGCGGGGCTTCGTGAGCTCGATATACCAGTCGCAGTAGGTGTCCCAGATGAAATCATAGATCTTACCGGCCGCAACGCCGAGCTCAAAGCTGTCCATATTGTCGCAGACCTCGCGGATGAGGTCGTTGAGCTTGGAGAGCACCCACTTGTCCTCGATCGCCAGCGTCTCGGGCAGCTCGTTCTTCTCGATCGTGAGGTTCATCATCACAAAGCGGCTGGCGTTCCACAGCTTGTTGCAGAAGTTGCGCATGGCCTCGCACTTTTCGACATAGAAGCGCATGTCGTTTCCGGGCGAGTTGCCGGTGATGAGGTTGAAGCGCAGCGCATCGGCGCCGTATTTGTCCACCATCTCGAGCGGGTCGATGCCGTTGCCGAGCGACTTGGACATCTTGCGGCCCTGGCTGTCGCGCACAAGTCCGTGGATGAACACCGTCTTGAACGGCTCCTTGCCCATCTGCTCCATGCCGGAGACGACCATGCGGGCCACCCAGAAGAAGATGATGTCATAGCCGGTGGACATGACCGAGGTCGGGTACCAGTAATTGAGCTCGTCGGTCTCCTTCGGCCATCCCATCGTCGAGAAGGGCCAGAGGCCGGAGGAAAACCAGGTGTCGAGCACATCCTCCTCGCGGTGGATGTGCTTCGAGCGGCAATTCTCGCACTCGCAGGCGTCTTCGCGCGAGACCGTAATGTGGCCGCAGTCGTCGCAGTACCAGGCCGGGATCTGGTGGCCCCACCAGAGCTGGCGGGAGATGCACCAGTCGTGCACGTTTTCCATCCAGTTGAGGTAGATCTTCGTGAAGCGCTCGGGCACAAAGCGGATGCGGCCGTCCTTGACGACCTCGATGGCCTTTTCGGCCAGGGGCTTCATTTTGACGAACCACTGGGGGCTTGTCAGCGGCTCGACGATCGAACCGCAGCGGTAGCAGCAGCCGACGTTGTGGCTGTATGGCTCGACCTTGACAAGATAGCCCTGCTCCTCGAGATCGGCCACAATGGCCTTGCGGGCCTCGAAGCGGTCCATGCCGTTATACTTGCCGCCGTTGATGATCTTCGCATCCTCGTCGATGCACTGGATCTGCTCGAGATTGTGGCGCAGGCCGACCTCGTAGTCATTGGGGTCGTGGCAGGGCGTCATCTTCACAGCGCCGGTGCCGAAACCGAGTTCGACATAGTCATCCGCGACGATCGGCAGGCGGCGGCCCACCAGCGGCAGAATCGCGTACTTGCCGACGAGATGCGTATAGCGCTCGTCAGCCGGATTGACGGCCACACCTGTGTCGCCCAGCATGGTCTCGGGCCGGGTCGTGGCGACGGTCAGGAACTCGTCGCTGCCCTCGATGGGGTACTTGATGTGCCAGAAGCTGCCCGGCACGTCCTTATATTCGACCTCGGCGTCGGACAGGGCCGTGCGGCAGTGCGGGCACCAGTTGATGATCCGGCTGCCGCGGTAAATGAGTCCCTTTTCATACATGCTGCAAAAGGCCTCGCGCACGGATTTCGCACAGACCTCGTCCATCGTGAAGCGGCTGCGGCTCCAGTCGCAGCTGACACCGAGACTCTTCTGCTGTTCAACGATACGGTCGCCGTATTTATCCTTCCAGTCCCAGACGCGCTCAAGGAATTTCTCGCGCCCCAGATCGTAGCGGGTCTTGCCCTCTTCCTTGCGCAGCACCTCTTCCACCTTGATCTGCGTGGCGATGCCGGCGTGGTCGACACCGGGGATCCACTCGGCCGAGAAGCCCTGCATACGCTTATAGCGGGTCAGAATATCCTGGATCGTCGCGTCCAGCGCGTGGCCCATGTGCAGCTGGCCGGTCACGTTCGGGGGCGGCATGACGATGGAGAAGGGCTTTTTATTCGGGTCTATCTCGCCCCGGAAATAGCCTCTCTGCATCCACATGTCGTAGATTTTCTTTTCCACGGACTGTGGTTCATAGACTTTCGGAAGTTCTTTCATGTCATTACTCCTTACTGAAAAATGAAAAAGCCCTGAGGAATCCCTCAGGGCGATGCTTTACCGCTGTACCACCTGAATTCCGCAGCAAGGCCGCGGCACTCACGATCCGATAACGGGGATCACACGCCGACGCTACATCTCTTCACGCCAAATGCTCCCGGCCGACCTTCCGACTGCCCGGGTGAAAGCTTCCACCAGCCGCTTTCTCTCTCTGCCCCGGAAACAGGCGTACTCCTGCCGTTCTCTGCGATGCGTGTATTATACCCGCCCGGTAAACGCTTGTCAAGCTTTACAGGGCGGGATTTTGGGGATATAATGACAAAAACAACGGTTGAAAGTCGGTGGTAAGCTTGACTGTTTCAAAACCGAATCTGAGCCGCATGGCTCCGTGGCTGCTATTTCTGCTGGGGCTGCTGGCCAGAGTGTGGCTCTTCGGCGAGGTGCCGGGCGGGTTAAACCAGGACGAGGCCTTTGCCGGCTACGAAGCCTGGAGTCTGCTGCACGGCGGTATGGACACGGCCGGATATCACTTCCCGGTCTATCTGACAGCCTGGGGCAGCGGCATGAACGCGCTGGAGAGCTATCTGATGATCCCCTTTATCGCTCTCTTCGGTCTGAAGCCCTGGGTGATCCGGCTGCCGCAGCTTGTTGTGGCACTGCTGAGTCTGTGGTGCGTGTATCTGCTGGGGCGTCGGCTCTGGGGCGAGCGGGCCGGGCTCATCTGTCTGCTGTTGGCGGCACTGTGCCCTTGGCATGTTCTGCTCAGCCGCTGGGGGCTCGAATCCAACCTTGCACCGGGTTTTCTGCTGTTCGCCCTGTATTTCTTCCTGCGGGGGCTGGACGATGCGCGCTGGTATCCCCTATCGGCGCTCTTTTACGGGCTGAGTCTCTACGCCTATGCGACGATCTGGCCCTTTGTGCCGCTGATTTTGCTGATCGAGAGCACGGCTGCGCTTCTTTGGAAAAAGCTGCGTTTCGACTGGTGGATGCTGTTATCGGGTGTGATACTCGCTCTTCTGGCCGCGCCGCTGCTGCTGTTTCTGGCCGTCAACATGGGCTATATGGCGGAGATACACACGCCCTTCTTCTCTGTGCCGAAGCTGCTGTATTTCCGCTCGGGGGAAATGTCACTGCAAGCGATCCCGGAGAACTTGCAAAACCTGCTGCATATCCTCGTCACACAGTCGGACGGTCTGCCGTGGAATACAGCAGGAAAATTTGGTCTGCTCTACCCGATCACGCTGCCGTTTTCGCTGCTGGGGCTGGTTATCTGTCTATCGAAGTCCCAAAAAAAGCCTGAGAACGTGCTGGTTTTTGCGAACCTTCTGGCCGCCTTGCTGTTGGGACTGCTGATCAAAGTAAACGTCAATCGGGTAAACATCCTGTTTTTCCCTCTGATCCTGCTCGCCGCGCGCGGTCTCGACTGGCTGTGCGGCCGATGGAAGCCGCTGCTCGGCGCGGTGCTGGCGGTATATCTCCTGTTTTTCAGCTTCTTTGAAGCTTACTATTTTACAGACTACCGCCGCACGATGGACTATAACTTCGGCGAAGGACTGGAGGAAGCGCTCGCGGCTGTTCCGGACGACGGAAGTATTGTCCATATCAGCGACACCGTGAAATATCCCCGCGTACTGTTTTACACACAGACGCCAACCGAACGTTTTCGCGAGTCGGTCATCTACAAACACTATCCCGCCGCGTATCTCGATGCAGTGAGCTTCGATCGCTGGCGCTTCGGCATCGAAGCGCAGTATCTCGATTCCTCATCGGTTTATATTTTATCCCCCTGGGACGACAGCACGATATTTCGTGAAGCAGGCTTTTCGCTCACGCGCTATGGAATCTATACCGTTGCAGAAATGCCATAATACCGATCTTCAATAAAACAATTGTAATTGAAGAATCGTATAAAAAGCAACAGAGAACATCCTTTTTCCGATGTTCTCTGTATTTTTTTCTGCGTTTTACAAGTTGTATTACAATATTACAGTTCGTAATATTGCGAATATGAAGCAGACTTGCATTATTTCTTTCCAGCCAGATAATCGACGGCGCTGAGCGCGGCGATGTTGCCCTCGCCCGCGGCCTTCGCGAGCTGATAGGGCTTGCCGGTGCAGTCGCCGGCGGCAAAGACGCCGGGGACCGTGGTGGCCATGTGCCTGTCGACCACAATGCCGCCCTGCTCGTACTCAAGCCCCGGCACCAGCCGTGTGACCGAAACCGTATCCTTGATGATAAAGATACCGTCGACCTTATAGGACTCGCCCTTGAAGGTGACTGTGTCGGCTTTCAGGCCGCCGCTGATCTCATACTTGCCGTTTTGCTGCAGACGGATGACCTGGCAGCCGATGCCCTCGAGAAAATCGGCATCCTCTATGGCCTCATGTCCGTTGCCGATCACAGCTACAGTCTTGCCGCGGTAGAGCATACCGTCGCAGGTTGCGCAGTAGCTGACGCCGCGGCCGATATACTCTCCCTCGCCGGGATAAAGGTTTTCCCGGGTAATACCGGCGGCGATGATCAGACTGCGGGCCTGATAGAAGTCGTTGCCGACGGCCACACCGAATACATCGTCCATCGGCATCACGTTCAGGGCGCGGCCCTCGATCACATCGGTGGCATTCTCACGGATCTGCCGATCAAAAAGTTCGCTGAGCTCCTTCCCGCTGATCGGATCCACGCCGGGATAGTTGGTGATGCACTCGGCCTTATAGAGGCTCGTGGTCTCGACCGGGTTACACACGACAGCCGTGGTTTTGCCGCGGTTTTTGGCCGTCAGCACGGCGGAAGCGGCGGCCGCTCCCCCGCCGATGATCAGAATATCATAGACATCAAGCATAATGATAACTCCTTTTTTCTTTTAGTTTTATACGATTATAATTGGCACAATCGATTTTGACAAGAGAAATTTCACGCTTCTTATTGTATTTTACCGTTTCTTCATATATAATACGCCTGTTAATACTGCTGTCATATCCAGCTTGTGACAATCATGATAGCTGTTCAAGGAGAATATAGCATGGAAGAGACCAGAAATTTTATTGAAGCCTTTGTCAAAGAGGACCTGTCCGAGGGGAACCGCTGCTACGGCATGCAGATCCATACCCGTTTCCCGCCCGAGCCCAACGGCTATCTGCACATCGGTCACTGCAAGGCGCTGACGATCGACTTCAGCACAGCCGAGCACTTCGGCGGCATCTGCAATCTGCGTTTTGACGATACAAACCCCGCCAAGGAGGATACCGAGTACGTCAACGCCATTCAGGAGGACATCCACTGGCTGGGCTTCGACTGGGGCGATCGCCTGTTCTACGGCTCGGACTATTTCGAGAAAACCTATGAATATGCCATCGAGCTCATCAAGAAAGGGCTGGCCTACGTCTGCGAACTGACGCCGGAGCAGTTCAAAGAGTACCGCGGCGATACGACACACCCCGCGATCTCCCCCTGGCGCGACCGGCCGATCGAAGAAAACCTCGATCTCTTTAAGCGCATGCGCGCCGGTGAGTTCCCCGAGGGCAAGTACACGCTGCGCGCCAAGATCGATCTCGAGAGCGGAAACTTCAACATGCGCGACCCGGTGCTCTACCGCATCCGCTATATCAATCACCACCGTCAGGGCAGCAAGTGGTGCATCTTCCCGATGTACGACTTCGCCCATCCGATCCAGGACGCGCTGGAGGGGATCACGCACTCCCTCTGCTCGCTGGAGTACGAGGCGCACCGCCCCCTGTACGACTGGGTGGTATCGAACGTTTCGATCCCCGGCATCAAGCCCCGGCAGATCGAGTTTGCCCGTCTCGGCATCAATTATACCGTCATGTCCAAGCGCAAGCTGCGCCAGCTGGTCGAGGAAGGACGCGTCACCGGTTGGGACGATCCCCGTATGCCGACGCTCTGCGGCCTGCGCCGCCGCGGCTATACCTCGGCTTCCATCCGCGAGTTCTGCGAGCGCATCGGCGTGAGCAAGGTCGACTCCACGGTCGACTGGGCCCTGCTTGAAAGCTGCCTGCGTGACGATCTGAACGCCCACGCCAAGCGCGTGATGGCTGTTCTCCACCCCGTCAAGCTGACTGTTACGAACTATCCCGAGGGGCAGAGCGAACTGCTGGAGATCGAAAACAATCCTCTCGATCCCGAAGCAGGTACGCGCCAGGTCTCCTTCTCCCGCCATCTGTGGATCGAAGAGGACGACTTCATGGAGGTCCCCGCGCCGAAATACAAGCGCCTGCATCCCGGCTACGAGGTGCGTCTCAAGGGCGCCTATCTGGTCACCTGCACAGGCTGCGCGAAGGACGAGAACGGCCGCGTAACCGAGATCTTCTGCGAGTACGACCCGCAGAGCCGCGGCGGCGATCCCGCCGACGGGCGCAAGGTCAAGGGCGCCACGATCCACTGGGTCGACGCGGACAACTGCGCCGACGCCGAGGTCCGGCTGTACGACTATCTCTTCGCCGATCCCGAGCCAGACGGCCCCGACAAGAACTTCCTCGACTGCCTGAACCCCAACAGCCTTGAGATCCTCGAGGACTGCAAGGTCGAGCGCAGTCTGGCCGAAGCGCCGATGCCCGAGCGCACCAAGAACGCCGAGGGCTTCCAGTTCATGCGTCAGGGCTATTTTGTCCTTGATAACCGCGATGCAACGCCGGAGCACCTGGTGTTCAACCGCGCCGTTGCTCTGAAAGACAGCTTCAAAAAGTAAGAGCCGAACAGAAAACCTCCCAGTCTACCCATTGACCGGGAGGTTTTCTTGACGATAAATCGATTATAGACAGAAAGGTGAGGAACTCCTTTGCAGCCCATCAACCCCGCCGTGCGCCAGGCCATCGAGCGCTATATCAGTTATCACTGGGGCAACGCGATCATTTTAGACCTTGTGCGCTTTCGCTTCAACATGAAGCTCAAGAGCAAATGCATCGACAGCATTCGCACAGGAACTCCCTGCACCAAAAAGTGTCGCGAAACCTGTGTACTCAAGGATGACCCTTATCTAAGCTAAAAAAGCGGAGTCGGTTCCCGCCATCGAAACCGGCTCCGTTCTCTTTTTACTGATTCTTTGCCAGCAGCTCCATCTTCATCTCGTAATAGCTCGGGCTCATATCGAGATAGTGGGCATGCGGGTTCTGGAAGCGCTGTTCCTCAACCCATACCTCACGGGAAAGCTGCTGCCGCACACGCGCTGCAATATCGGAAAGCTTTTCGGGCGCATAGCAGCGCTCACCGTTTTTAACTGCCGGAAACTGCATCTTTTTCGCCGTGCAGTTTTCCAGATACAGCTGCTTCCAGGGGCGGATCGGGTCGATAAACCGGTAAGGCTTCTCAAGGTCAAGCTCCTCGCCGGCTATTGTGATCAGATCGGCAACCGCCGTCCCTTGATCGTTATAGATGCGATAGACATCCTTCAAACCGGGATTCGTGGTCTTTTCCACCGTGTCAGAGATCTTGATACGCGGCTCCCAATGCTCGCCGCGCTGTACCGCGCAGAGCTTGTAGACTCCGCCAAAGACAGGCTCGGACCGGGCGGTGATCATCCGCTCACCGACGCCGAAGGCGTCTACCTGCCCGCCCTGGGCCAGGATCGACTGGATCGTGTACTCGTCCAGACTGTTGGATATGATGATCTTCGCATCGGTAAATCCAGCCTCGTCCAGCATGATGCGGGCCTTTTTGGTGAGATAGGCAAGATCGCCGCTGTCGATACGGATACCATAGCTTCTCGACCGGATTCCCTGCTGCTGCATCTCCCGGAAGACCTGGATCGCATGGGGCACACCGGAATTGAGCACGTCGTAAGTATCGACCAGCAGGATGCAATTGTGCGGATAGCAGCCCGCGAAGCGGCGAAAAGCCGTCAATTCATCCTCAAACAGCATGACCCAGCTGTGGGCCATGGTGCCCGAAACCGGGATATCAAAGCGCTGACCGGCCAGCACTGTGGCCGTGCCTTTGACGCCGCCGATGATGCAGGCGCGGGCACCGTAGACCGCGGCATCGTTGTTATGGGCGCGGCGCGCACCGAAATCCGAGACGGCGCGGCCGTCAGCCGCACGGACAATACGCTGGGCTTTGGTCGCGATCAGGCTCTGGTGGTTGAACTGCGCAAGAATTTCGGTTTCTACCAGCTGCGCCTCGGTGATATCGGCGACAACGGTAATGATCGGCTCGTTCGGGTAAATAATGCTGCCCTCGGGAAAGGCATAGACATCGCCGTGGAAACGGAAGTTTTCGAGATAATGCAGAAAGCGCTCGTCAAACTGGCCAAGGGAACGGAGATATTCCACATCCTCCGCCGAAAAATTCATATTGACAAGATAATCGACAATCTGTTCCAGGCCCGCAAAGATGGCAAAGCCGCCCTCGTCGGGATTGCGGCGATAGAAAACGTCAAAAGCAACTTTTGTTCCCTGGCACTCCGGGTCCAGGAAATAGCCGTTGGCCATGGTAAGCTCGTAGAGATCCATCATCATGGCCGGGTTATTGGTTTCACGCATGCTCTCCCCTCCTTACCGGACAACGATCTGGCAGCTGCGCATGGTCTCAAGAGCGGCCTCGTGTTTGGCAGGCGTCACACCGGCACAGCAGGCGGAATCGACGATCATGTCGGCCTCGTAGTACACGGCCTTAAGAAGCAGCGCGTTGGAGACAACACAGATATCGGTGCACAGGCCGATCAGCTCGATCGTCAGTCCGGCCCCGGGCGCCTCCACGCCGGTAAGCTTATGAACGGTCTCCGGCAAATCAACGCTGCCAAAGCTCGGTTTAATCAAGCGCGGTGAATCGGACAGCGCATCGGCGACCGCGGCATTCAGCTGCCAGCCGTCCGTGCCCTCGAGACAGTGCTCGACCGGAAGGAAGCGGCCCTCGCGTGTCTGCAGATAGTTCGCCCCATGGGTATCGAGCGTGGCGAGCACCGGGATGCCGGCGGCTCTGGCCGAACGGATCTTCTCGACGACAGCGGGGACGATGCTGACGGCCTCGCTGCTTCCGAGCGCTCCGTCAACAAAATCCTTCTGCATATCGACAACGATCAGAATATGCTTGCTGTTCATGACGCACACTCCTTTTCCTCTTACAGCTCGTTATGCTGCCTTCTATATCTTGTATTATACCCTCAGTGAACAAATAACGCAATGTACAGATCGTAAAAAACGAGACCGCGAAAAAGCGCGATCTCGTTTTTGTTGTATAAAGGATACAGATTACTCAGCGTCGTCCTCAGGCGCATTGCCGGTGGCAACACCGTCGGCACTGACCTCATAGACAAGGGCATCGTCCTCAGCAGCGGGCTCATCCTCAACAGGAGCCTCCTCGCGGGCCACAGGGGCCGGCTCGGAGAGCGCACGGATGGACAGGCTGACCTTATGCTTCTCGTCGTCAATGGCCGTGATCTTGGCTTCGACCACATCACCGACCGTCAGCACGTCACCGGGCTTGCCGATGCGGCGGTTGGCGATCTGAGAGATATGGATCAGGCCGTCCACGCCGGGGACGATCTCGGCGAAGGCGCCGAAGTCCATCAGCTTGACGATCTTGACCTCGGCCACGTCGCCGACAGCATACTTGCCGGTGAACACAGCCCAGGGATTGCCTTCGGGATCCTTGTAGCCAAGGGAGATCTTGCGCTTTTCCTTATCGAAGTTGATGACATAGACGTCGATCTCGTCACCGACAGAGACAACTTCGGAGGGCTGGTGGATGCGGCCCCAGCTCAGCTCGGAGACATGGACCATACCGTCGATGCCGCCGATATCAACGAAAGCACCGTAGCTGGTCAGAGACTTGACAACGCCGTGATAGCGCTTGCCCACTTCGATCTCGTTCCAGATGCTCTCGACGCGCTCACGGCGCTCAGCCTGCGCAACGCGGCGGATCGAGCCGACAACACGCTTGCGGGCCTTGTTGACTTCGGTGATCTTCATGCGGACGGTCTTGCGGATCATCTCGTTGAGATCGGCCTCGCGGGGCAGATCGGTCTGAGAAGCGGGGATGAACACGCGCACGCCGCGCACATTGGCGACAACGCCGCCCTTGTTGGTCTCGGTGATGACACCCTCGACGACAGCGCCGCTCTCGGCAGCCTCTTCCACGTCGCTCCAGGCCTTGACAGCGTCCAGACGCTTCTTGGAGAGCATAGCCGTGCCCTCGACATCGTTAACGCGCACGACAACAGCCTCGATCGTGTCGCCAACCTTGACGGCATCTTCTACCTTAACACCGTCATCGGTGAACTCAGACGTGGGAATGAATCCGGAATACTTGGTGCCCAGATCAACGCTGATTTCCGTGTTGGTGATGGCTACGACAACGCCGCTCACACGCTCTCCATTATATATTTGTTTGAGGGATTCCTCCAGCATTTCGTCGAAGGACTGTTCCTTCTCAATTTTGTTTTCGTCCATTTTGTTTCTTACCTCCTTAATTATCCACGCAGGCGTAGATGCTCCTGCTGTGATGCCAACCGTGTCCGCGAACCTAAGCATGTCCAGTTCCAGCTCCTCAGCCCGTTCAATGAATTGCACGTGGCTGCAATGCTTCCTGCAGATCTCGGCCAAGTGCAGGCTGTTGGCACTGTGTTTTCCGCCGATGACTACCATGGCATCGCACCGAGAGGCTAACTCTGCGGCTTCCTTTTGACGCGTGGATGTAGCAAAACATATCGTATCATAAATTTTCAGATTTGTACATATTTTTTTTGCAATTTTACAGCAATCCACGAAATTTTTGTTGGTCTGTGTGGTCTGTACGACCAGAGTAACCGGCTGAGACCATATCTCGGGGTGCATTTCCAGCCAGGATGCCAATTCCTCCGGCGTCTCAACGACCTCGTGCGCACCGCACCAGCCACAGATCGCCTCGACCTCGGGATGCTGACGCATGCCGACAATCAGTACAAATTCGCCGGCATCGCGCGCCTTGCTGACGATTTTATGAATGTATACGACCTTCGGGCAGGTCGCGTCGTGGATCCGGGCGCCGCGCTGCTCCAGTTCCCGGTAGACAGACTCAGCCACCCCGTGGGCGCGCAGCATGACGTGCTCCCCCGCCGCAGCCTCACCGGCTGAGGCAATAATTCGCAGGCCGCGTGCGCGGAGCTCTGAAACGACCTCTTCGTTATGGATGAGCTCACCGAGGCAGCTGACAGCACCGTAGGTATCCAGCAGGGAATCCGCCATCTCCACCGAGCGCTGTACGCCGAAGCAAAAACCGGCGCTCTCGGCAAGGATGAGCTCCCTCATGACTTCTTCTCCAACTGCGCGCCAATGATGCCGCAGAGCCGATCCAGGCTCTCGTCGAAGCCAATGTCACTGGTATCGAGCAAAACAGCGTCGTCGGCCTGGCGCAGCGGCGCAATAGCACGATTCATATCTTGCTCGTCGCGCTGCAGGATCTCACGCAGCACGTCGTCGTAAGGCTGGGACATGCCCTTCTGCTCAAGCTCGAGCATGCGGCGCTGCGCACGCGCCTCGGGAGAGGCCGTCAGAAAGATTTTGACCTCGGCATCGGGCAGAACGACGGTGCCGATATCGCGCCCGTCCATGATGACGTCATTCTCGCGCGCCATTTTCCGCTGCATATCCAGCAGAAAGGCACGAACCGGCGGCATGGCCGAGACGTTTGAAGCCGCCATGGAGATTCTGGGCTGACGGATCGCGGCAGAGACATCCTCACCGTTGAGCGTCATGCACTGCTCGCCAGCTGTGTTATAGCCCATGTCGATACCAAGGGAAGGCAGCAGTGCCTTCACTGCGTCCTCATCATGGGTATCCAATCCGGCGCGGTCGGCCGCCAGGCCGACTGTGCGGTATATAGCGCCGGTATCCACATAGATATATCCCAATTTTGCCGCGGCCTTGCGCGCCAGCGAGCTCTTCCCTGCCCCGGAGGGGCCGTCAATTGCAACAGCAATATGTCCGTTCATTTGTATAACTCCCTTTATATATAAACAATGATTCAAAACAGCATTTTCATCTTATACGTCCGGTATGCTCATGCCCGCCGTATATCCCGTCGACCAGGCGATCTGCAGATTAAAGCCTCCGGTATAGGCATCCAAATCGAGAACTTCTCCGGCAAAGTACAGCCCCGGCAGCAGCTTGGATTCCATCGTGCGAGGATTGATTTCTTTGGTGCTGACGCCGCCCGCTGTGACAATGGCCTCGTCGATCGGGCGTTTTTGCGAAACAGCCACCGGGAAGGCCTTCAGCAGATGCAGCAGGCGCAGCCGCTCCTCGCGGGTGATATCATGTACCGGCTTCTCCGGATCGATCTGAGACAGGCGCACGACCACCGGGATCATGCTGTGTCCCAGCAGATCGCCAAGCGCATTGCGAAATGCGCGGTTGGCATATTTTTCGAAATCGCGAAGCAGCCGGGCATCAAGCTTCTTCTCATCCAGACCCGGCTTCAGGTCGATCGCAAGGCGGTATTTGACAGTGTCAAAGTGCCGCATATGCGCGCTGGCCGATAGCACCAGCGGCCCCGACACGCCAAAGTGCGTGAAGAGCATCTCGCCGAGCTCCGAATAGATGGGCTTGTTCCCCTCTCCCTCGTATACCGAGAGCGTGACGTTTTTCAAGCTGAAGCCCTGCATCTCGGCACAGCTCTCATCCGGGCTCTCCAGCGGAACCAGCGAGGCCATCGGCTCGATGACCGTATGGCCGTAGCTCCTCGCCATACGGTAGCCGTCGCCCGTCGAGCCTGTCAGCGGATACGAGAGGCCACCGGTGCAGACGGCGACAGCACGGCAGGCCAAGTGTCCCTGCTCGGTTACAACGCCGCTGACGGCGCCATCCCTGCTCTCGATGGCTACGGCGCGCGTGTGCAGCCAATGAACGCCAAGGCGCTCACAGCGGCGCGCGAGCAGGTCCGCCACATCGTTGGCGTTATCCGACACCGGAAAAACGCGATAACCCCGCTCGGTCTTGAGCGGCAAACCCCAGCTTTCAAACAGGGCCATCGTGTCTGCGGGCGACAGGCGGTTCAAAGCGCTGTAGAGGAAGCGTCCGTCGCCCGGGATATTGGCCATAAAGGTCTTGATATCACATTGATTGGTCAGATTGCAGCGGCCCTTGCCGGTGATGCGCAGCTTGCGGCCAAGCTTTTGATTGGCATCGAGCAACACAACAGACAAGCCGCGCTCAGCGGCTGTAACAGCGCACATAAGTCCCGCTGCGCCGCCGCCGATCACAACAAGATCGGTTTTTTCCATCGTATTCACGCTTTCATTGCGCGCTCAAAGGCGGCGAGCTCGTCCCGATTCAGATAGCGCCACTGGCCGCTCGGCAGTTTACCGAGTGTGAGCGGCCCCTCACTGATCCGGCAGAGACGGTGGACCTGCAGTCCGACGCTCTCGCACATCCGGCGCACCTGGCGGTTGCGTCCCTCGTGGATCGTGACATCGAGTACGGCGCGGCCTTCCTCACACTTCAACAGCCGAACCCCCGCCGCGCTGAGCTTGCGGTCGTCCATGACCATCGGCACTGACAGCCGTTCCGGCACGCTCTCAAGATTGTCGCCGCTGACTGTGACGCGGTAGCATTTTTCCACCTGATGGGAAGGATGCATCAGGTGATTGGCAAAGTCGCCGTCATTTGTCATAACAAGCAGCCCTTCGCTGTCCATGTCCAGACGGCCGACAGGATACAGCCGTGTGCCGACGTCCCGGACAAGCTCTGTGACGGTTTTCCGCCCCTTTTCGTCGCTGAGCGTGCAGACATAGCCCCGGGGCTTATTCAGCATCAGATAGACTTTTTCCTTGTCGTTTGGCAATCGCCGGCCGTTGACACGGATGTCATCGCGCACGGGGTCGGCCTTATCGCCGAGCGATGCTACTGCGCCGTTGACCGTGACCTGTCCGTCCTCGATCGCCTTCTCAGCTGCACGGCGGGACATCAGGCCCGCCGCAGATATCAATTTTTGTAAACGATCTTCCATGTATATCCCTACTATGTAATTCTCTAGACAGCTTGCGACCGGGCGAATGCCCAGTCGTATAATCTGCAGTGGTCCTCCCAGTCGTTGGGGTCGTTCAGCGTGACGCAGACAAAGCGTCGGCCGTCTCGCTCCGCGCAGCTGACCAGGCAGCGTCCGGCAAGCTGGGTATAGCCGGTCTTGCCGGAAACACAGCCGGGACAGAGCGTCAACAGCTTGTTGTGGTTTTCATAGCTCTGTTCCTTCACGACGGCGCTCGGCAGGGCCGACAATTCACGAAAAAGCGGACACTCCATACAGGCGTGCATCAGCGCCGCGAGATCATGCGCCGTGGAATAGTGTCCCTCGGCGTTCAAGCCGTGCGGATTGACAAAGTGCGAGCCCGTCATACCGAGCGCAGCGGCGCAGCGATTCATCATCGCAGCAAAGGCTTCCACATCTCCGGCCACATGACGGGCCAGTGCCAGGGCCGCATCGTTGCCGGATGCCAGCAGCAAGCCTGTCAGCAGTTCCCGGACGGTATAGTCCTCCCCCGGGATAAGATACATCGATGAACCCTCTACGGCGCAGTCGGCACTCTCGATCTGAACGCGCTCGTCCGGATCGCAGCGCAGGATCGTCACAAAGGCTGTCATCAGCTTCGTCGTACTGGCGATCAGATGCGGCTCATCAGCGTCGCGCGCGTACAGCAGCTCACCCCGACCGTCCATCACAACCGCAGAGGCGGCTGATACGACCGGTTCGTCCACGGCGGCAGCACAGCTCTGCGGCAATAGAACAGCCGTCAGAACCAACGCATAAAGCAGTTTTCTCAAAATAAGCACCACCCTTGATCACTTGGGTAGTGCTTATTATGGACGGATTTAAGGAAATTACTCTTCCTTCGTCTTGTTGATAAACTCGTCGATGCGGTCCATGACCTGCGGAACGAGATCGATCAGACGGTCGACCGTGGTGCTGGCGGGCGGCATGATATTGACCATGCGGATATTTCCCTCTTTGATGACAAGGAAGCCGATCGGATCGATCTTAACGCCGGTGGCATTGCCGCCGCCGAAGGGCTTGCTCTCGCCCTCTTTCTTCGGTGTCAGCTCGATACCGCCGCCGCCGAAACCAACACTGATGCGGGAGACCGGCACCAGGGTAATGCCGTCCGGCGTGAAAATCGGGTCGCCGACTACAGTATCGACCTTCAGAATGTTCTTGACGCTCTCCATGGTGGTCTGCATGAGTTCACCGATCGGGTTATTGTTCTCCATTTGGTTCCATCCTTTCCACATCTATCTTGGTTTCTGTTTTTTCAGGGTCTGGCGCCGACTCAGCGGCGGTCAACACCGCGGTTTCCATATTTTCAGGTTCTGTAACCAAATCGCCTTCCGCATCAGACGGCGCAGCGCTCTCTTCCGGATTTGGCTTCTCCGGGCGATTCAGCTTGGCTTCCCGTTTCTGGCGAAGTTTGCTTTTGATGACGACCTTCACGGCAGCAAAGCCGATGCCGAACACGACGCCCAGGATCTGCCCGATTCGGATGCTCATGCCCAGGCCAAATTCCAGCTGCATTCGATTTCCCAGGAAATCCACGCCGGTGCGGACCTCACAGTCCCGGCAGGTAAAGGCCTTTTTGCACAGCGGCGCGAGCATCGACAGCACTTCATTGACAGTGCCGTAAGTCAAAGCCGTATAGTAGGGATCCGGCTCTGAGGCCACAAAGATCAGGCGGAAACGGTCTACCTTCATCTTATGGCCGAAACGCCCCAGACCGCGCAGCACAGCTTTGACGATCTCAAGCAGCTCCTGTATGCTCAATCCCAGCGGAAGGCCCTTCTTCTGCTCTTTGGGTTTCTCTTCTTTTTTCTCTTGCGGAGGCTTTTCCTCTTTCGGTTTTTCCTCCTTGGGCTTTTTCTCTTCTCCCTTTTCGCGTGGGAACAGCTGCAGCTGTATGCCCATGACCTTGGCCGACATATGAAGCGCGTCGTGCTCAAAGCCGGCGTCAAAGCCCACCGGGATCAGACACAAGCCGACGATCAGGGCGATGAAAACGCCCAGTATGATCCATCCGACCAAACGATCACTCCCCGTTTGTATCCTCTGCGCTCTCTGCCTGTAACGGAGATTGCGCATAGCTCTCTGTCAACGGTTCAACTTCCTCTTCTTCTATTGTCAGCTGCTCGCCGCTCTCGGCTCGCTGCAGCTCGGCAATCTGTTTTTGCAGCTGCTCCACACCCTCGCTGCTGGTCATATCCGGCAGCTCCGGCAGCTCGGAGAGCTCGCGGATGCCCATCGTGCGCAAAAAAGCGTCTGTTGTGCGCAGCAGCACAGGGCGGCCAGGCACCTCCAGGCGCCCACAGGGCTCGATCAGTCCGCGATCCAGCAGGACCGAAACCGTGTAAGAACTGTCCACGCCGCGCACCTGGTCGATATACGCTCTGGTGACAGGCTGAAAATAGGCGACCACAGCCAGCGTCTCGAGGGCGGGCTGGGAGAGCATCGGCGGCTTGCGGTGTTCGAGCACCTTGGTGATGACCTGTGCGTACTCAGGGGCTGAACACATCTGCAGCTTGTCCCCCAGGCGCAGCACACGCATGCCGCGCTCCTCGGCGGCATAGCGCTCGGCCAGCTCGGCACCGCGCAGAGAGATCTCTTTTTCATCAACGCCGAGGATCAGCGAGAGGCGCGCGATCGGCACAGCCTCGCCCGCTGCAAAGAGTACCGCCTCGATGGCGGCAGATAAATCCATCATAACTCTAAACTCAATTCAGTTTTATCTTTTAGTCCCGTCAGGGATTGAAAAGATATTATTCTATGATCTGCTCGAGGATCTCATCCACATCGCCGCCGACAAAGGTGACCGAATAGTCGCCGTTCTCCTCGCCGGTCAGGCGGATACTGCCCATGCTGCACAGCTCCAGGATCGAGATAAAGGTCGCTATGACCTCGCTGCGGCTGGAGCAGGCATTGTACAGCGCGCGCAGGCCGGTGCCGCCGCTGCGCAGCTTTTCCAGCACCTCACGGCTTTTATCGCGCACACTGTAGATCACCCGATGCGGCACTGCCAGCATCAGCGCCTCGTTCTCCGGTGTTTTCACGCCGCGGGAGTAGATGGCGGCCAGCGCCTTGAGCAAATCGACGCTCTTATGGCGGTATTCGTATACTTTTCCTTGTTTCGGCAGAGGCTCGGGATTCTTTTCGTAGTACAGAAGCCCGAGCTCGGAGGCGGCCTTCAGCTGCGGCGTCACCTTTTTCAGCCGCTCAAAGGTGTCCTTCCCCTTGAGCTGTTCGAGCGAAGCGATCAGCACCTCGAGCTCCGAAACCTCTTCCTCGTCAGAGCTGAGCAGCGTACGGGTTTTGATATACAGCAGATGCGAGGCCATCTGCACAAATTCGCTTGCGATCTCCAGATCCATGCTCTGCATCTTTTGCAGGTATTCCAGATATTGGTCGAGAATATCGGCGATTTTGATATCGCGGATTTCGATTTTATTTTTGGCGAGGAGCATCAGGATCAGGCTGAGCGGCCCTTCAAAGTCGCTGAGCTCATCCCTGTCGTGAATCACGCCCTCGAGATGATAGCTTGGATTGTCCATGGTTCCTCACATGACGATCATTTTGCCGAGATACGCGCCGAGCTGCGCGACCGGCATCAGAGCATTCAGCGCCTGATTGAGCAAGCGGGAGACAATGCTCCCGGTGACGCCGGAGAACGCCAGCAGATAGAGCAGAATAAAGCCGTAGCGCTCGTAGCGCATCAGCGTCAGATATGCCGTATCCGGCAGCAGCGAGAACAGCACCTTCGAGCCGTCGAGCGGCGGGATCGGCAGAAGATTAAACAGACACAGGCCCAGGCTCAGGTGCGCCGTTGTAAAGCACAGCTGAAGCACGATCCGCCAGGCAGTCGAGCTGGAGGCCGATGAGACCGGCACCACAAGGCCATACAGGAACAAAAACACAACCGCGATCAGCAGATTCATACCGGGGCCGGCCAGCGCCGTGAGCGCCATCCCCTGCCGCGGATTTTTAAAATTGCGCATATTGACCGGGACAGGCTTGGCCCAGCCGATATGGGCCACAACCAGCATGAAAAAGCCCATCATATCGAGGTGTTTCAGTGGGTTGAGCGTCAGACGCCCGGCACGCTTGGCCGTATTGTCGCCGAGAAGCCACGCCACATAGCCGTGTCCGAGCTCGTGCAGTGTGATACACAGCAGCGCCGGAACCGCGCTCATCAGCAGGCTGATCATGCGTTCCGTATCGAATCCATTCAGGATCTCTTGCCAGGCACTGATAGTAAACACCCCCAGATAAAAGTTATTTTACCAAAAAGCAGTGGGAAATACAAGGGATATGATAAAAATATTCAGGCATAAGCGTTTTCCTCGAAGCAGAAAAAAAGCGCCGCAGAAACCGGATGTTCTGCGGCTGCTTTTTCATACGTTTACAACTCCTTGAGGATTTCGGCAAACAGCTGTTCCCTGCCCTGCCCTTTTTCCGCGGAGAACGGGATCAGCGTGACCGTCTCCGGGAGAGACAGCGTCTCGCGGATCAGGGCGAGATTCGGCTCGATCTCGCTCTTTTTCAGCTTGTCGAGCTTGTTGGCCACGACGACAAGACGGCAGTCGGCACTATTGAACCATTTGGCCATCGTGATGTCATCGGCCGTCGGTTTATGGCGGGCATCGACGATCATCACACCGAGCGTGATCAGGCCCTTGGCGGCAAAGAAATCCTCCATCAGCCGCCCCCAGCGATCCCGCTCGGATTGCGAGACCTTAGCATAACCATAGCCGGGCAGGTCGACAAAATAGCATTTCCCGTCGATCCGGAAATAGTTGACATGTACGGTCTTGCCGGGCTGGGCGCCGACACGGGCAAAGTTTTTGCGGTTCAGCAGCCGGTTCAGTACCGAGGATTTGCCGACGTTCGATTTGCCGGCAAATACGATGGAAGGCAGGCTCGACTGGATAAACTGGCCGGGACTGGCCGCCGATTTAATGAACTCGGCGTTATTGACATTCAGCGTATTCATGGCATTCTCACTGGCTGATCGCCGCAGCCTCACGCACCGGGGCGGCTGACGGATGATATTCCGGGAAAAACGGCTGCGCCGCATCGCGGAGCAGCGCCACGTCCAGCGCCTCGTCTGCATGGCTGACCGGCACGAAGCGCAGCGCCGCGCGCACGGTCGGGTCGATATCGGCGAGGTCGGCCTCGTTCTCACGTGGGATGATAACCGTGGTCTCTCCCGCACGGAAGGCCGCCATGGTCTTCTCGCGCAGGCCGCCGATCGGCAGCACACGGCCGCGCAGCGTGATCTCACCGGTCATGGCAACCTCGTGGCGCACCGGGGTGCCCGTCAGCGCCGAGATGACGGCGATCGTCACGGTAATACCGGCAGAAGGACCGTCCTTCGGCACCGCCCCCTCCGGGAAATGGATATGGATATCTTTATTCTTATAAAACTCGGGATCAATACCGAGCAGCTCCGCGCGGCTGCGGATATAGCTGATGGCCGCCCGGGCCGACTCCTTCATCACGTCGCCGAGATTGCCGGTGAGCTCGAGTTTTCCGCTGCCGGGCAGCACGGCGACCTCCACATCCAGCACTTCCCCGCCGACCGAGGTCCAGGCGAGGCCGCGCACCAGGCCGATCTCGTCGCGCAGCCGGAACTCATCACTCTTGAACTTGGCCGGGCCAAGCAGTCGTTCAAGACTGTCCGGCCGAACGGTAACGGATTTTCTCCCGTTTGCCACGATCTCGCCGGCAGTCTTACGGCAAATAGCGGCAATTTCCCGCTCGAGCGTGCGCACGCCGGATTCCCGGGTGTAAGAGCGGATCACGGCACGGATGGCCTCGTCGCCGAGCTTCAGCTGTGCGGCCTTCAGACCGTGCTTTTTGCGCTGCTTGGGCAGCAGATGCTGCTTGGCGATCTGCAGCTTTTCCTCGTCAGTATAGCTGGAGAGCTCGATAACCTCCATACGGTCGAGCAGGGCGCGCGGGATCGTATCGGTCGTGTTGGCGGTCGTGATAAAGAAGACCTCGCTGAGATCGAATGGCACTTCCAGGAAGTGATCCCGGAAGCTGCTGTTCTGTTCGGGGTCCAGCGCCTCAAGCAGCGCAGCCGAGGGGTCGCCGCGGTAGTCGCTGCCGAGCTTGTCGATCTCATCGAGCACCAGCAAGGGATTGCAGGTGCCAGCCTGCATGATGCCGTTGATGATACGCCCCGGCATTGAGCCGATATAGGTGCGGCGGTGGCCGCGGATTTCAGCCTCGTCATGTACGCCGCCTAGGCCGGTCCCCGGAGGGCCGACCAGGCAGATCAGTCCGCCCTTGATATCGCTTGAGAGCTGCTTGACGGCCAGATACTCCAGAATGCGCTCCTTGACCTTTTCGAGTCCAAAATGGTCGTCGTCCAGCACGCGTCTCGCCTTTTCGATGTCCACTGTCTCCTGGCTTTTCTTTCCCCAGGGGATTTCAAGCACCGTGTCAAGATAGCTGCGGATCACCGCGGCCTCGGACGAGCCGAAGGGCTGCTTTTTCAGGTGAGAGAGCTCCTTGCGAAGTTTTTTGTGGATTTCCTCGCTGACGGGCAGCGCATCGAGCCGTGCACGGTAGTCGTCGTCATCCTCAGCGCTGTCTTCACCGAGCTCGGCCTGGATAAGCTTGAGTTCCTCGCGCAGATAGTATTCGCGGTTATTGCGGTTCATCTGTTCCGCCGTGGCCGCGTTGAGCTCCTGCTCGATGCTCATGATCTCGATCTCGTTGGAGAGCAGGCGGTTAAGGAGCATCAAGCGGCGAGAGAGCATGCACTCCTCTAATATGGCCTGCTTGTCCTCAAAGCTCAGACGCACGTGCTGGGCTATGTAATACCCGACAAAACTGAGATTCGGGTTGGAGAGCACATTGAGTATCTGCTCGTGGGGCATGGCATCGTCCAGATGCAGATATTCGCTGAAATTCTCCAGGCAGCTGCGCATCAGCGCCTCGAGACGCTTGCTGTTGCTGCGCTCCGGCCGGTCAGGCAGCTCGCGCACGACGCCGGAATAGCCCTTTGCATCCATGTCCGCACTCTGCAGTTCGGCACGGTACAGCCCTTCGACCATGACGCGAACGCCGCCCTGCTGCTGCCGCAGCTGCTGGCGAATGCGGCACACCACGCCAACGGAATACAGATCCTCTGCCTGCGGCAGATCGACGCTGATATCCCGCTGTGCGACTAAAAATACCAGGTGCGCACCGCGATTGGCCTCCATCAGCGCCGTCGTGGAACCGGCGCGCTCAACATCGAAGGTCAGTGACATACCGGGATACACATTGATCCCGCGCATAGGCAGCAACGGCAGCTGCATCCACTTGTTTTGATTCTCGTCCATGGGTGTCCTCCTATGGATTATCAGATACGTGTAGATTGTCAATGGGCGCACCGTCTCCGGTATCCCGGCGGCAGAGCGCCCAAACTGTTATTCTGATACCTGCTTCTCTTTGTCGTCCGAAGGCTGCCTGGCGGCAGACTCGGGCAGCCGCCTGGTTTTCTTCTCCGGAAGCGGTTTGTTGATATGCTCGATCAGCGGGAGCGTTCCTTCTCTGACAGACTCGGCGGTTACAAGCACACGGCTGACGGTCGGATCGGAGGGGACGGTATACATGACCTCGCCCATGACGCTCTCCATGACACTGCGCAGGCCGCGCGCGCCGATCTTCCGCTCGATAGCTTTATCGGCCACGGCTTCGAGCGCTTCCGGCTCAAACTCGAGCTTGACGCCGTCATAACGCATCAGTACCTGATACTGCTTGGTCATCGCGTTTTTCGGCTCGGTCAGGATACGCACCAGATCACTGCGATCGAGCGTGTCAAGCGTCGCCACAACCGGCAGACGACCGATCAGCTCGGGGATAATGCCAAATTTTAGCAGATCGTGCTGTTGGACTTCAGAGAGGATCTTGCCCACGTCTCGCTCGGCCTTGCTTGTAATGTCGGCACCAAAGCCCATGCTCTTCTTGTCGGTGCGCCGCTCGATGATTTTATCCAGCCCGTCGAATGCGCCGCCGCAGATAAAGAGGATATTCGACGTATCGACCTGAATGAACTCCTGATGCGGATGCTTGCGCCCACCCTGCGGCGGGACGTTTGCGACGGTACCCTCGAGCAGCTTCAACAGCGCCTGCTGCACGCCCTCGCCGCTGACGTCACGGGTGATGGACGTGTTTTCGCTCTTGCGGGCGATCTTGTCGATCTCGTCGATATAGATAATGCCGCGCTGGGCGCGCTCGACGTCGAAATCGGCGGCCTGCAGCAGCTTTAAAATCACGTTCTCCACATCCTCGCCGACATAGCCGGCCTCGGTCAGTGTGGTCGCATCGGCAATGGCAAAGGGTACGTCCAGCATTTTCGCCATAGTCTGAGCAAACAGCGTCTTACCGCTGCCGGTGGGGCCGATCAGCAGGATATTGCTCTTTTGAAGCTCCACATCGTTCTCTCTGGCGTGCAGGATGCGCTTATAGTGGTTGTAGACAGCCACGCTCAGCACCTGCTTGGCCCGCTCCTGACCGATTACATAATCGTCAAGCTTCGCCTTGATCTGCATAGGCTTGGGCAGCTTGTCAAACACCAGGGGCTTACCGCCATAATTGTCAGCGAACTGAGAATCATAGTCCTCTTCTCCGTCTGAGACGAGACTGAGACACATGCGCAGACACTCATCACAGATATAGGCGCCGTTACCGGCCACCAAGCGGTTCACCATGCCCTGGGGCTTGCCGCAGAACGAGCAGCGGATGCTTTTTCTGTCTTCATTCCTTGCCATACTCTACCTTCTCCAATCCCGGAAAAATCGACCGCAGGGCGCGTGGCGGAAAACCTCCCCGCGCTCGGCAAATTGCCTGCAACGCAGGCAATTGCTGGCGGTTATTGAAACACGAGGCGGGCCTTGATCCGCCCCCCTTTTGTCCGCTCCGCGGACATTTCCCCCGCCGGGGGAATCTTCCCCTCGAGCTCCCCTGCTACTCAATCGATTTTCTTTTCTGTTCCTTGGTTCTTCTACAGTCTCAGGCGCGCGGCGGAAATCCGCCCCGCGCCTGTAAGTGTTACTCAACGTTTATAAATTACCTGGTCGATCAGGCCGTAGGTCTTGGCGTCCTCAGCCGTCAGCCAATTGTCGCGGTCGGTATCCCGCGCGATCGTCTCGATATCCTTGCCGGTATTGGCCGCAAGGATGCGATTCAGGCGGTCCTTCGTGCGCTGGATGTGCTCGGCCTGGATCTGGATATCCGTGCACTGACCCTGGCTGCCGCCGGAGGGCTGGTGGATCATGATCTCGGCATTAGGAAGCGCGATGCGCTTGCCCTTGGCACCGGACGAGAGCAGAAACGCGCCCATCGAAGCCGCCATACCCACGCAGATCGTGGACACATCGGGCTTGATGTACTGCATCGTGTCGTAGATCGCGAGACCCGCGCTGACAGAGCCGCCGGGGCTGTTGATGTAAAACTGGATATCCTTGTCGGGGTCCTGCGCCTCGAGATACAGCAGCTGGGCCACGACCAGACTGGCCGTCACATCGTTTACCTCTTCGCTGAGCATCACGATACGATCGTTCAGCAGACGCGAGAAAATATCATAAGACCGCTCACCGCGACTGGTTTGCTCGACCACATAGGGAACTAAACTCATTGTATGAAACTCTCCTTCCATTATACCATACGCAAGGTATAATCTGTCATGTCCTTCTGGCCCCCTCAGAGGCGAGAAAAACGACTTTCAATCGATATAACAGCGGTATGCGCTATTACTCCACAATCCCAGAGAGCCTACCCTATTTTAAGGATTCTTAGTCCTCTTTCTTCTCTTCGGCGACAGGGGCTTCGTCAACGGGAATTGCGGAGTCGACGATCAGCTTTCTGGCCTGCTCCTTCTTCTGCTCGGCTTCGACGAAGTCCTTGCCGAAGTACTTCATCACGTCCTCGGCCTTGGCGCCGATGCTGTCGGCGATCTTCTGGGCATAGGCGTTCAGATCATCCTCGCTGGTCTCGAAGTTCTCAGCCTTCGCAACAGCCTCGAGCAGCAGATCGGTGCGGACCTGCAGCTGCGCGCCGGGAAGGATGGTCTGGTTCATCGAGGCGGCGTCGAGACCCATGGTCTGCATCAGCTGTTCATAGCTCATGTTGCGCGCATCAAGGCCAAAGTTGGCGGCATAGTTGCGCAGCATATCCTCGGCCTTTTCCTGGATCATCACGTCGGGGACATCGACGTCCAGATTGTCGCTGGCCTGCTTGAGAGCCAGGGACTCAAACGCGCTCTGGGCCTGCTCGGCGCGCTGGGATTCGAGATTCTTGCGCACGTCGGCCTTGTACTCCTCGAGCGTATCGAACTCGGAGACGTCCTTGGCAAACTCGTCGTCGAGCTCGGGCAGCTCGTCAACGGTCAGGCTGTTGAGCTTCACCTTGAACACGACGGCCTTGCCGGCGAGCTCGGGGGTGTAATTCTCAGGGAAGGTGATGTCGATATCCTTCTCCTCGCCGATCTGCATGCCGACGACCTGCTCCTCGAAGCCGGGAACGAAGCTGCCGGAGCCGAGCGTCAGACCGTAATTCTCGGCCTTGCCGCCGTCAAAGCGCTCGCCGTTGAGATAGCCGTCAAAGTCGATGTTGGCCGTGTCGCCCATCTCGGCGGCGCGCTCGACATTGATCTTGCGGGCATTGCGCTTGCGAACGCTCTCGAGCTCGCTCGCAACATCCTCGTCGTCGACGTCGACAACTTCCTTGACGACCTTCAGGCCCTTGTACTCACCGAGCTTGACCTCGGGATACAGCGTCACGGAGAACTCATAGAGCGCGGTGCGCTCGTCGGTGACCTGGACGTTCTTAATGCTCGGGCTGCCGACAACGCGCAGCTCGTTTTCCTTCACACCCAGCAGATAGGCCGATTCAGCCAGCTCATCGAGGGCATCCTGGTAAAAGACTTCCTTTCCGAACATCCCCTCGATGATGGTGCGGGGGGCCTTACCCTTGCGGAAGCCGGGAATATTGATGGAACCCTTGTTCTTCTGATAAGCGGTGTTGACAGCCTTTTCAAACTCGGCTGCGTCAGACTCCACCGTGAAGACAGCGGTATTCTTTTCCTGTTTCTCTAAATTCTTGACGATCATGACGATCTCCTCCTCTATATATGCGTTGCAAATCACAAAACATGCTTTGCTATGATAACAGATATTGCCGGTAAAATCAATGATAAATTCGCAAATAAACGAAAAATCCGCTCATTCAAGTACAAGCTGCGGTCTGAAATCCACCGCGTCGGCTGAAATCAGTCGATAGGCCGTACCCTCGAGTGTTCCGTTGAAGGCCCAGGCGATGCTTTTGCCGTGCAGATGTCCGTAATAACAGCGACGAACGCCATAGGCGCGAAAAAGCTCCAGAATTTCCGGGCAGCGATAGCTCTGGTAAATCGGCGGATAGTGCAGGAAGACGATTTTCTCACGCTCCCCCGCCATTTTCAGCGAGGTCTCGAGGCGACCGATCTCACGCAGCATGATTTTTTTATCATGCTCGCCGCCGCGCTCCTCCTCATAAAACCAGCCGCGGGTGCCGCAAATAGCCGTGTCACCATAAAAGAAACAATTGTTGTGCAGGATTTCGATGCTGTCGATCCCGCGCGCGGCAAAAAACTTATTTGCCTTGCTGGCCGTCGTCCACCAGTAATCGTGGTTGCCCTTCAGAATGATCTTTCTGCCGGGCAGCGCATGGATGAAATCGAAATCCGCCCCGGACTCCTCGAGACCCATCCCCCAGCTCAGATCGCCGGCCAGCACTGTCACGTCCTGCGCTGAAAGCGCAGAAAAGCCCTGGCGCAGCCGTTCGACATAGTTTGTCCAGCGCTCGCCGAACACGTCCATGGGTTTGTCGGCCGTCAGGGAGAGATGCAGATCACCGATCGTATAAAGAGCCATACTGTTGTTCCGTTTCTGAATATTGAACACGCAAAAAGCACATACTGCCAATGTTCTTAATGAAGGAGGGACAAACCGTGAGCGATAAAAAACACAGCGATATTCTGCCCGGCGTGGGCTGCGATGTCACAAACTGCAAGTACAACACCGTTGACTGCCGCTGCAGCGCGCAGCGCATCAATGTGCAGAATGAGAAGGCCAGCTCGAAGGGCGAGACCTACTGTGCAACCTTCTGTGCAAGAGGGACAAACTGACCGATATGCGGGTATGAGCTGCGGGAGGGATTTGAATCCTCCCGCATTATACTTCAAACGCAGCGGGAATGTGGTTGATTTTCGGGTGCAGCGTATCCATTCCCTGCGGGGCATATACCTCGATGACGTCAAAACGAGGCTGAAGCTCAGTCTCGTGTGCGGAGAGAAAGAACGCCGCAGCCGCCGCGATGCGGCGCTGCTTTTGTGCGGTTACGAACTCCTTGGCCTCGCCGTGGCTATCGTCCCGGCGGAGCTTGACTTCGACAAAGGCCAGAACGCCAAAGCGGCTGGCGATGATGTCGATCTCGCCCAGGCGGCAGGAGAAGTTGCGCTCCCGGATATGCCAGCCACGCCAGCGGAGATACTCGGCAGCCTTCTCTTCTCCCCAGTCTCCCAGTTCCCGTTTTGGTGCAGCCATCAATGCATCCTCTTGAGAAAGCTCAAGCGGTGGATCGGGCAGGGGCCATTTTCGCGTATCGCCGCGTAATGGGCCTTTGTGCCGTAACCCTTGTGTCTGTCAAAGCCGTAGGCGGGGTACTGCTTTGCCATGGAGTCCATATAGCGGTCTCTTGTCACCTTGGCCAGGATCGAAGCCGCGGCGATGTCCGCACAGCAGCCGTCACCCCCGACGATACAGCGGCTGGGCAACTCGATGCCGGTATTGCGGTTGCCGTCGATCAGGGCGAGCTCCGGAACCGGTTTCAGCCTGGCGAGCGCGCGGTTCATCGCAAGGAAGGTCGCATTCAGAATATTGTACTCTTCGATCTCTTCCACTGAAGCAAACGCGATCCCATAGGAAACCGCCTTATCAATAATAAGGTCATAAAGCGCCTCGCGCTTTTTTTCCGAGAGCTTCTTGGAATCGTTCAGCCCTTCGATCTGTGTACCGCGCGGCAGTATCACGGCCGCAGCACACACCGGCCCGGCCAGGGGGCCGCGTCCGGCCTCGTCCACACCGCAGAGCAGGCGGATGCCGGAATCATAGATCTCATTTTCCAGTGTCCACAGCTCAGGCATTGGGAACCTCCAGGCTAAGTCGGCCGAGCTTCCCCTCGTGGTACTCGGAGAGCAGGGTGTTGGCCATACGCTCGATGTCCACCTCGCCGCCCGAGATCAGGAAGCCGCGCTTGCGCCCGGCCGCCTCCAGAAGCTCGAAGCCGTTTGCCTCTCCGTCGGGGATAATCTTATAGCGCTCCGTCAGAGCAGCGGGATACATGGCGCGCAGGCGCAGCATAAAGTTTGCGCCAAGGGTCTCCTTGTCGAGCACTTCGGCCTTAATGGCATTGGTGATGGCCAGCATTTCGCCGACCTCCTGACTGTCAAATTTGGGCCAGAGGATGCCGGGCGTATCCAGCAGCTCCAAACCGCTGTCAATGTGGATCCACTGCTTGCCGCGTGTGACGCCGGGCTTGTCCCCGGCGATCGCCGCCTTGCGGCCTGCAACCTTATTGATAAAGGTCGACTTCCCGACGTTCGGGATACCGAGCACCATCACACGCAGTGTGCGCCCCACCTGACCCTTGGCCTCGTAATCGCGAAGCTTATCCGCGAGCAGCGCGCGCACAGCCGGTGCAAAATCGCGAACCCCCCTGCCGGAGCGCGCGTCGCATTCGAGTACGCGCAGGCCGAGCGACTCAAAATAGCTGTGCCACTGGGCCGTCACCGAGGGATCGGCCAGATCGATGCGGTTTAATATCACAAGGCGCGGCTTGCCGGCGGCCAATGTGTCAATATCCGGGTTGCGGCTGGACCGCGGGATACGCGCGTCCAGGATCTCACACACGGCGTCCACCTGGCGGAGCGTCTCTTCGATCATCCGCTGTGCCTTCGTCATGTGGCCAGGAAACCACTGGATGTTCATTTTCTCGTAGTCCATGTGTCCTCTCAATCGTTTCAGTCGATGATCCGCAATTCGCTGAGCGGGTAAATCACCATCATGGCTTTGCCGACAATATAGCGCGTGTCCACCATGCCGATCCGGGAATCACGGCTGTCTGTCGAAGCGTTGCGGTTATCCCCCATGACAAAGACACAGCCCTCGGGAACGGTCTTCGGCCCGATAAAGTCTTCCTTTGTCTTGGTGAGCTCAGCAATATAATCCTCTTCTACAGGCTGCCCGTCGATGTAGACGATGCCCTGATCAAAGTCGATATTGATCACCTGACCCTCGGTCGCAATGACACGCTTGACCAGCGCCTTTTCCGTGCTGTACGAGGGCTTTTTAAAGATCACAACGTCGCCGGCCTTCGGCTTGTAAAACAGGCCAGACACCAGCATTTTATCTCCGTTCCACAGATTTGGATTCATTGAGGAGCCGCTGACGTCGATGACGCGCACGACAAACAAAAAGATGAATACAATCACCATCAAGGCCGTGATCAGGCTCTGGATCCACTCGTAGGTTTCTTTCTGCGCATTCAGTTCCGACTTGGCCGGCGGATCGGACGGACGCCGAAAGCTCGTTTTTTTCTCTGTTTCCATAGCTACCACCTTACAGGACTTGATCTGATCCCTATACGGAATCAATGTATTATACACCAGTTCACCGACAATTGGCAACCTAAAATTATTGCCGGACGCCGCTCCATATGCCAACAAAAAAAGAGACCGAATTGTCTCGGTCTCTTTCTTTGTCAGCAAGAATAGGATTACAGCTTCTCCTTGATCTTGGCCGCCCTGCCCACGCGGTCGCGCAGGTAGTACAGCTTGGCTCTGCGGACCTTGCCCTTGCGGACGGTGGTCACAGAAACAATCGAGGGAGAATGCACCGGGAAGACCTTCTCGCAGCCGACGCCGTAGGAAATGCGGCGGACGGTGATGGTCTCGTTGATGCCGCCATGCTTCTTGGCAATGATGGTGCCTTCGAAAGCCTGGGTGCGCTCGCGGTTGCCTTCCTTGACGCGGACGAGGACACGTACGGTGTCGCCGACGTTCATCTCGGGCAGTTCCTTCTTGGTGTACTTTTCGCTGAGAATTTTAACCAGATCCATAGTGATCCATCCTTCGTAAAGACGTTCGTATCGGAGGGCTTCACTTTCAAGCCGCGACAGCGGACCGCCTGATATTCTGTGTGAGCTGTTCACACAAGCTTAGGTATTTTAACATAGCTTATCGGCAAATGCAAGAGTTTTTTGCTCTTTTTGATCGGCTTTTATGCAGTCCTTACCGAAACACACGCATCTCACTGTCAAAGGTCTCGATTCTTGTGAATTTGGCAAAATCCGGCGCGATCTCCGGCCGCAGCTGCCGCAGCGCTTCATTGAGAAGCTCGGGGTTGAGTGTTGGCTCCTGGGCCGAGATCACCGCCGAAACACAGACTCCCTCCTCCGCCGCTGTAAACGCAATGCTTCGGATAGCCGGACGGATATCCGTCTCCCCCATGCCGCGCTTGGTTTTTTTCGTAATAATAATAGAATCCTGGGCGTAAAAATCCGTCAGTGCCTGGGCCATAGCGGCATACGGCCGCTCGTCGTATTCAAACAGTCCCTCGATCTGCAGCCACTTGATATTGGCGCACTTCACTTCAGCCTCATAGGCCGCTGTCACCTCGATGCCTTCAGGCAGTGCGGCCGTCAGCCGCTGGGGCAGAGCGGCGAGATCGACGTCCTCCTTCAGCCGAAAATCCATCAGCTCGCACACGCTTGCCGCGCCCACCGAGAGCGGCAGCGCAATCGAGATCTGCGGGTGCGGATTGAAGCCCTCAGAATACTTCAGCGCATAGCCCGCGCGCGCAAAGCCGCGCTGCATGGTCTGCATCAGGTCGAGATGGGATATGTAAACGGCCCGTCCGGTCTTGGAAAAGCGCAGTCTCAGTTTGTCCATAGCTTCCCCCTCCTTATTCGTCACAGGGCCGGCCGTGCAGCAGCTTCGCCGCCCCGCAGGCCGCGCACTGATGGCGGCAGTCCGGGCTCAATGCAGACGCATAGGCGCGCTCCCGCTCGCGGATCAGATGCTGCTTGCGCACACCGACGTCGATCATATCCCAGGGCAGGACCTCGTCTGTCGCCCGCTCGCGGTGGGCATAGAAGTCGGGATCGATGCCGGTGTCGGCAAAGGCCTTCATCCATCTGTCGTAGACGAAGTAATCTGTCCATGCGTCAAGCCGTCCGCCGTCGCGCCAGACCGCCTCGATGGCGTCGGCCACCCGTCTGTCGCCGCGCGAGAGCACCGCCTCGATCAGGCTGGTCTCGGCGTCGTGCCAGTTATAGGTGACGTTGCGCGCCGTGATGCTGCTGCGCAGCAGGTTGACGCGCCTCAGATATTCGTCCTTGGTGATCTGTGCCTCCCACTGGAAGGGGCTGTGGGGCTTTGGGACAAACCACGAGGTGGAGACCGTGATCTTTACGCCGCGGTTTTTATTCTTCGCGTGTTCGCGCCAGCAGTGCAGCACCTGGTTGGCCATTTCGGCTATCCCGACGATATCCTCGTCCGTCTCGGTCGGCAGTCCGAGCATATAATAGAGCTTCACCGTGTTCCAGCCCCCGGCAAAGGCGAGCTCGCAGGTACGCAGCACGTCCTCCTCGGTGACGTTTTTGTTGATGGCGTCGCGCAGCCGCTGACTGCCGCCCTCGACGGCAAAGGTCAGGCCGCTTTTGCGCACCTTCTGCAGCCGCTGCATGATCTCCATCGAGAAGTTGTCCGCGCGCAGGGACGGCAGGCTCAGTCCGATACTGCGCGGCTCGCAATAGTCAAGCATCCCGTCGCAGAGTGCGGGCAGCGCGCGATAGTCGCTGGTCGAAAGGCTCAGGAGCGTCACGTCCTGATAGCCGGTGTTCTTCAGCGTCTCGATCCCCTGCCGCACCAGCGTCTCCGGCTTTTTCGAGCGGATCGGGCGGTACACGTAGCCAGCCTGGCAAAAACGGCACCCGCGCACACAGCCGCGGAACAGCTCCAGACTGACGCGATCGTGCACCACCTCGGTCGAGGGGACGATCGGCGCTGTCGGGTAGGGAACGGCGTCCAGGTCCTCGATAATGCGTTTCGTGACTTTTTCCGGTGCCCCATCCTTCGGCGTGATAGCGGCCACGGTGCCGTCGTCATGGTATGTAATGTCGTAGAGGCTCGGCACATAGACGCCGCCGATCTGCGCGGCACGGACGAGGAACTCGTGCTTCGACCAGCCGCCGCTCTTGGCCTCGCGCAGCAGGGTGAGGAGTTCGTTATTCATCTCCTCGCCCTCGCCAACGACGAAGAGGTCGATGAACGGGGCCATCGGCTCGGCATTCACCGCCGCGGTGCCTCCGGCAAAAACGAGCGGCAGCAGATCACCGCGGTCGGCCGTGCGCAGCGGCAGTCCGGCCATGTCCAGCATATCCAGTACCGTGGTATACGCCATCTCATAGCCAATAGAGAAGGCGAGAGCGTCAAACTCACACAGCGGATCGCCGCTTTCCAGCGCGTAGAGCGGCACCTCGGCGCGTTTCATCTCGTCGTACATGTCGCCCCAGGGGGCAAACACGCGCTCGCACCACACAAAGTCAAGGCTGTTCATCGTGTGGTAGAGAATACTCATGCCGAGGTTCGACATGCCGATCTCATAGGTATCGGGAAAACAAAAAGCCAGACGGAGATCGACCTTGTGCTTATCCTTCAGGATCTGATTGTATTCGCCGCCGGTATAACGCGCGGGCTTCTGCACGCGCGGCAGAATACGTTCCAGACGTTTATCCATGATGAATCTCCCTGTCGTTCAGATTGAATTGTATCATTATTGTATCCGATCCAATCCGGTTTTTCAATCCCCAAATACGAAGAGTCCCGCAGAAGTTCAGATTTCGACTGTTTATACTTGTAATATCTCATTGTTTCTCGTATAATTACTGGATAATAACAGATATAGTCCGACCATACAGAGCGCGAAGCCTTTCCCCTGACGGGCGTACACGAAACCGAGACACAGCAATGACAGTGCTGCGAACAATCCCAATGCACGCAATATGCGCTCGCCCCACCGGCCCGTACACAGCGATGCCGCCATACGCCAGCCGTCCAGCGGCTGGATCGGCAGCAGGTTGAAGAGACTCAGCAGCATGCTCAGTCCCGCTGCCAGCTCCCAGTGTGCGGCGGAGGCTAGCTGCGCATAGATCAGCCCGAGGGCAGGTCCTGCGGCAGCTGTCAGAAACTGCCCCCAGCGGCTTGTTTCACCGCTGTATTCGATGCATAGCCCAGTCAGCTCCAGCCGCAGCCCGCAGAACTTCAGCCCCAACAATTCCACGGCCGCAAGATGCCCAAGTTCGTGAACAAGCACTGCCGACAGCAGCGCCGCAAGCTCCCTGTTGTCAAGAGAGGAATAGAGCAGCGCCAGCAGCAGCACAGCGGGCGGGTCAGCATGAAAGCGGACGGCTCTCACAGCGGCGGGTAACTCGGCAGCACTACCGTCTGGTCTTCGATCACATCGGCGGCCGGATAAAAGACTTCGATCTCCTTCCCTGCTCTGTCCTCTGTGCGCAGACTTCGCCCCAGGGCTTCCGCAAAGCCCAGGGTATCCGCCGTGTCTGACATCAGCTGCCGCAGTTCGCTTTGCCAGGCATTGGCCGCCTCAGGGAAGAACAGTCTGCCCGCCGTCAGCAGGGCGAGCAGTCCGGCAGCTGCCATCCATTTTCTGCGGCTCATCTTTCCTCGCCTCCGCCATAGTTCTCTGTGCAGTATATTCCGCGCCCTACCCATTCCATGACGAAAGGATCTCTTATGCTCCGATTTATCAAGCGAAACGCGCTCCCCATCGCGCTGCTTCTGGTGCTGCTTTGGGCCGCGGTGATTTTTGCCTTTTCCGCCGCCGACGCCACAGACTCCTCGAAAACGAGCACCGGCGTCACACGCTTTCTCTGCTCGCTGCTGGTTCCTGACTTTAACGACATGTCTGCCGCCATGCAGCGCGCCGTCGTTCGGCGCTACGGGCTTTACGTGCGTAAAGCTGCCCATTTTACCGAGTATACGGTTTTCGGTGTGCTGCTGTACGCGGCTGTGTATATCATTGAAAAGCGGCGTTCCCTGCGTTACGCGCCGGCTCTGGCCTGGCTTGTCGGAACCGTATACGCTGTCAGCGATGAATGTCACCAGTATTTTGTTCCCGGCCGCTCGATGCAGCTGCGCGATATGCTGATTGACAGCTTCGGTACACTGATCGGTATTGCGCTTGGTATGCTGATATTTGCCGCGTATGCCGCGCACCGGGCAACGCGTCTCGGATCGTCCCCCAAATCACGCCATAAGGCAATATAAAGATCACCCTGAAGATTTCTAAATTTTTCTTGACATTCGAGAAGAGAGTCATTATAATGTAAAAGCTGTCCGGGGTGTAGCGCAGCTGGTAGCGCGCATGGTTCGGGACCATGAGGCCGCGAGTTCAAGTCTCGCCACTCCGACCACGAAACCGCTGATTTCTTACGAAATCAGCGGTTTTTTATTTTGAAATACTCGTATCATCACTTGATGAAAATCATTGTTAGGCTTATAATTGAGTATATATCAAATCGCAGGAAGGAGCATGATATATGAAAACAAAAAGAGTTTTGTCCCTTCTGCTCTGTGCCGCGCTTTTGTTCGGCAGCCTGACTGCAGCGGCCTTCGCCGAAAAGACTGCGTCGGCAGCAAGTCCCGAGGAGTTGCTTGCAGGAATGAGCACCGAGGAAAAAATAGCGCAGATGCTTATGCCGGCCTTCCGCAATTACGTGGACGAACAGGGAGCGAAACGCAGCGTGACCGAGATCCGTCCGGAAATCGAAGAGCTGCTGCAAAAGCACGGCTTCGCCGGTGTGATTTTTTTCGGTGAAAACCTTTCTGAAACGGAAAAGGCTGTGCGTCTTGTGGACGCCATGCAGTGTGCCAATGCCGCCGTTCCCGGCCGTCCGCAGCTTTTGACAGCCGTTGACCAGGAGGGCGGCAGCGTGGCGCGTCTTGGACACGGCGTTCAAATGCCGGGCAATATGGCGCTCGGCGCCATTGGAGACCCGAAGGCCGCCGAGACAGCCGGACGACTCCTCGGCGAGGAGATTTCGGCTGTCGGCCTGAACTATGATGCGGCTCCGGTGGTGGATATCAACAGCAATCCGAACAATCCCGTCATTGGCCTGCGCTCCTTCTCGGATCATCCGCAGACCGTCGCCGAAATGGGTGTTGCCCTGATGCACGGCCTGCAGTCCACCGGGGTGATCTCCACGCTCAAACACTTCCCCGGACATGGCGACACTGCGACAGACAGCCATACCGGCCTTCCGATGGTCGAGAAAAGTCTGGCCGAACTGAGGTCCTTTGAACTAATCCCCTTCCAGGCGTGCATAGATGCCGGAGCCGAGGCTATTATGACCGCGCATATCCAGTATCCGCTGATCGAGAAGACGACGGCGGTATCTGTATCGACCGGTGAGGAGATCTCTTTGCCAGCGACTCTCTCGAAGACGATCCTTACCGACCTGCTGCGCGGGGAAATGGGCTTTGACGGCGTGATCATCAGCGATGCCATGAACATGGACGCCATCGCCGATCATTTTGAGCCGCTCACGGTCGCGCAGATGGCAATCAACGCGGGCGTCAATATCCTGCTGATGCCCACAGCCACTGAGACAAGCGAGGATCTCGCCGTGCTCGAGCAATACATCCATGACGTCGCCGCGCTGGCGGATGAGGGCACGATCTCGATGCAGCAGGTGGACGACTCTGTGCTGCGTATTCTGCGCCTTAAGGAAAAACACGGTCTTCTGGAAGCCTACGACGGCAGTGATCTTGAAGCACGTGTGGCGTCCGCTCTCGCAAGCGTAGGCAGCGAGGAACACCACCTCATCGAAGCGGATCTCGCCGCGCGCGCGCTCACACTGGTAAAGAATGAGCACGCCGTGCTGCCGCTGCGTATTATCGATGAAAAGACACTGATTCTTGTTCCCTATGACAGCGAGGTGCGCAGCGCCATCTACGCCGTAGAGACCTTGAAGGCCGAAGGGAAGCTCCCGGAGACGGCAGAGGTTCAGGTTGCCGCTTATTCCACTTTTCAAAAAGCAGATCTGCAGGATGTAAAGCATCTGATTGCCGTGTCTGCAATCTACAGTATCGGCGAAGCAGACCCGTGGACGAAGGCCGGCGCCTATTCGCTGCTGCTTGACAAGGTGATCGATGAAGTACACGCGCAGGGCGGCGATGTGACGCTCGTAAGCGCGCAGCTCCCCTATGACGCCGACCGATATGACGCTGCCGATGCGGTCGTAATCGCCTGGTATGCCAAGGGGATGCCGCAGGATCCCCGGGAGGCAGACGGCGCGGCAACGAGCTATGGCCCCAACCTGCCCGCAGCTTTTATGCAGATCCTGGATGCGGACGGCAGCTTCCCCGGCACGCTTCCGATCGGCGTACCACAGCTTGATGCGGATGGACAGTTCACCGGCGCTCTCGCCTACCAGGCGGAGACCGGGGCAGCCTCCACAGCCTCTACTCCTCCTGCCGATGAAACGCCGCATGCCTCCGACGCCAGCGACGAGCAGTATATCGATGAGGGTACCGATACCCCCATTCAGATCCTGGGCTATACAGCCTACAGCGCTGCAGCCGATTCCTATTTCCTATCGCGAGGAGATAAGGTTGCCGTCATCTCCCCCGCCTCGCTGCCCGGCAAGGACCAGGCCGAGTCCGTGGTCGCCGGCTTGCGCCGATGGGGCTTTGTCCCGGTGATGGGAAGGCATGTTTACGGCGAGCAAAGGACCGTTGAAACCTGCCTGCAGGATCTTCAATGGGCGCTTACCGATCCCGAGATCCGTGCGATCTTTTGCGTCCGCGGCGGCTATGGCTCGACCGAAGTCATGGACGTCCTCCCGACGGAGCTGATTGCCGCGGCTAAGAAGCCGATCATTGGCTATAGTGATATCACAGTTTACCACGCGGCGTGGAACGCGGCGCTGCTCCCCTCGATCCATGCCGGCATGAGCGCTGTGTTCGGGGACTTCCCCGAGGACTGCGCAGAGGCTGAACTGCACATGATGAACGGAGCGCTTCCCGTCTATCAGTGCCAGGCCGACGCATACTGTCGGGAAGGCACGGCGGAGGGGATTCTGATCGGCGGCAATCTCTCTACCTTCACCGCCACGCTCGACACCGCCTATGACAGCACGGTTCCGGACCAGCCTTATATCCTCTTTTTCGAGGAAACCGGCGAGAATATGCAGCACATCCACCGCTATCTCACCATTTTGAAACACAAGGGGATCCTGGATAACGCCGCGGGCATCATCTTTGGTGAGTGGGTCGGTCTCCCGGCCAACGGTGCGGGCAACTACGGCATAGACAGAGGCGGCCCGTTTGCCTCCGTGGCGGATATGATCTCCCGGCAATTTCTCAATGACCTGAACGTGCCGGTTGCCTTCGGCTTTCCGGCCGGACACGCTGATGTCAACTATCCGCTTCTGCTGGGGGCTACCGCCAGACTTGAAGTGGGCGGAGGCAGCTATACGGTTTACTGGCCGGAAGCATCGGAAGAGTAATGCTGTCCTATTTTCGAGGCAGCAAAGCATACTGCCGAGATTTGCGGCAGCGGCTGTATAGAAAAGACTGAAAACGATGTTACAGCCTGGAAGCAGCAATACGATGTGTATTCACTGAAAAAAGCCTTTCCGCTTGAAGAAAACAAGGACACAGCCCGCCCTTCGACGATTTATGGAAGTAAAGCTTTTTCTCATTGACATTGTTTCACCCCGCTTGTATAATACTCTCCGGCCTGTTTTTTAGCTTTTTTATACATCATTCCGCGCAAAAATCAGCCCTCTCTTCTTTTTTCAGCTGGAATACCTGAGCGGATGAAAAGCATATATTCCAAATGGAAAGGATCGGTTTTGATACTATGGATATACTGATTGCAATTCTCTATGGCATTGTCGAAGGCATCACCGAATGGCTGCCCGTGTCCTCCACCGGACACATGATCCTCCTGAACTCCGTGCTGGACTTTAAAAATGTCAGCCCCGATTTCTTCAGCATGTTCGAGGTCGTCATCCAGCTTGGCGCGATCCTCGCCGTGGTCGTCACCTTCTTTCAGAAGCTGTGGCCCTTCCGCAAATACAAGGGTGAGATCGTTCCCCGCCCCGACGTATGGCATCTCTGGGGTCTGATTATTGTAGCCTGTCTGCCGGCTGCCGTGATCGGCGTTCTGTTTGACGATGCGATCGACGCACTCTTTTATCATCCCATCCCGGTCGCTCTGGCTCTGATCCTTGTCGGCGTCGCCTTTATCTATGTGGAAGATCGCCAAAGGGGTACGGAGAGCGTCATCACCTCGACACAGCAGTTCACCTGGAAAACCGCTTTGATTATCGGTCTCTTTCAGGTCATTGCCGCCGTCTTCCCGGGCACGAGCCGCAGCGGTGCCACGATCATCGGCGCGCTGCTGATCGGCGTATCCCGCCCCTGCGCTGCCGAGTTTACCTTCTTCCTCGCCGTGCCGGTTATGCTCGGCGCCTCGGCGCTGAAGCTGTTGAAATTCGGTCTGGCCTTCTCTCTCAACGAGTTTGTCGTACTGATCGTCGGCTGTGTCGTCGCCTATTTTGTGTCGATGGCAGCCATCAAGTTCCTGATGGACTACGTACGCAAGCACGATTTCAAGGTCTTCGGCTACTACCGCATCGCGCTCGGCGTCCTGGTGCTGATTTTCGCACGGAATCTGTAATATGAGTAATGCTTGACCCGTGAAGCTGTTTTTGCTTCACGGGTCATTTTTGTTCTCACGAAATCGGTACAGCATCGCCTTCCTCGGCGAGATTCTTACGGGCGATCGTCAGCATAAGCTTGATGCGGTTGAGCTGGTTGACCTCGCTGGCGCCGGGGTCGTAGTCGACGGCGGCGATATTGGCCTGCGGATATTTCTCCTTGAGCACCTTGATAACGCCCTTTCCGACGACATGGTTCGGCAGGCAGGCAAAGGGCTGGATGCAGACGATATTCGGCGTGCCGTGCGTCAGCAGCTCGACCATCTCACCGGCGAGAAACCAGCCCTCGCCGTACTGGTTGCCCAGCGACAGCACGGGCTTTGTCATCTCGGCCACCTCCCGGATCGGGACCGGCGCACCGAAGCGGCGGCTCGATTGCAGCGCCTTCACCGCCGGTCGGCGCTGATCGCGCACCAGGCCAATGGCGGTTTTCGAAATCACATCGGACATCTTTCCGGCGCCGAGGAACTGATGCTTGTACTGTCCGCCGTAAAAGCTGTAGTTGAAGAAATCGAGCAGATCGGGGACGACGACCTCGGCCCCCTCGCGCTCTAAAAGCTCGACAAGGTGGTTGTTGGCGAGCGGCATATACTTCACCAAAATCTCGCCCACAATGCCGACACGCGGCTTTTTCACATCCTCACGGATCGGCAGCGCATCGAAATCGGCCACAATAGCGTGGCAGTTTGCGGCGTAAGTCGCCACGGGGTGGTGCCCTGTCAGCGATCGAATGCAGATATCGCGCCACTTGCGGTGCATCGCGTCGGCACTGCCGGGCAAAAGCTCATAGGGGCGGACGCGGTAGAGACAGCGCATCAGCAGATCGCCGTAGATCAGCGCGTAGACCACGTCGCGCAGCAGCGGCAGCGACCACTGGAAGCCGCTGTTTTTCTCCATGCCGTTGGTATTGAGTGAAATGACCGGGATGTGAGGCAGCCCGGCCTTCTCGAGCGCGCGGCGGATAAAGGCCACGTAATTGCTTGCGCGGCAGCAGCCGCCGGTCTGTGTCATCATGATGGCAAGGCGGTCGGTGTCGTACTTGCCGGAGAGCACCGCCTCCATGATCTGCCCGACCGTGGCGATAGACGGAAAACAGGCGTCGTTGTTGACAAAGCGCAGGCCTGTGTCGATGGCTGAGCGGTTGTCGTTATCCAGCACTACAACATGATAGCCGTGCTTGCGCACGACAGGCTCGACCAGATCAAAGTGGATCGGGCTCATACGCGGGGCCAGGATCGTATAGCCCTCGAGGCGCATCGCCCTGGTGAACTCGCTGCGCTGGTAATGTACGCTGTGGGGCTCGGGTCTCAGGCCCTGGCGGTCGCGCATGCGAATGGCCGAGATCAGACTGCGGATGCGGATGCGCACCGCGCCGAGATTATTGACCTCGTCGATCTTCAGCAGCGTGTACAGCTTTTTCGAGCAGAACAGGATCTCGCTGACCTGGTCCGAGGTCACGGCGTCGAGTCCGCAGCCAAAGCTTGTCAGCTGGATCAGATCGAGGTCGGAGCGCTTTGAAATCAGCTCGGCCGCGCTGTAGAGCCGCGCATGGTATACCCACTGATCCACGACACGGAGCTTGCGGTCCGTGTCCGTGTCTACCGGAAGGCTGTCCTCGCTGAACACATAGAAGCCGTAGGAGGCGATCAGCTCGGGAATGCCGTGGTTGATCTCGGGGTCGATGTGGTAGGGGCGTCCGGCCAGCACGATGCCGTGGGCGCAATTATCCTCCATCTCGCGCAGCAGGCGCGTGCCCTCGGCGCGGATATCGGCCTTGGCCCTGCCCTGCTCCTCCCAGGCCGCGTGTACAGCGGCTTTCACCTCGGCGGCGGGAATGTCCCAATTCTCCCGACAGACCTGCTCAAGCCGCCGAAAGGCCGTCTCTTCGCTCGTAAAGGCAATGAAGGGGCGCAGATAGCGGACGTCCTTTTCACGCAGATCCTCCACATTGTTTTTCAGGTTTTCGGCGTAGGAGACCACGATCGGACAGTTATAGTGGTTATCCGCGCTCGATACCTCCTGCCGCTCATAGAAGACGCAGGGGTGAAAAATAGTCCTGACGCCGTGCTCGATCAGCCACTGGACGTGCCCGTGCGCGAGCTTGGCCGGATAACATTCGCTCTCCGAGGGGATCGTCTCCATGCCGAGCTCGTAGAGCCTGCGGCTGGAGAACGGCGAGAGCAGCACACGAAAGCCGAGCTCCCGGAAAAAGGTGGCCCAGAAGGGATAGTTCTCGTACATGTTCAGCACGCGCGGGATGCCGATGGTGCCGCGCGGTGCTTCCTCGGCCTTCAGCGGTTTGTAGGAGAACAGGCGGCGGCGCTTATACTCATAGAGGTTCGGCGCCTGGCGGCTGACATGCTCCTCCCCCAGGCCCCGCTCGCAGCGGTTGCCGGTGATGTACACGGCGCCGGTGGAAAAGCGGTTCTCGGTCAGCATGCAGTTGTTGGCGCAGCGGCCGCAGCGGCGCGTTGAGGTGGTGTATTCGAGCTTTGTGATCTCTTCGAGCGGCATCATGCTGCTCTTCTGTCCGCTGTAATTCTGACGGGCGACCAGAGCCGCGCCGAAGGCGCCCATAATGCCGGAGATGTCCGGGCAGATCACGCCGCAGCCGGCGATCCTCTCGAAGGCGCGCAGCACGGCCTCGTTATAAAAGGTGCCGCCCTGCACGACAATATGCTGCCCCATCTCGCTCGCGTCCGAGAGCTTGATGACCTTATAGAGCGCGTTTTTAATGACAGAGTAGGCAAGCCCGGCCGAGATGTCGGCAACCGAGGCCCCCTCCTTGAGCGCCTGCTTGACGTTGGAATTCATGAATACCGTGCAGCGCGTGCCGAGATCGACGGGGTTCGTGGCCGTGAGCGCCGCGCGGCCGAATTCCGCGGCCGTCAGCCCGAGGGAATTGGCAAAGTTTTCGAGGAACGAGCCACAGCCCGAGGAGCAGGCCTCGTTGAGCATGATGCTTTCGACCGCGCCGTCGCGCAGGCGGATGTATTTCATATCCTGCCCGCCGATATCCAGTACGCAGTCGACCTTCGGATCGAAAAAGGCAGCGGCGGTGGTGTGGGCGATCGTCTCGACCTCGCCCTCGTCGAGGGAGAAGGCGGCCTTCAGCAGCGCTTCGCCATAGCCGGTAGAGCAGCTGCGCACGATGTGCGCGCTCTCCGGCAGGCGCTCGCGCAGCTCGCGCATGGCGGTCCTGGCCGTCTCGATAGGATTGCCGCGGTTGTTGGCGTAAAACGAGTAGAGCAGCTGCCCCTCACTACCGATCAGCGCGGCCTTGGTGGTTGTGGAACCGGCGTCGATGCCGAGGAAGCAGTCGCCCTGATAGCTCTCAAGCGCGGCCTTTTGCACAACGGCGCGGCGGTGGCGGTCACGAAAGCGCGCCAACTCGTTTTCATCGACGAACAGGGCCGGCAGGCGCGGCATTTCAAACGTGATTTTCACCCCGCCTTCGATCTCGGCGATCAGCTCTGAGAGCCGCCTGTGGCTGCCGCCGGGGTCCAGGGCGGCGCCCATGGCGGCAAAGAGGTGGGAATCGGCTGGGTCAACGATCGTCTCATCCGTCAGCTTAAGCGTGCGGATAAACGCGTTTTTGAGCTCCGTCAGAAAATGCAGCGGGCCGCCGAGGAAGGCCACGCAGCCGCGGATCGGCTTTCCGCAGGCGAGCCCGGATATGGTCTGGTTGACGACTGCCTGGAAGATCGACGCGGCCAAATCGGCCACGGTCGCCCCCTCGTTGATCAAGGGCTGAATGTCGGTCTTGGCAAAGACGCCGCAGCGCGCGGCGATCGGATAGATCTGACGGTAATGGGCCGCTGCCTCGTTCAGGCCGGCGGCGTCGGTCTGCATCAGGGCGGCCATCTGGTCGATAAAAGCCCCGGTACCGCCGGCGCAGACGCCGTTCATGCGCTCCTCGAGTCCCCCGCGGAAATAGATGATCTTGGCATCCTCGCCGCCGAGCTCGATGGCCACATCGGTCTGCGGCGCGGTCTTTTCAAGTGCCGACGCGACCGCCGATACCTCCTGTACAAAGGGGATACGCATGGCCTTGCCGATGTTGATAGAGCCCGAGCCCGTGATGCTGATAGAGACCTCACAGTCCCCAAGCTGATCTCGCGCAGCCTTCAGCAGCTCGCCGAGTGTCTCCTGCGTGCGGGCCTGGTGGCGGCGGTATTCGCCGAAAACGATCTGGTCGTTTTCATCCAGCAGTACCAGCTTGACAGTGGTGGAGCCGATATCCGCACCGGCCCGGTAAAGTTGATTCATGATTGACGGAACACCTTCGTTATCTTCCGACACGGTCACATGCGTTCAACCTGTCGAATATCTCAAATTTTGTATATATTACTACCGTTCAACTATGAATTTCAAGTGATTGGTGTGAACTTTGTCGAAATAAAGAGAATAGCGGATTCCATTTGTATAATTTTGTGATATAATCAATAAAAACGGTCGAAAGTGAGGACCCCTCCATTGCCGAATATCATAGAGATCACAGACTTTGCCGCGCCGGAGCTCGACGTCTATGCGCGGCTGACCGAAAACCAGCTCGTAAACCGTGCCGATCCCGAAAACGGCCTTTTCATTGCGGAGAGCCCCAATGTGATCGACCGCGCCCTGGATGCGGGTTATGTCCCGGTGTCGATGCTGCTTGAACGCAAGCACATCGAGGGGCAGGCCGCCGGCGTCATTGAGCGCTGCGGGGACATTCCGATCTATACCGCTCCCCTGCCGGTGCTCACCCAGCTGACCGGCTTTCCGCTGACGCGCGGCGTGCTGTGTGCCATGCGGCGGCGCGCGCTGCCGACGGTAGAACAGATCTGTGACGGTGCGCGGCGGATCGCGGTGCTGGAGAATATCATGAATCCGACAAATCTCGGCGCCATTTTCCGCTCGGCCGCGGCGCTGAATATGGACGCGGTACTGCTGACGCCTGCCTGCTGTGACGCACTCTATCGCCGCGCGGTGCGCGTCAGCATGGGGACGGTCTTTCAGGTGCCCTGGACCTATCTCTCGGGCGACTACGCCCCCTGGCCCGAACCGGGGATCACAGCGCTTCGTCGTCTGGGCTTTTGCTGCTGTGCGATGGCGCTGCGTGACGACTCGCTGAGCATCTCCGACGCGCGCCTGCACAGCCGGGACAGGCTCGCCATCGTCCTCGGCACCGAGGGCGACGGACTGTCCGATACCACGATCGCGCAGTGCGATTACACAGTCAGAATCCCGATGTCCCACGGCGTCGATTCTCTGAACGTCGCCGCGGCCTCCGCGGTGGCCTTCTGGGAGCTGGGCAAATCCTGAGGAAACGATGCACAATGCCATCGACAGGTTTCAGGGAATGTGGTATAATAAGCGCAAAGCGCTTATTATATTTGATATTACGCCGTTTTTCTCGCCGCTCGCGCGGCAACCGAAAAACATGGCGAATTATACCATAAGTCCTTCGGCCTTATGGTATACTGATCGACGGAGATGATCAATTGATGGAAATGAACTATTGCATGGAATGCGGCGGAAAGCTGCATCTGAAATACCACGAAACCGAAGAACGTGAGATCCCCTATTGTGATAACTGCGGCGATTTTCGCTACCCGATGTTCAATACGGCCATCAGCGCCATTATTTTAAACGAGGCAAAGGACCGCGTCTATCTGATCAAACAGTACGGCAAGCCTACCTATGTGCTCGTGGCCGGCTACGTTAACCAGGGTGAAGACGCCGAGGACGCGGTGCGGCGCGAGATTCAGGAGGAAATGGGCTTAACCGTAACTGCGATGCGCTTCAACCGCAGCCACTATTACGCGCGCAGCAATACGCTGATGCTGAATTTCACAGTCACCGTGGCCGAAGATATGCCGCACCCGAATTGGGAAATCGATTCCTGGAGCTGCTTCACGATCGAGGAAGCCAAAAACAACATCCGCCCGCACAGCTTGGCCCAGATCTTTTTGAACGGCTATTTTGACGGAGAATACCCGTTCTGATTCATTTTTCACTTATTATTTGCAAAAGAAAAGACAGCCGACCGTATTTCGGATCGGCTGTCTTTTCTTGCCTCAAAGAGCGGAATAGGCGGCGACTCTGGCGTCCAGATTGGCCTCCAGGGTCTCCAGGCTGCGGGTATAATCCGCTTTGGTGATTGCATTTCGAGCAAGGAATGCATCCAGCGTGGCCTTTTGCTTCTCAAAAAGCTTGAGGTCTTTCTGCATTGCCGTCAGGTTGCTCCAATCTTCCAGAATACCAACATCCATGAAAAATCCCTCTTCTCTGCATTTTTCACTTTCCAGGGCCGTCGGCGGTTCCGACGACCGAAGACACACAACGCGAGAGATCGTAGCACAGAGAATAAGAAAAAAACAGTCTTGACTTTTCCCGGGAAATGTGATACGGGCATTTCACCAAACCGGCAGTCACGCCGAATTGCATCCTTTTTTAAGTAAAATGGTGCCGTTCACCATATAACATCTGCATAAACCATATTCTGCCGCAGTTGCAAATCTGTCGAAAATAGTCTATACTGTATCTGTTGTTCGAAAACTGGAAACAATCGAGCAGCGTATCGAAGATATGGATTCATCGATCGAAATGAAGGAGCGATGCCCCATGAAATGGAAGAAAACGCTGGCCCTGCTGGTTCTCTGCCCGCTGATGCTGCTCTCGCCGTCAATCCCGGCCGTGGCCGACGGCCCCCGCCCCTATCTGCTCACTGTGGAGCTACCCAGCGGCAGCACGGCCTCCGTTCGCGCGTATCAGGACAGCTACGCCGACAATCTCTATCTGTCCCTGGCCGATCTCAGCCGTGTCCTCAACGGCACGCCCAAGCAGTTTTCCATCCGGCGGGAAAACGACACCTACTACGTCCAGAGCGGTGAGAATCCGCGTTTGACGACCAATGCCGCCACCAACAATATGCCCTCCATTGCCTATCTGAACACCTACCGCAACAAGCTGGTCGTGGACGATCATGAAAAACGCATATACACCTATGACACCGGCAGCGATCTGTACATGAGCCTGACCGACATCATGCTGCTCTTTGATTTCACCATTGTCCAGGACAGTCGCGAGCGCGTCCGGCTGCAGCTTGACGCCCCTTTCGACCCGAGTCTTGAAGCCATGAAGGCCGCCGGTTATTTCGACGCGTTCAGCGCCGTTCTGCTGGGCGACGCCTACAACGGCAAGGTGCTCTTTGCGGCAAACGCCGAAAGCCCCGTCCCCATTGCCAGCATCAGCAAGTTGATGACCTATGTTCTCATGCGCGAGGCAATGGACGCCGGCACGCTGCACAGCGACGATGCGATCGTGATTTCGGCCGATGCGTCGGCTCTATCCTATAGTGCGGACGGTACGATCGGCATGTCCACCGGCTATGTCGTACCGCTGCAGGAGCTGACCGAAGCCATGCTTGTCGCCTCGAGCAATGAGAGCTGTCTGGCCATTGCCGAGCACATGGCCGGCAGTGAACAGGCTTTCGTCAACCGGATGAACGCCCGTGCCGCCGAAATGGGACTCTATTCTGCGACGTTCTACACGCCGCACGGTCTGCCCAAGTACAGCCGCGACCCGCTCCCTGCCAAATGTCAGAACACCATGAGCGCGAAAGACCTCTTCGATCTCTCGGCCTATATTCTGCAAACTTACCCCGATATCACCGACATTACAGCCCGGCAGTATGTGCACATGGCCACGATGGACTATACGACAGCCAACTCCAATCCCCTGCTGTTCAACATGGAGGGGATCTCCGGGCTGAAAACCGGCTCGACCAACAAGGCCGGCTCCTGCGTGGTCGTGTCGATGCCGATGGACTGCGGCGGCACGACGCACAATATCATTGCCGTCGTCCTCGGTGCCGAGACGGCCGACGTTCGCGGCCAGTGCGCGCAGATATTGTTGGAATATGCCCGGAATCACTATACGGGAAATTGATTGAAACGGAGATCTCCCATGCGCTACGACGCCATTTTATTTGATATGGACGGCACCGTTCTGAATACCCTCGACGATCTGCATGACAGTGTCAACACGGCGCTGCGCCAATTTCATCTGCCCGAGCGCAGCGTTGACGAGGTACGCGCCGCACTTGGCAACGGCTCGCGCTATCTGATTGAGCACAGTGTCCCCGACGGCACGCCGTCCGCACTAATCGAGCAGATCCTGTCTTTCTACGGTCCTTGGTACACCGCGCACAGCCGCATCAAAACCCGCCCCTACCCGGGCATTGTGGAGCTGATGCATCGGCTGAAGGGCAACGGGCTGCGCCTCGCGATTATCTCCAATAAGCCGGACTCCGCCGTTCCGGCCCTGGCGGAAGAAAACTTCCCCGGCCTGCTGGAGCTCGCTGTAGGCGAGCGCGAGGGCATACGTAGAAAGCCCTCGCCGGACATGATCTTCAAGGCCGTCGAGGGCTTGCAGCTTCCGCTGTCACGCTGTTTGTATGTGGGCGATTCGGAAGTGGATCTCGCCACGGCACGCGCGGCCGGGATCGACTGTGTATCTGTCACCTGGGGTTTTCGCACAAGTGCACAACTGCGCGAGGCGGGTGCCGCCGTACTGGTTGATACCGCCGAGGCGCTTGGCAATTGGATCCTGAGCCGCTGAGCGGCTTTCACTGTGGGAACGCAAGCTGCAGTACATTGGCAAGGTCGGTAAACCAGCTGCGAAATGTGTGCCCGCCGTCACACACATGGTGGAAGGCGTTTCGCCCGTCGATCAGGCTCGGATCTGCCTGCAGCATGTGGATATAGGCCTGCAGTACCTGCGTGCGGTTGAAGTCTGTCTTTCCGGTCCCCATGTACAGCAGGCGGATCGGGTATTGTTTCGCCCATTCGCTTGACTGCATGGCCAGGATGTCCTCGCCGATGTCAAGCCCTGAGAGCGGGGCGTACACGCCGAACAGGTCCCGATTATCGCGCAGCCCGGACTCCACGGTATATAAAGCCCCGTCCGATGCCCCGATCATGGCAAAGTGTTCGCGTGCCGCGGCAATGCCCACGGCCGTGCTGTCCTTTGCAAAGGTCGAATAGTTCGAACATACCGTTGGCAGTACGCCGGTCCGGATTTCCTTGCTCACACGGGACACCAGCAGATCATAGGAAGCGCTGCCGGACAGCCCCGGGGTTTCCATACTGACGATCAGCACCGGCGGGATCCGGTTCTCCTCGATCAGCCGGTCGACCACATCGATGCCGCGCACTCTGATCGTACCGAAGGAAAACGACTGCTCCATCCAGGTCTCCATCCTGCCGCCGAGCCCGTGGATCAGCAGCGCAACCGGATACTGCTTTTGCGGATCGTAGCCGTAGGGAAGGTAAACGCTCAAGGTCTTGCGTACGGTCACGCCGGATTCATTTTCATAGGTGTACGGCAGCTTTTCCAATTTACCGTGCTGCGTCGCACCGCCGGCCAGCCCAGCGTCTATAATATCGTCGATCAATCCCGCGTCGCTGCCGCAGCGCGTACACTGCCCGCCGACGTAGTTATGCAGCACTGTTTCACCGCATACAGCACATACGCGGCTTTCCGCATCGTGCCTCAGATGCGGGCAGCGCTCCTGGCAGCGCGTGCATACACCATCTTCCCAGCTATGCTCGCACGGCTCAGCCGGGTGCGTCGGCTGCGGGTTAACCGTCATTTGGGGCACCGGCGTCTCGTCTGAAATGATGATCACACCGGGCTCGGTTTCCACTGCCGGCTCTCTGCCTTCCCTGACGATCAGTACGGTACAGACCGCAACAACCGCCAGCATGGCCAGCACAACACCGAGCAGGATTTTTTGCAGCAGCTCGCCGGGTGTTTTTTCTTCCACGTTCCTATCCTCTGTTTCTTTGTTTTTTCCAGTATACTATCAAAGCGGTTGCCGGTCAATGGAAGAACATGCGATTTTTCTCCGGAGCGGCTTTATTCCTTCTTCGGGGCAGACGAATCATACTCGCCAGTATCCCGCGCTTATTCCGGTTTTCACTGATACGCCCGGCATGACAGACGACGGGCGCTTGGAGGTAAAAGGATGAAAAAACATCTGTTTCTGACCGGCCCCTCGGGCATCGGTAAGACGACGCTGCTGCGTGAAGAACTGGGCTGGATGCTGCAGACTGCGGGCGGTCTTGCAACCGTGCGCGAGTGTGACAGCAGCGGCCGTGTGCTCGGCTACGATCTGCTGCCCGCCGCCGCACTTGGCGGTGTCGAGGGCTATACACCGCTGCGGTTTTTAGACTACAGCGTCGACCCGCCCGTGCGTGACAACGAGGTTTTCCGCAGCGAGGGCGTCCGACTGTTGAACGAAGCGCCGTACTACAGCTTTGCCCTGCTCGATGAGATCGGCGGCTATGAACTGCTGATACCCGAATTTCGACATGCGCTTGAGGAGCTTTTGAACAGCGAGACGCCGATCATCGGTGTGCTCAAAGGCCGTGAAAATGCCGCCGCGCTTCAGCGCCGCTTCGCTCTCGGCAACAAGTTTCAACTGCAGCTCGAACAGCTTTACTCGGCGCTCAGCCGGGACGAAGACACTGTGATCCTGACCATGACAAAGCTGGGAGATCCGATCTGCCGCAACGTCGTGGCCCAATGGGTGCGCGAATACACATAGGGTGAGGGGACTTGAACACCTGCCGCCTGTGAGCACCCCTTTTCGGCGCTTTTTGTCCCGCCTCACTTGCTGGGCGCCAGCCCAGCGGCGTTCGTT